>SLLG01000058.1 GCA_007134215.1 Opitutales bacterium | reverse complement strand
CGCGGAAGGTCTCCCGCCGCGTGTCCGTCAGCAGAAACGCCCGCCCGTTGATGCGGCTGACGACATGGTAATACCCGTCGCGTCCCTCCGGCACCACCGCACGCGGCACACGACGCGCCTTCCGCGGCACGCGCAGCGAGACACCGGCGGCAGCCTCCGCCGCCGCAACGGAAACAGCCCCGTCGCCTCCTCCCGGTTCAGTTTTCATTCTGTCCATATTGTTCGGCTTCTCCGGTTTGTCAAAAGGATATTACATCGTTTTTACGCGTCAGTTTTTAATTTTATCTGTGCATTCGAGGCCGTTGGATTGGTGGATTACCACCCTGTAGCGGTCTGCCCTTGTTCGAGGGCGGCGTCTGCGGCAACCGTAGTGGAGACGGACCGCTTCTTTGCAGCCGGGGCGGAGACCCATGCCGGGAGGACGTCTTTCTGGGCTTCGGCGAGATCTTCGAAGACCCGCTCGGCGGCGCGCAGGGAATTGACGATGGGGTCGACCGCGAGGGCGCGGATAAGCAGACCGCGGTCTTTTTGGAGGTAGCCTTCCACGGTGAGTTCATGGGTTTCGAGGATGCGCATCTGGAGGGCGCGCAAACCGAGCGGCATGGGGGGCGCGGGAACCGGTCGCGGACCCCTGCGGCCGACGACGCACTCGAGTTCAAGAAAGGCGCCCGCCTCCATGTTCGGTACTGCGGGGCCCGTGTTCGGCGTGTTGATGTAGAAGTGTTGGCCCGAGTCGTTCCAAATCGTCTGCACGACATCGGTGGCATGGTCGGAACGGCCCTTTTCGAGAAACTCCGTGATCGGCTTCCGTCCCTCGACGTAGTCCGCGATGTCCTGCCACATCCAGTCGGTCCCCTGCATGCGCTTCTCGTGCTCGAAAAGCGAGAGCGGCGGCACGACTTCCTCCGCGACATGGGCACCATAGCCCTGGAAGTAGGGAAGGTATTCCTTTGTGTGCGCGGTGCAGACGGGCACGGCGCCGAAGACATCCGCAAGCTTTGCCGCGATACGTTTGTTGAAGAGCGATTTGGCATTGGCTTCCGGATTCTCCGTCTCCCCCTGCGCGCGTATTGCCTCGTGGATGCGCGGCAGCACGTCCTCGCCCCGGTAGGTCGCCTCCAGCAGCCATGTGAAATGGTTGACCCCCGCGATGCGCATGCGGAAGTCGTCGACGGCCTCCGTGTCCAGACCGAGCATCTTCATGTATTGGTGCTGGAGATGCGGGATGTGCAAGCTATCGCAAAGCGCGAAATAGGGCGTGCGGCAGACCTTCGCCATGGCGATCCCGAAGACCGCGGAAGGGTTGATGTAGTTGACCAGCCATGCCTGCGGGCACAGTTCTTCCACCGCCTTAACGACCTCGACCACGGCATCGAACTCGCGCAGGGCACGGAACACGCCGCCCGGACCGATGGTGTCGCCCGAGCACATGCGGATACCGTGTTTCGCGCTTATCTGCACGTCGACCCCGCGGTAGCGGGCATTGTCGCGCGAAAAACTGAGAATGACGAAGTCAGCGCCGGGCAGGGCCTCGCGGAAATCCGTCGTGGCCGAGATTTCGTGGGTTGCTCCGGACGTCTCGCGCGCCTTGCGGGCGAGCGCCTCCATCTGCGAAAGATGGCCGGGATCCGTGTCGACGAGGGCGAGGTGGCCGTCGGTGAGGCCCTCGAGCCGGTTCATAGACCAGATAAGCTTGCGCCCGAAGAAGAGACTTCCGGCGCCGATGATAACGATTTTGGGGTGTTTGCTCATTTTAAAGGGAAATAACCGGGAATCAAAAATGCGGGCAGACTGCGCTGTACCGAGCGACGGATCGTGAAAGCACCGCTCAGACAAGCGACCGGATGTGCCGGATGAGGGCGGGCACGGCTTCGGCGAGGCTGTCGCGGGCTTCCAAATAGCGTCCGAAATCACCGCCGAAGGGATCGCACACCTCGGCGTTTTCCGGATCGCCCATGGGCTCGCGGAAGAGCAAGACCGGCGCTCCGAGATCCGGGTGGTTTTCCTTGAGGTAAGCACGGTGACTCTCGCGCATGGCCAGAATGAGCAGCGCCTTCTCCGCCAGCGACGGCTCGAAGGAGCGGCTGCGGTGCGCCGTGAGGTCGAGACCCACCTTGGCGAGCGCGCGCACGGCCCCTCCGGAAGCGGGTTCCCCCGGATAGGCGGACACGCCGGCGGAGACGACATCGATGGAGTTCAATGGCGGGTCTTCCGCCGCGAGGGCATGGGCAAGGAGTTTCTCCGCCATGGGACTGCGGCAGGTGTTGCCGGTGCAGACCACGACGATCCGGTTGCGCTCAAGGGACATGACAATCATCGTGGGCAAACGACGGGCTTTGTAAAGGCACGAGGAAAATTCGGGCCGCCGCCCGTGCCCCTCACTTCTCCGCCTGAAGCTGCCGCCACCCGATGTCGCGGCGGAAATACCTGCCCGGCCAGTCGATGCGGTCGCACACGGCGTAGGCGTCGGCTGTCGCCTGCGCAAGGTCCGCCCCCCGCGCCACAACGCCGAGGACGCGTCCGCCCGCGGAAAGAAGCGCGCCGTCCTGGTCCCGGCGCGTGCCGGCGTGGACGATCTGCACATTCGCAGGGACGTCAGCGGGCAGCCGGATCGCTTCGCCCTTGGCATAGGCGCCGGGATACCCCTTTGCGGCCACAACGATGACCGCCGCCGTTTCGCCGCGCGCGGCGACCTCGGCGGGCAGTGTCTCGCCGCGCGCGCAACGGAGCATGAGGTCGAGCGGATCATGCGCGCACAGGGGCAAAAGCACCTGGCATTCGGGGTCGCCGAAGCGAACATTAAACTCGAGCACCTTCGGGCCCTCCCGGGTGAGCATGAGGCCGATGTAGAGTGTGCCGCGGTAGTCGATTCCTTCGCGCGCAAGTCCCTCGACCGACGGAGCTATGATGGTCCGGTCGATCCTGTCCTTCAACTCCGGCGTGACGACCGCCGCCGGCGCATACGCCCCCATCCCGCCCGTGTTCGGTCCGGTGTCTCCCTCGCCCGCTCGCTTGTGGTCCTGGCTCGGCGGCAGACACACATACCCGCTCTTCGACACCATGACCATGATCGAGACCTCCGGCCCCTCCAGGCACTCCTCGATGACGACTTCCGCCCCGCTCGCCCCGAAGACGCGATCAACCATCACCTCCCGCACAGCCGCTTCCGCTTCGGCGCGGTCGGCGCAGACAAACACGCCCTTGCCCGCCGCCAGCCCGCTCGCCTTCACGACGACCGGGCCGGACCCCGCCCTCAGGTGGGCGAACGCGGCGTCCGCGTCGATAAACCGTTCGTAGGCCGCTGTCGGGATGCCTTGGCGGTCGAGGAATGCTTTGCAATGCGCCTTGCTTGCCTCGAGCCGCGCGCCGACCTCGCCCGGTCCGTAGACATCGAAGCCCTCCGCCCGCAAAGCATCGGCGACACCCAGCGCGAGCGGTGCCTCCGGACCGACGATAACAAGCCCGGCGCGTTCCGCGCGGGCGCAGTCCACCACCGCCGAGACATTCTCCAGATCGACCTCCCGGCAGTCCTCCGCCGGAATCCCGCCGTTGCCCGGCGCGACCACAACGCCGCCGCACCGGGGGCTCGCCTTGCACGCGATATACAGAGCGTGCTCGCGCCCGCCGCCGCCAAGAATGAGTATCCGGACCGGTTCCTCTTGCATACCTCTTTCGTCACCCCTCCGGTCGTGCCGCGCAAGCCGGAAAGCTGCCCTGTGCCGGAACACCGCTGCGCCGCGGCCCCCGCCCGTTCCCGCACAGCCGATTTCACTGCAGAGTTATTGAATCAAATTTTCTTAGCTCTGGATAAAATAATCCGTATGAAACATTGATATATATATATTCATTGACAGGAGCCTTTGCCTTGGGACCGAGGAAAAGGGTTGCTCCGCGAAAGCCGATGGGCAGGCTCCCCCGCTTAACCCGATTTCATGGATAGATGAGTGATCCCATCGGCCACGAATGTGGTGTAGCATTGATCCGCCTGAAGCAGCCGCTCGGCTATTACGCGCGGAAATACGGCTCTCCCCTGTATGCGTTCAACAAGATGTTTCTCCTCATGGAGAAGCAGCACAACCGCGGGCAGGACGGCGCGGGCATCGGCTGCGTGAAGCTGAACATGCCGCTGGGCAAGGCGTTCATGTTCCGCGAGCGCGAACTCGACGACAACTCGCTGGCCCGGCTCTTCCGCAAGCAGCTCAAGCGCTACGACAAACTTGTGCGGCGCAATCTCGTCTTCCCCGAACTGCCTGAGACGGTGAAGGAGCACTACGACTTCGGAGGCGAGATTCTTATCGGGCACCTGCGCTACGGGACCTCCGGCAGTTTCAACGCCAGCTCGTGCCACCCCTACTTCCGCCGGAGCAACTGGCCCACGCGCAATCTGATGGTCTGCGGCAACTTCAACATGACCAACACGGCCGAGCTGAACCGCCTCCTCGTGCGCCGCGGCCAGCACCCCATTTTCGACACCGACACCCAGACGATCCTCGAGGAGATCGGTTTCCACCTCGACGAAGCGCACGACGAGATCTACCGACGGATGCGCGACTCGGGCATGCCGGGCGAGGAAATCCCCGCCGTAATCAGCGAGCGGCTGGACCTTGTCGACATCGTGCGCTCGGCCGCCGCGCAATGGGACGGCGGCTATACGATCGGCGGCCTTGTCGGCAACGGCGACCTGTTCTTCCTGCGCGACCCGGCGGGCATTCGTCCGGCCCACTACTTCGAGGACGACGAATTCCTTGCCATCGCCTCGGAGCGCGTCCCGCTCATGACGGTCTTCGATCTCAAGACGGACGACATTTCGGAAATCCCGCCGGGCCACGTCCTTGAGATGAAGAGCACGGGGGCCATCCGCATCGAGCCCTTCGCCGAGCCGCGCCCGCGGCGCTCCTGTTCTTTTGAGCGAATCTACTTTTCCCGCGGCAACGACCCGGAGATCTACCGGGAGCGCAAAGCCATGGGCGCGGCCCTCGCCGGGCAGATCCTCAGGATCATCGACAACGACCTCGAATACAGCGTCTTCGGATTTATACCCAACACCGCCGAAACCGCGAGCTACGGCCTTCTCCAGGAACTCCGCCGCCGCCGCCGCGAGGCTGTCAAAGAGGAGATTCTCGCCGCGCAGGAGGAACAGCGCCTCACCGCCGAGTTGATTGACAGCCTCATCCTCGCCAACTGGCCGCGCGTCGAGAAAATCGCCCACAAGGATATCAAGCTGCGCACCTTCATCTCGCAGGAGGCCAACCGCAGCCGCCTCGTCTCGCACGTCTACGACATCACCTACGACATCGTCCGCCCCTCCGACAACCTCATCGTCGTCGACGATTCCATCGTGCGCGGCACCACGCTGCGCGAATCCATTATCAAAATCCTCTCCCGTGCCAACCCGAAGCGCATCATCATTGCATCGACCGCCCCGCAAATTCGCTACCCCGACTGCTATGGCATCGACATGAGCGAGCTGGGCAAATTCATCGCCTTCCAGGCCGCCGTCTCGCTCCTCAAAGCCAAGGGCGCCGAAGCCCGCCTGCAGGACACCTACGAAGCCTGCCGCCGCGAAGTCGTCAAGCCCCCGGAGGAACAGGAGAACCGCGTAAAGGACATCTACGCGCCCTTCAAACCGTCGGAGATTTCCGCGCAAATCGCGGAGATGATCCGCCCGCGCGACGTCCCGTGGCAGGGGGAACTCGTCGTCACCTACCAGACTATCGGCGCCCTGCACGCCTGCACGCCGGGGCACACCGGCGACTGGTATTTCACGGGCAACTACCCGACACCCGGCGGCTTTGCCGTCGCCAACCAAGCCTTCATCAACTATTTCGAAAAACGCGCCGGACGCAGCTACGCCGTCTGAGCCGCACACCGCCCGTTTCCCGCCCGATGACACACATCCGCCGCCTCTTCGTTGAACGAAAGCCGGGCCAGCGCCAGGAGGCGGAGTCCCTCCTCGCCGAACTCCGCGACAACCTTGGCGTGCGCCGCCTCACGGGCGTGCGCGTCCTCCAGCGCTACGACGTCGAGGGCGTGCCCGACGAGCACTGGCCCGACGCCGTGCGCACCGTCTTTTCCGACCCCGCCGTGGAGGACGTATCCGGCGATCCGCCCGCCGCCGGCCCCCATGACCATACCGTGGCCGTCGAATACCTGCCCGGACAGTTCGACCAGCGGGCTGACTCCGCCGCGCAATGCGTGCAGATCGTCGCGGGGCACCGCCCCCTCGTCGCAGCCGCGCGGGTACACATCCTCTCCGGAGGACTAACGGAGGACGATCTTGCGAAAATCCGCCGCTTCCTCATCAACCCCGTGGACTCCCGCGAGGCGGCGCACGACATACCCGAAACGCTCGAGCGCACCGCCCCCGAACCGGCGCCCGTCCGTCGTATCGACGGATTCACGACGATGGACGATGCCGCGCTCGACACCCTGCGCGGCGAGCTGGGCCTCGCCATGGGGCATGCCGACCTCGTCTTCTGCCGCGACCATTTCCGCGACACCGAGCGGCGCGACCCCAGCCTCACCGAGATCAAGGTACTCGATACCTACTGGTCCGACCACTGCCGCCACACCACGTTTCTCGCCGAACTCGAATCCGTCGAATTCGCCGACTCGCCCCTCACCGCCCCCGCGCGCGCCGCGTGGGACAGCTACCTCGCCGCCCGCGGCGAAGTCTTCGCGGAGCGCGCCGGCGGACGCCCGCGATGCCTCATGGACATCGCCCTCATGGGAATGCGCCTGCTGCGCGCGCGCGGGCAGCTCGACGACCTCGACGCCTCCGAGGAAATCAACGCCGCGAGCATCCGCGTCGAGGCCGAGATCGACGGTCGCCGTGAGCCGTGGCTCGTGATGTTCAAAAACGAGACGCACAACCACCCCACCGAGATCGAGCCCTTCGGCGGGGCCGCCACGTGCCTCGGCGGGTGCATCCGCGACCCGCTCTCCGGGCGCAGCTACGTCTACCAGGCCATGCGCGTCACCGGATCGGGCGACCCGCGCCAGCCTCTCTCCGAAACGCTCCCCGGAAAGTTGCCCCAGCGCGTCATCACGCGCGGGGCGGCCCACGGCTACAGCAGCTACGGCAACCAGATCGGCGTCGCCACGGGCCTTGTATCCGAAGTCTACGACCCTGGCTACGTCGCCAAACGTATGGAGATCGGGGCTGTTGTCGGTGCGGCCCCAGCCGCCAACGTGCGCCGTGAACGTCCGGTCCCCGGTGATGTCATTCTCCTCGTCGGCGGCCGCACCGGACGCGACGGAATCGGCGGGGCAACCGGTTCCTCCAAGGAGCACACGTCCTCCGCCCTCGAAAACAGCGCCGAAGTGCAAAAGGGCGATCCGCCCACCGAGCGCAAACTCCAGCGACTTTTCCGCGACCCCTCCGTCAGCCGCCTCATCAAGCGCTGCAACGACTTCGGGGCGGGCGGCGTCTCCGTTGCCATCGGCGAACTCGCCCCCAGCCTGCGCGTCGATCTCGATGCCGTGCCCCTCAAATACGATGGGCTCGACGGCACCGAGATCGCTCTCTCCGAATCACAGGAGCGCATGGCCGTCGTTCTCGACCCCGCCGACGCAGAGGCCTTCCGCGCCGCCGCCGGACGCGAAAACCTCGAAGCCGCCGCCGTCGCCGAGGTGACCGCCACGGGACGCCTCGAAATGATCTGGCGGGGCGACAGCATCGTCTCCATCAGTCGTGAGTTTCTCGATTCCAATGGCGTGCGGCAGACCACCCGCGCGCGCGTCGCCGCCCCCGCCGGGCCTGACTTTCCCGCCCTCGTCGGCGGAGCCGCCGCCGCTTCCCTCGAAGACGCGTGGACGGCGGTCCTCGGCGACCTCAACGTCTGCTCCCAGCGCGGCCTCGCGGAGTGCTTCGACAGCAGCATCGGCGCGGGCAGCGTGCTCTCGCCCTTCGGCGGCAGGCACCGCGTCACCCCCGCCGACGCCATGGCCGCCACCCTGCCCGTGGACGAGGGCACCACCCCGGCAGCCACCCTCATGGCGTGGGGATTCCATCCCGCCATCGGGCGCTGGAGCCCCTTCCACGGCGCAGTCTACGCCGTCCTCGAAGCCACCGCCGCCATCGTCGCGGCGGGCGGACGCGCCGACCGGGTGCGCCTCACCCTGCAGGAATACTTCGAAAAACTACGCGATGACCCGCGCCGCTGGGGCAAGCCGCTCGCCGCCCTCCTCGGCGCCTTCCACGCGCAGACCGCCCTCGGTATTCCGGCGATCGGCGGCAAAGACTCCATGTCCGGCAGCTTCGAGGACCTAGACGTGCCTCCCACCCTCGTCGCCTTCGCGCTTGCCCCGGTAGACGCGCGTAACGTCCTCTCGCCGGAATTCAAAGAGCCAGGCCGCCCCGTGTATCTTCTCGAGGTGCCCGTCGGGCCGGACCACCTGCCCGACCTCGCCACCGCCCGGGAACGCTACGCCGCCCTAGCCGCCGCCGTCGAATGCGGCGCCGTCGCCGCCGCGCAGAGCATCCGCGCCGGCGGTCTCGGTGCGGCCCTCGCGAAAATGGCGTTCGGCAACGGCATCGGCTTCCGGTTCGCGGCGGGCCATAGCGCCGAAGACCGTGCCGCCCTCTTCGGCCCGCGCTACGGGAGCCTTGTTCTCGAGGCCCGCGACCCCGCCGCTCTCGAACGCGCCGGAACCGTTGCCATCGGCGAAACCCTCGCCGAGCCCGTCATCGCGTCAGGGACCGACAGCATCTCGCTCGATACCCTCCGCGCGGCGTGGGAAGCGCCCCTCGAAAGCGTCTTCCCCACGCGGGTACCCGCTCCCGGCGGCTGCCCGCCCGAGCAGTTCTTCGCTCCCAAGAACACCTGCCGCGCCGCCGCCAAGGTCGCCAAGCCGCGCGTCTTCATCCCCGTCTTTCCCGGCACCAACACCGAATACGACACCGCCAGCGCCTTTGCCCGCGCGGGTGCCGCGCCCGTCACCCGCGTCTTCCGCAACCTCACCGACGACGCCGTCGAGGAATCCCTCGCGGCCTTTGCCGATGAAGTCGCGCGCGCACAGATCCTCATGCTTCCGGGCGGCTTCAGTGCGGGCGACGAACCCACCGGCAGCGGCAAATTCATCGCCGCCGTGCTCCGCAACCCGCGCGTGCGCGACGAAGTCCACCGCCTCCTGCGCGAGCGCGACGGCCTCATCCTCGGCATCTGCAACGGCTTTCAGGCACTCGTCAAAACCGGGCTCCTCCCCCACGGCGAGATCCGCCCGCCCGATCCCGCCGACCCCACCCTTACCTACAACCTCATCGGACGCCACGTCAGTTGCTATGCACGCACCCGCGTCGTCTCCAAGCGCTCCCCGTGGCTCAACCGCTGCGAACTCGGAGAAATTCACATGATACCGATTTCCCATGGCGAGGGACGCTTCACCGCTCCGCCCGAAACCCTCGACGCCCTGCGCGAGAACGTCCAGATCGCCACGCAATACGTCGACCCGAACGGTCACCCCGCCCACCGCCTGCCCGACAACCCGAACGGTTCCCTCCTCGCCATCGAGGGCATCACCTCCCGCTGCGGCCGCGTCTTTGGCAAAATGGGTCACTCCGAACGCACCGGCCCCTACGTCGCCAAAAATATCCCCGGCAACAAAGACCAGCCCCTCTTCCGGGCGGGCGTCGAGTATTTCGGGTGAGGGTCCACTTGGTTTGACTCAATCGAAACAAATCGACTTCAGCCGATTTGAAGTCGACGACACCGAAAAGGCCCCGTCACGTCTCGTCCGGGCCGGACCGTTCGGGATCAAGGTGCTTCAGGAAGAAGGCCCAGCGGTCCGCTTCCTTGGCGATGATGGTGTCCACGGGGCGGCCCGCGCCGTGGCCCGCGCGCCGCTCCACGCGGAGGACGACCGGGTTGTCCCCGGCCTGCGCCCATTGCAGGGCGGCGGTGAACTTGAAGGAGTGCGCGGGCACGACGCGGTCGTCGAACTCGCCTGTCGTTATGAGCGTGGGCGGATAGCCGATGCCTTGGCGCACATTGTGGACCGGAGAATACGCGAGGAGCGCGGCGAACTCTTCGGGATTCTCCACCGTACCGTAGTCAGTCGCCCATTGGTGCCCAATGGTAAAGCGGTGGTAGCGCAACATGTCGTGCACGCCCACGTCGCTCACGACCGCGCCGAAGAGGTCGGGGCGCTGGAGCATGGCCGCGGCGGTGAGGAGCCCTCCGTTGCTTCCGCCGCTTGTGCCGATGAGCCCGCGCCGGGTGTAGCCCTCCGCGATGAGCCACTCCGCCGCGGCGATGAAATCGTCAAACGTATTCTGCTTGCGGGTACGGGTGCCCGCTTGGTGCCACTCGCGCCCGAATTCCCCGCCGCCGCGCAGGTTCGGCATGGCGTAGATTCCGCCGCGCTCCAGCCACGGCAGAATGGACACGGAAAACCGCGGCGTCTGGCTCACATTGAATCCACCGTATCCATACAAGACGACCGGGTTGTTGCCGTCGCGTTCGATGCCCTTGCGGTGGACGATGAACATCGGAACGCGCGTGCCGTCGCGGCTCTCGTAGAACTCCTGCGAAACGGCTATAGTCTTCGGATCGAAATCGATGCCGACGGGCCGGATGGATTCGACGGCTCCTGTCGCCGGATTCCCCCGGAAGATGGTCGTGGGGTAGTTGAACGAGGTGAAGGCGAAGTAGAACGCATCGCGGTCGGCCCGCCCGCGCAGGCCCGACACCGTGCCCGGACCGGGCAGCTCGACATCCGTCACCGGTGTGCCGCCGAGGTCGTAGACGGCGAGCCGGGCGACGACATTCTCGAGGTATTGCACGATCATCTGCCCCCCGCTGAGGGTCGCCGACTGGATCACGCCGTCGCCCTCGGGCACAATTCCCCGCCAGTTTTCCGGGTCCGGCGCCTGCGGATCAATGACGACGATGCGATAACGCTCCGCCTTGTCGTTGGTAATTGTATACGCAAGCCCGTCGATAAACCCGAAGACCCAAAACCGTGCCAGCCCGTCGGGCACGAGCGTGCGCAAATGCGGAGAGCCAGAATCCTCCCGCGCGTCGAGGTCCGCAAAGAGCAACCCGTTTGTCAGGTTGCCTTTCGCCTCGCTGACGATGAGGTAGCGCCCGGTTTCATCGGTTCCCGCGCCGACAAACAGTTTCGGGTCGTCCGGACGCTCGTAAACCACGGGGTCATCCGACGGGTCGGAACCGAGGGCATGGTAATGAATGCGGCCAAGCTCGTTGCGCGCGTCGTATTCGCGCCCCGCTTCCGGCGGATCGTAGCGCCGGTAATAGAAACCCGTCCCGTCGGCCCGCCACGCAAGGCCGCCGAACTTCGACCACCGAATCTGCGTCGGAAGATCCTCACCGCTCTCCAGATCGCGCACCCGCCACGTGCGCCAGTCGGAGCCTCCGTCGCTCACCGCCCAGCCCATGTAGCGACCGTCGGGCGAAAAGCCGAGCCCCGCGAGCGAGACCGTCCCGTCCTCCGAGAAGGTGTTCGGGTCGAGGAGCACAATCTCTCCGCCCAGTTCATCGGTGTCGGATAGATAAACAACACTGTGCGGCTGGAGCCCGCTGTTGATGGAAAACACGTAGCGGTCGCCGACCCACCGCGGCAGGCCGTAGCGCGGCGAGTCCCACAGCTCGCGCAGACGCGCGGCGACGGCCCAGCGTTCGGAGAGCGACGCGGCATATTCGTCCCACAGCGCCTCCTGACCGTCCAGCCACGCCTGGGTCGCTTCGCTCGTCGTTTCCTCCATCCAGCGGTAGGGGTCGGCCACCGCCACCCCGTGAAACGTTTCCACCACATCGCCGCGCGGCGCCTCCGGATACTTCATCGCCCCCATCGGAGCCAGCCAAAGCAGTAACGCCGCAAGGGCAAGGATTGTCCGCCGTGATTTCACACCCCGGAACGTGAAACCCTTTCCCGGAAACGCAAGAGCGGGAAAAGGAAGCCCGTATCGGTCCCGCACATTCTGTGCGCGGTTTCCTCCACCAACGGCACTGCCCGCCACCCGCGGACGCCTCAGAACACCGGCGGCGGTGTGTTGAGCATGCGCAGGAAGACGAAGACGAGCACACCCGTGACCGAGACGTAGATCCACACCGGATAGGTCCAGCGGGCGAGCCGCTTGTGGCTCTCCCATCGCTTTGCGGCGGCAAAGTAGAGCGTCGACAGCACCATCGGCAGGACGACGACGGCGAGGACGATATGCGTGATGAGGATGAAAAAGTAGACGGGACGGAGCAGACCCTCGCGCACGAAGCGGGTATCACCGTGGAGTGAGTGGTGCAGCAGGTAGCCGACGAGAAAAAGGGCGGAGGCCACCGTGGCCGCGATCATGAGCATCCCGTGCGTGCGCTTCTGCCCCCCTTTGATTTTGATGATGGCGAGGATCACGAAAGTCGCGCTCGCCGCGTTGAGAAAGGCGTTGAGGGCAGGCAGAAAGGCAAAGGCATCCGTGTCCGCCGCCACCCCTTCAAAGCCGTAAATCAGCCAGAAGAGCCCCGCCACCGCGAGCACGCTCACCAACCCGATCCAAATCAACGCCGTCTTTGGTTGCATGGCCGGAAGAACATGACCGCCCGCCTGCCCGCCGCAAGCCGCAACCGCGCCCGGCACGCGAACAGCCCGGCACCCCGCCGCAGCACGGCAGCAGCCCCAGGAGCAAAGGTTTCTGTCTATAAATAATTTTCCTAGAATAATTTTGCCGTCTAAAATAATCAACGACAAAATAATCAACGACGTATGATTTTGTTGACGGCGGCAGAAAATAAAAAACAACGTAATATTTTGTTGACAGGCAGGCGGAGCTGGCGGGCGGGGCGAGTGTGGTCTGTCCTCAGCGCCGGCTCAATTGCCGCCGCCGAGACGCTGGAGGCGGCTGTGGAGGTTGCGGAACTCGCTTTGGCTGAAGTCGTCGCCGACGCGCAGGCTGGCCCACGGGCGGATTTCGTCGACGATGACACTGATGTCGTTGGTGACCATGAAACCGAGGATCTGGCCGCTCTTGGAGAAGACGATGTCGCCGCGGCGCGGTGAGAATTCGCCGAAAAGGCGGCTGACGAGCCGGGTGTCCATGTCGACATAGCGCTGCGAGTCCGCGCGCAGGCGGAAGCGCGATTCGCCGAAGTAGCCCCGTTCGTCGTTGATGAGGACGGCCTCGGGAAAGCGGAGGGGATCGTCGGCCAGTTGCATGACCTCGATGTCGGTGTCCTCGACAAAGCGGCGCGGCACAGCGATGGCAACGACACGCGGGTCGGCGCGCAGGAAGCTGACTTCGACGATTTCGAGGCGGTTGTCCCCGATTTGCATGGTGCCGCGGATGTTCTGGATGCGGTCGAGCGTCTCGGCGCGGAAGGGCGAACGCGACCCCTCGAAGACCGCGTAGATTTGCCCGCCTTCCTCCACGAGGACGGTCTCGACGGTCTGCGACTGGTCGCGCGTGCCGAAGAGCGCGGGTGTCTGCCAGTTGAAGGTCAGGGGGATGCGGTTGTTCTGAAAGCGGTTGTAGATGACATTCATCGAGAGCGGCTGCGCGCGGCGGACCTCCTCCTGCACGGCGGTCGTGCGCTCGGCGAGCTGGGACACCCCCTCGCCGAGACGTTCGGCGCGCTCCTGCGCCCGCTCGGTCTCGATGCGGGCGCGGTCGACCTCGGCGCGGGCGGCGACGAGGTTCTGCTCCAGCATGGCGCGCTCTGTCTCGGAAATCCTCAGGTCGGTGGCGACGCGCTCGCGGTCGCGCTCCAGTTCGCGGCGGATCTCCTCCAGCTCGCTGAGGGCTTCCTCGCGCTGAGCCAGCTCGCCCTGCCTTTGCTGCAACTCCTCCTGCATGCGGCGGGCGCGCTCCTCCTGCTCGCGCAGGTCGACGTCGAGCCGCTCACGCTCCTCCCGCGTCTGCGCGAGCGATGCCTCGGTCTGCGCCTTTTCGCGGGCGAGGCGCTCGCGCTCGGCGGCCAGCCGCTCGCGCTCGCGCTCCAGTTGCTCGCGCTCTTCCCGCGTGAGGTCCAGCTCGCGCGACCGCTCGTCCAGCTCGCGGGCCGTCTCTTCGAGGTCGGACTGGCGGGCCTCCAATTCCTGCGCGAGGCGGCGGCGCTGCTCCGCCTCACCCTCAAGGGAGAGGCGGAGGACCTCCACGAGATCCCGCTCGAGGCCGGACTCCGCCTCGGCCTCCTCGCGGGCGACCTCCTCGGGCGCTTCCGGCGGCTTGAATTCGACAAGCGCGAGGATGCTGATGAGGAGGAAATCGCAGATGATGAGGAGGAGCGACTTGTTCACGGCAGGTTCACGGGGTTGGCGGTGGGCGGCGTGCGGTCAGCCCATGAAGTTGGCGACGCCGCGCCCGGACTTTTCGGCGCGGCCAGCGGGGCCGGTCTGCCCGTTGTCGCTGAGCATGATGAGTTGCCGGCGGTAGGGCCGCAAAAAGATGACTTTGAGCAGGGCAACAAAGATGATCCCGAAAAGTGTCGAGGCATAGGCCGCCATGAGGCTCGCCTCGACGACGTTGAGGACCACGAGGATGAGCGCCGCGACGGTACCGCCGAGGCCCACGTAGAGGCCGAGGTCGAAGAGATGCTCTTCGTTCTCGAGAAGGCGGATCTTCAGCTCCGGGTGCGCGTTCTGCTTTCTCACCTCGCGGATGCGGATCATGCAGAAGACGAATATCGCCAACTGCGTGACAAAAAAGAGCAGTAGAATGATGAGGGTAACCTGGTCGATCATATCGCTTTCGGATTCATGTGAAGGGAGGGAAACCGGCCCGACGACGCTCGCCAAGTCGATGCGCAGGACGGCTTCCCGGTTTTCTTGAAAGTGGAGCAACTCCGGTTCGACCGCAACCCACAGCAGGACCGCGACGATGAAGGCGACCGCCGCGTTGCTCGCGAGAAAGAGCGGATTGCGGTAGGAGGCGACGGGCCGCCGGTGTGAAAACTCCGCCACCCGGCTGAAGAGAACAGCCAAGGCGAACCCCGAGCCGAAAAACGCCGCCAGCTTCGCGGCAAAGGCAAGGCGCGGATTGCGCTGCGTGAAGCCTTGGAAAAACCCGCCTCCGCGTGTGATGTGCGCCGAGAAGCCGCTGAACAGCGGCGACGGTTCGTAGAGCGGCTTCTCAAAGGTGAGCAGCTCATGCACGGCCCCCGTTCCCATCGCGAGCGCCAGCCGCAGGGCCCGCCAGCCGTCTTCGCGCTGACGGCGCAGGTAGTTCACGAGCCCCGCCACGTCGTTCGTGAGCAGCGCGGCGGCGTAGAACTCCGGCAGCCGCGCGCCCTCCCCGTCCTGGTGGAGGAGCGCCGCCACGCGGTAAAAGGTCTCGGCGTCGGGGCAATGCCCCACGAGTTCGGCGAGCGTCGCAAAGGACATTCGCTTTCCGAGGCTGAAGACGCCGAGGAGAAATCGCTCAAGGTCGCGCGAGACCGCCTCCGCCGCGAGGGATTCGCGCGTCATTTCCCGCAGGCTGCGGCTGACCGCGGCGGGAAAACGCCCGCTCTGCTCAAGGAGCGCGGCGGAGAGGATCGTCGCGTCGAGCGGGTGGCCCGCCTCCGAAAACGCCGGCAGGAAGCGCTCCCACCCCGGCAACTCCCGTACGCGCAAAAGATCCCGCACCAGTTCGTTGCTCGAATGGCCGAGAAACCCCTCCATCGCCTCGCGGCGCCCGCGCGGCAACATAAACGGGATCAACTCCGCGCTCTCCTCCGGATGGTAGCTTACCGTCTCGAGAAACTGGATGAAATACGGGGCCGGACCGCCGCTGATCGAATAGGCCGGATTGCCGGCGCGCAGACGCGAGGCGCGCTGGCGCTGCGCCTCTTCCATGCCGCGCGGCAGGCTTTCACCCGCGAGGGCGGCGGGACCCGCCCGCCCCGCCGCGAGCAACTCGCCCACGAGATCCGCCGCCGTCGGCGTGCCGCGGCCCGCTTCTTCCAGCACGAGCGGCGAGACCGCCCGGAAATGCACCGGCATCACCATGCCCAGCCACGCGAGCAAAACCATCGCCCAGAGCAGAAGAAACACGTCGATGAAAAAACGAATCCGCATGGAATCGCCCCATGAATCACACAGCCGCCGGCCCGGAGGCAACAGCGGAGCGCGCCGGACAGCCGGTTTTCTGCTCGACAGAAAAGACAGCCCGACGGAAAACTCCGGTCTTATCGATGATCTTGCGCATCACGCAGTTCGGTGAGTCCATCCTCCGCGAAAAAGGCCGGGAGGTCGAAACCTTTGACGACGACCTCCATGCCTTGGCTCAAAATATGGTCGAAACCATGGAATCGGCCGAGGGCGTGGGCCTCGCCGCCCAGCAAGTCGGCCATCCGCTGCGCCTCTTCGTCGTCGACGTCGGCATGCTCCCCGACGAAGAGCTGGACTACGCCCTCGACGGCCGCCGCCCGCCCGTCGAACTCATCATGCCCATGGCCGTGGTCAACCCGCGCCTGCGCACCGGCGGCGGGCAGCCCCTCGCCGGCGAGGAAGGCTGCCTCTCCTTTCCGGGCATCCGCGGCGATGTGCCGCGCGCGCCCTCCGTCGTCATGGAATACCGGGATCTCGACGGCGCGCCGCACACCCTCGAAGCCGGCGGATGGTTCGCGCGCGTGCTCCAGCACGAATACGACCACGTTGAAGGTGTGCTCTTCATCGACCGCATGGAACCCCGCCAGCTCCGCCTCCTCGAAACGAAAATCAAGCGCCTCAAGCGGGCCAACCGCGGCCGCGGCGCGGACAAACCCGCCTGATCCCCCTTTCATCGAAACACAAAACCTAAACATAAACACAACCCTCAAGCAAAAGAACTGAAGCTATGAAAATCGAACAAGTCGCCGTGCAACTCTTCACCTTGCGCGACCACATCAAAACCGCCGGAGACTACGACGCCTCCCTTCGCAAAGTCGCCGAAATCGGATACAAATCCGTCCAGGTTTCCGGCCCCCGTCCGGTCTCCGAAAAGGAAATCGCGGAGCTTTGTGCCAAGCACGGCCTGACCATCAACTCCAGCCACGAGTCTTCGGACCTCATCCTTGAAGAGCCGGCGAAAGCCGTCGCCAACCTCGACGCCCTCGGCTGCGAACACACCGCCTACCCCTTTCCCAAGGGAGTCGACTTCGGCAGCGAAAGCGCGGTCGACGCCTTCATCGAAAAACTCAATGCCGCCGGCAAAGTCCTCGCGGAGGCGGGCAAGACCCTCGCCTACCACAACCACAACCACGAGTTCCGAAAACTCGGCGGCGAGGTCATCCTCGACCGCATCTACCGCAAGACCGACCCGAAATACCTGCAGGGCGAGCCCGACACCTACTGGATCCAGATCGGCGGCGGCAACCCCGAGGCATGGTGCCGCAAGCTCGCCGGCCGCCTCCCCCTCCTCCACCTCAAGGACTTCCGCACGACCGAGGACAACAAGCCCACCTTCGCGGAGATCGGCAACGGCGTCCTCGACTTCAAAGCCATCGTCGCCGCCGCGGAGGCCTCCGGTTGCCAGTGGTTCATCGTCGAGCAGGACGCCTGCCCCGGCGACCCCTTCGACTCCCTCGCCCAGAGCTTCCGCTACATCCGCGACAACCTCGTGAGCTGATCCCGCTTTCCGCCGCCGCGCCGCGCGCGCGGCGGTTCCGGCGCGGGCGGCAAAACCCCGGCCGCCCGCGCCGCCTTTTCCAGAACCCCATGATCCGCCGGACACGCCAACGTGATTCCGTCGTCCGCGCCCTCCGCAAAGCCGGGCGCCCCCTAAGCCCGCCCGAGATCCTCGACGCCGCCCGGCACGATTGTCCCGGCCTCGGCCTGCGCACCGTCTACCGCCACATCCGCGAACTCAGCGAAGCCGGCCAACTCGTCGGCGTCGACTACCCCGGACAGCCCCTGCGCTACGAGCCCGCCGCCGCCGGACACCACGCCCACTTTATCTGCCGACGCTGCCAGCGCGTCTTCGACCTCCCCGGCGACATCCCCGACATCCCCGTCAAACCGCCCCCCGGCTTCCGCCTCTCCGGACAGGAAACCGTCTTCTACGGCACCTGCGCCGAATGCGCCGGGGATCAGCCGTAAGAGCCCGGACCGGCGCCGCCCGCCTCCAGCCCGGCCGGTTACCTCACGGATGCTTCGGTTTCGAGGGAGCCGGATCCATCCGCTTCGAGCTTCCCTCTTTTCCGCACCTCTTTCTTTTTCTCCGCATTGGCGATAGGCTTGCAGTTCCAAGTGACAAGATCGTCGACGCCATACCTCGCCGCAACTGCAATATGCAAGGCATCCGCCGATGCCTTTCCAGAAATCAAACCAGTGCCAAAAATTTCCCGAGTGAGGGAGAGGACAGGTTCGTCAATCGAAAGCTCTTCCAACTCGCTGATGGCTTCCAGCCTTCTCCGTGCCGCCTCCGCATCTCCGCGACTCGCCTCCTCCACAACTGCTTCCGAAATGAACAACCTATACACCGCCTTCCTGCTCAGGTATTTTCCAAGACGATTCACGCTTGAAGAGATGAATGATTGGCTACCCTAAGAAATGTTATGGTCGCCGTGTCATTTCCCGGCTGGCCGGGGTGGCTTCGCGGAGGACGACCTTGCGGAGGGCTTGAAGGCGTCGCACAAGGTGATCATTCTGTGGTATTTGGGAATACACGCCGGCGCCGCAAAGCTCTGTCGCGGAAGGTGCCGAAGCGGGCGAACTCGCATGCGCTGCGGCACAGCTCCGCCACCGACTTGCCGGAGGACGGTGTGAACATTCGCACGGTGCAGGAACTTCCCCGGCCACGGCTATGTGGAGACGACAATGATCTACCGGCACGTGATGGAAGACCGGCGCGAGCAGGTCGCCCGCCCGTTGGACGCGGTGGCGTAGGGGGGGATCGCCCGGAGGGGAACGGTGCCGCCGCTTTCCAACCGCAGTCGACGGTCTGACGACCGAAGCTACGCCGGCAGAGCGTGGGACGGAACCGGCGCGCACGGTGGGAACGGCGCCGCCGGCATTCCGACTCCACGCACATCCTCCACCGCAACCGGCGCAAGCGGAGTCTGAGCTTTGCCCACATTTTATCCCGAAGGGATTCCGCAACAATTCCTTGCGTTGGCCGCGAGGCCTACCCTGGAATATTGTCGTTCATTCCAACCTACGCCGAAGGCGTTGCGCACGGTGGCTTCCGCAACGGCGGACGGTGGTCGCAGGCAGTCTGCGCAACACCTTCGGTGTAGGACCGGGAAACCGCCGGAGGTTCCAGGGGTAGGCCTCATTCTTCGCCCAACCCTTCGCTGTGTTGCGTAGCCCCGTCGGGGCTTTGCCGGGAGTCTGCGCAACACCTTCGCTGCAGGACCGGGGACCGCCTGTGGCGGCAAATACAGAAACTGCGCGTCATCACCGAAGCATGGTCCGCTTTGCGCGAGGGCGAAAATGCGGGTAACGCACAGAGCGGAGTTGCGCTCTCCACGCACAACCACCGGGCAAGACGGTCTCCGTTCCGCGGCGTCGACCCCGGCCAACCGAAACACGGACAAATCCCGAGGAGTGAACCTCCCCTACAGGCGCGGGATGGTGAGGCCGCCGTCGGTCATGATGACCTGGCCGGTGGAGTAAGGGAAGTCGCCGCGGACGAAGGCGGCGACGGCCTTGCCGGTGTCGTCGGGCTCGCCCCAGCGGGGGGTGACGCAAAGGCCGTCGGCGATGAGCTTGTCGTATTTTTCGGTGACGCCGGCGGTCATGTCGGTGCGGGTGACGCCGGGACGGATCTCGTAGACGGGAAGCCCGTATTCACCGAGGCGGGCGGCGAAGAGCTGGGTGACCATGCTCAGGCCGGCTTTGGCGATACAGTATTCGCCGCGGTTGACGGAGACAACCGTCGCCGAAATGGAGGAGATGTTGACGATGCCGCCCGCGAAGGCGGCGTCTTCCTTCTTCTGCTCCACGAGCCAGCGCGCGGCGGACTGGCTGAGAAAGAAGGCCCCCTGCAGGTTGGTGCCGACGACGTGTTCGAAGCTCTCCTCGGTGGTTTCGAGGAGGTCGAGGCGCTGCTTCGGGGCGACGCCGGCGTTGTTGACGAGCCAGTTGAGCCGTCCGAAGTGACCGCGCACGGCTTCGAGCATGGACGCGCGGTCGGCGGCGTCGCCGAGGTTGCCGCGGCAATAGACGACATCGGTTCCCGCCGAGCGGAATTCGGCGAGGACTTCCGCAACGGACGCCTCCGGGCGCATGCCGTTGAGGGCGAGGTCGCACCCATCCTTGGCAAGTGCACGGGCAATGCCGAGGCCGATGCCGCGGGTGCCTCCCGTGATCAAAGCGACTGGTTTCTTCATAGCGGTTCTTTTTCTCTCTTGATTTTCAGGCTTACAAACAATCTCGCAGCGACAACATCACTGGAGAACTTCCGCCGGAAGCGGAAGCGGCATCCTGCCGCTTGACCGGCGGCGCAAAGAGCGGCGGGACGCCGCTTCCACGCTGACTGGCTCAGAGGGCGGGGACGTCGAGCCAGCGCTTTTCCTCCCAGCTCTTGAGGCCGAGTTCGGCGAGTTGCACGCCCTTGGCCCCCTCGCGGACGGTCCACGGGAAGGGCTCGTCGAGAACGATATGGCGGAGGAAAAGTTCCCACTGCACTTTGAAGGCGTTGTCGTAGTCCTCTTGGTCGGGCACTTCCTGCCAGCCTTCGAAGAAGTTGATCGGCTGCTCAATGTCGGGGTTCCAGGTGGGCTTGGGCGTGGAGCCGTAGTGCTGCACGCGGCAACCGCGGAGAGTGGCGACAGCGCTGCCGTGCGTGCCGTCGACCTGCACGGTGAGGAGGTCGTCGCGGCGCACACGGGTGACCCAGCTGCTGTTGAAGTGCGCGATGACTCCGCCCTCCAGCTCGAAGGTAGCGTAGGCGGCATCGTCGGCGGTGCACTTGTAGGGCTTGCCCTGCTCGTCGATGCGCTCGGGAATGTGCGTCGCGCCGAGGCAGCTGACGGCCTTCACCTCGCCGAAGAGGTTGTCGAGGACGTAGCGCCAGTGGCAGAGCATGTCGACGATGATCCCCCCGTCGTCTTCCTTGCGGTAGTTCCAGCTCGGGCGCTGCGCGGGCACGCTGGAGCCCTCGAAGACCCAGTAGCCGAATTCCCCGCGCACGCTGAGGATTTTGCCGAAGAAGCCCTGCTCCTTGAGGCGCTGGAGCTTGCGCAGTCCGGGCAGCCAGAGCTTGTCCTGCACGACACCGTTTTTGATGCCCGCCTTTTCACAGGCTTCGGCGATGGAGAGGGCCGTGGCGGTGTCGGTGGCTGTGGGCTTTTCGCAATAGACGTGCTTGCCCGCGGCAGCGGCCTTCTTTACCGCGCCGGAGCGGCGTCCGGTCGTCTGCGCGTCGAAGTAGACAGTGTAGCTGTCGTCGGCGAGACACTTGTCGAGGTCGGTCGACCACTTTTCAAGGCCGGTGAGCTTGCACAGCTCCTTGAGCTTGTCGGGATTGCGCCCGACGAGGATGGGATCGGGCATGATCGTCTCGCTCTCGGCGACGCGCACCCCGCCCTGCTCGCGGATGGCGAGGATGGAGCGGAGAAGGTGCTGGTTTTTGCCCATGCGTCCGGTGACGCCGTTCATGATAATGCCAACTCGGTGTTCTTTCATAGTCGTATTCAGAATATAATGTTTTGTTTGTCGTGAAAATTCAGTTGTAGATGTGGCCGCAGCCGGACCTCACACGTGCTCCAGCGAGGCGCGGGCGATGCGGTCGAGCCACTCGTCCTGGTCGCCTTCCCATGCTTCCTTGGAAAAGATCTCAACCTCGTTGTAGCCGTCGAAGCCCGCTTTTTCCACCCATGAGCGGATTTTACGGACCGGGATGCAGCCCTCGCCCATGAGGCCGCGGTCGAGCAGGAGATCCCGCGTGGGGGTGCGCCAGTCGCAGACGTGGAAGGCGTGGAGCCAGCCGTTTTCGCCGCAGCGCGCGACCTCGGCCTCGAGGTCGGGATCCCACCAGAGATGGTAGACATCGACGGCCACGCCGACATACGGGGAGCGGAAGTAGGCGCAGAGGTCGTTTGCCTGACGCAGCGTGTTCACCGCCGACCGGTCGTCCGCGTACATCGGGTGGAGGGGTTCGATGGCAAGCTTCACGCCCTGCTTCTCGGCGTGCGGCAGGGCGCGTTCGATCCCTTCGCGGATCTGCTCGCGGCTGCGCTCGAGGGGCTGGGTGGTGAGGGCGCCACAGACGAGGACAACCATGGACGCGCCGATGCCCGCCGCCTCGTCGATGGCTTTGCGGTTGTCGGCGTCGCTCTTCTCGCGCGCGGCCTCATCGGCGTGGCAGAAGAAGCCGCCCCGCACGAGCGCCACGGAAGCCAGTCCGGCGTCGGCGATGCGCTTGCGCACGGCGGGCAACTCGCGTCCTTCGAGGGTGTCGCGCCACACGGTGATGCCGCCGAAGCCCTTGGCCGCGTAGCGTTCGACGGCCGTTTCGATGGACCACGGTTTGGTCGTGATCGTGTGGACGGCCACACGCGAGAGATCGATGTCGCGGGCGCTCATCAGGACTCTCCCGGCAGGCAGGCGAAGAACGTGTAGACCGACTCGTCCTTGAGGATGCGCCATGCCGTGAGGGCCAGCTCGCGCGCGTGGTAGTCGCCCCACATGCTCGACTCGCCGCACGGCTGCTTGCGCCCCTCGGGGATGTAGTCCCAGCCGTTCGGGCGGTGGTAGATGCTGTGCAGCGTGAGGCCGTGGTGCGCCGGATCCTCCGAGAGGTAGGGCTCGGAGAGAAGGGCCTTGAGCGACGTGAGGCCGGCCTGGAAGTAGCGCTTGCCGTCCTCGGTGTCGCGCCCAAGGTAGAGCCCGAGGCGCAGGAGTCCCTGCGCGCCGATGGCCGCCGCCGAGCTGTCGACGGGCTCGAAATCGTTGTAGGGATCGGCCGGGCGCTCCCGGTAGTCGCCGAGCTTGTGCAGGTCCGGCGCGCCGCCGTCCCAATACGGAATGCCGTCCGACGCGGTATTGGCGATAAACCAGTCGCAGGTGGCCCGGGCCGCCTTGAGAAAGACCGCTTCGACCGCCTCCCGTCCACCGAACGGCTCCAGCTCTTCGTCCGGCAAGGTGCGGAAAAACTCCAGTTCCTCGGGGAAACCGACCATCGCCCACGCGAGGCCGCGGGTCCATGTCGTGAAGCCGCTGAAGCCCTGTTGCGCGTTGGGGCAGCGGAACTGCCCGTCGTTGGTGTTGAAGACGCACTCGTGCGCGGCGCGGCCCCATTCGTCATAGCTGTCGCGTCCCTCGCCGTAGTAGATGTTGTAGCGCGCGGTCGCGAAGGCGTGCTGCACGAGACGCCCGAGGAGGCTTACGGAGCGGTCGTTGTCCGTCATGACGGAGTGCCCGAGGCGGTGCCCCACCCCGAGGATGCGGCAACTGCGGATGGTGTCGACAAAGAGCGAGTGCGGGCCGTTGAAGGAGTAGATGAAGCCGCCCCCGTCGGCGGTCGGCGTCCAGCGGCGCGCCTGCACGGCGGCGGAGATCTTGATAGCCAGTTCGTGGAATTCGCGCTCCCACGGGTTGTCATCGATCTTGCCTTCGCGCATGAGGCGCAGCAGGTTTCCGTAGGTGGACAGGTTGTTGAATCCGTGGTCGTGCACACCGAAGTGGCTCACATGCGAAGCCATCTTCTCCACCGTGCCGCGCCGCCCGGTGTCGAGGAATTCCCGCTCGCCCGTGGCGTCGAACTGGAGCAGCGCGGAGCCGTACTGGAAGCCCTGCGTCCACTCCGTCCAACCGCGGGTGGTGTATTTGCCCGCCCATGTGAAAACGGGTGAGCCCTTGGAGACGTCGTATTCCGCCTCGATGGCGTTGATCTTCTGCCCGGACACCGCCCAGAAACGCTCGAGGGCGGGGCGGAGGTCTTCCAGCGTGAGTGTGTTATCGATCTGCATGGTTTCTGTTGCTTCCGTATCGTTGGTTCTTGCGGGTGTGGACAAGGATGAGGCGGCTGTCTTCCAGCGCCTCGTAGGTGTGTTCGAGGACGGCGTCGAACTGCGCCGACTCGCCCCCGCCCAGCTCGATGCTCTCGGCCGGCAGCGAAATGCGCACGCGCCCGTCGAGCACCCAGCAAAATTCATGGTCGTCGCGGTGGATTTCCGGGTTCGAGACGCGCGCGCCCGCCCGCGCCTCCACATGAAAGCACGCCATGTTGGCGTAGCGCACGTGGCGGAAGCGGAATCCTTCCCGCTCGTAGAGGCGCTCCCCCGCCTGCTGCGCAAAAGGGCTTTCGGCGAGGGAGAGCATGTCGGTCGCGCTCATTTGGAAGACGCGCGCGAGCCGGTAGAGCGTTTCCAGTTCCGCCGTCGTCTGGTTGCGCTCCAGCTTCGAGATCACAGCCGGCGAAACGCCCGACTGCGCCGACACCGCGTCGATCGTCAGCCCCGCCGTTTTGCGCAGGCTGCGGAGGATGCGGAAGTCGAAAAGCCGACCCCCGGTCGTGGTCTCTGTTGGCGCGGCCAAAGTCATTTCAATAACACAAGGGCACAAAAAACTTTCGCTTGCAATAAGAAAACAATGATTTTTTAACTCAAAGGAAGATTATGAAGCCAAATATCGACTCCGCATTGAAACACCGCGTCGTGCCCGTAGCCGTCATCAAGCGACTCGACGACGCCGCCCCGCTCGCTGAAGCGCTCCTTGAGGGAGGGCTCCCCATCATCGAAGTAACGCTGCGCACGGACTGCGCCCTCGACGCCATCCGCAAGCTGCGTTCGGCGTATCCCGAACTGATCGTCGGGGCGGGCACCGTCATCGACACCGACAACCTCGAAGCGGCGTGCGACGCGGGCGCGGGCTTCGCCGTCTCGCCGGGGACCAACGCCACGGTTATCGAACGGGCGCTCGAACGCGGGCTGCCGATTCTTCCCGGCGTCATCACCCCGACCGAAGTCATGCGCGCGCTCGACCTCGGGTGCGACCTGCTCAAATTCTTCCCCGCCGAGTCGGCGGGCGGCGCAGCTATGGTCAAGGCCCTCGCCGGACCCTTTGCCCACACCGGCGTTCGCTTCGTCCCCACCGGCGGGATCAATGCCAAACTCGCGCCCGATTACCTCGCCCTGCCCTCCGTCGCCGCCATCGGCGGCAGCTGGTTCGTCGACGCCAAACTCGTCGCGGCGGGCGACTTCAAAGCCATCGCCCGCCTCACCCGCGAAGCCGTCGCGCTCGCGGGTGCGGCGTAGGACGGGTCGGAAAACCGCTCAACCTTCCAGCGGGTGCCTCCAGCGCAGGTCCGGAAAGCGCGCGGAGCAGCGCGGACGCTCGCCCCGAAACGGGACGGCGCGACGGCAATGCCGCCGCCGCTCAGTCGCCCCGGGGCTTTACGGCCAAGGGGCGGAGCGTGAACTGGTCTTCGCCGTCGCGGCTGTATTCGTGCAATTGCGTGCGCTGCACGTCGGCGAGGGCGAAGAGCCGTGGCAGCGCGTCGGTCTCCACGCCGTGGAGCACGAGCATCGGTTCGTTATTCGCGAACTCGACGCGGGCATGGAGCGTATCGATACCGAGATTGGCGGCGAGGTAGCCGCCGAGGCGCTCGGCGAGTTCCTGTAGCTGCGGGCTGCGAGGATCGACCTTGGCTTTGTCGACCAGCGAATAGAGCGGCAGGGCGTAGCTGCGCGTCGCCATCAGACAGTGCGCAGGACGAGCGAGGCGTTGGTGCCGCCGAAACCGAAATTGTTGGTGAGGACCGTGCGCGGAGCCGCCTCCCGCACCTCACGGACGATGGGAAAGCCCTCCGCCGCCGGGTCGATTTGCTCGATGTGCGCGCTGGCGGCGAGAAACCCGTAATTCATCATGAGGAGGCAGTAGATGACTTCCTGCACGCCGGTCGCGCCGAGACTGTGTCCAGTGAGTGACTTTGTGGAGGAGACCGGCGGCACGTCCTGTCCGAAAACTTCGCGCAGGGCTTTGAGTTCGACAATGTCACCGGCGGGCGTGCTCGTGCCGTGCGCGTTCACGTAGTCGACGGGAGTGTCGACCGTCTCCACGGCCATACGCATGCAGCGCACCGCGCCCTCGCCGCTCGGCGCGACCATGTCGGCGCCGTCGGAATTGGCCCCGTAGCCCACGATCTCGGCGAGGATGTCCGCACCGCGCGCCTTGGCGCGTTCATATTCCTCGAGAACGACCATGCCGCCGCCACCGCCCGCGACAAAACCGTCGCGGCTGGCGTCGAAGGGTCGGCTCGCCGTCGCCGGGGTGTCGTTGTAGGCACTGGAGAGCGCGCCCATGGCGTCGAAAAAGAGGGTCAGCTCGGTCGTTTCCTCCTCGCCGCCGCCGGCGAAGATGACGTCCTGCTTGCCCCATGCAATCTGCTCGTAGGCCGCGCCGATGCAGTGCGTGCTTGTGGAGCAGGCGCTCGTCACAGTGTAGTTGAGGCCCTTGATGTGGTAGGCGGTGGCGAGGTTGGCCGCGACCGTGCTCGACATGATGCGCGGCACGCGGAAGGCACCGACGCGCCGGATCCCTTTTTCGCGGAGAAGATCGATGCCCTCGCGTTGATTGAGGGGCGACCCGCCGCCGCTGCCCGCGATGATTCCTGTGCGCGGATTCGAGATATCTTCCTCGCACAGGCCGCTTTGTTCGATTGCCTCGCGCATGGACACATAGGCCCACATGGCGGCGTCGCCCATAAAACGGGCGAGCTTCCGGTCGATCGACTGGATGAGGGCGTCGCGGTCGCGCACACTGCCTGCCACCTGGCTGCGAAGGCCGCGCTCGACGTATTCATCATTGCGGGTGATGCCCGAGCGGGTGTTGCGCAGCGAATCGAGGACCGCCTCCCTGGAATTGCCAAGGCAGGAAACGACACCCGCCCCGGTGATAACGACTCGTCTTGGATTCATGGGAAAAAGAAAGGAAAATGAAGAGGAAAATTGCAGAGGTTGCTCCGGGCGCTCAGGTGAAGAGGCCCACCCGCAGCCCGGATGCCGTGTAGATCTCCTTGTCGTCGGCGAGGACACGCCCGTCTGCAATGGCCATCTTCAGGCGGCCTGTGAGAACGCGTTTGATGTCGAGCTGATAGGTGACCCGTTTGTTCTCCGGCAGAATCTGCCCGACAAACTTTACTTCCCCGACGCCGAGGGCGCGGCCCTTGCCGAGGTGGCCGGACCACGTGAGGTAGAAGCCGACGAGCTGCCACAAGGCATCGAGCCCAAGACAGCCAGGCATCACAGGGTCGTCGCGGAAATGGCATTGGAAAAACCAGAGGTCGGGCCGCACCTCGAGCTCCGCCGTGACCGACCCCTTGCCGTGCGCACCGTCCTCGCCCGCGATGTGGCTGATACGGTCGAACATCAGCATATTCGGCAACGGAAGCCGTGCATGGCCGGGCTCGAAGAGCCTGCCCTCTCCGCAGAGGAGGAGTTCGTCCCGTTCATAACTGGATTTTCGTTCGATCATTGGATTCTACGGTTGTCGCGCCCCGCCTCCGCGTGTATCCGCCGAGCCCCGGACGAGGAATCCGCCGGTGCCACCGTCAAACGGCTGCCGTCCACGCTGAGAGGGTTGATATGCGAAGCGCAAGGCAACGGAACCCGCCCGCACCCGACAAGGATATTCTTACGTTTCCGCAGGACCGCGGGCACCAAAGATTCAGAAGCGGATGCCGAAACCCGCGTTGACGTAGACCTGCGTGTCGAGATCGACCTCCACGGTCCGTTCATCCTGCCCGCGGTGCGTGTGGTCGCCCCCCGCGCCCTGGTACTGCACTGAGCTGAAGAAGCGCACGCGCTCGTTGATGCGGTAGGAAGCCCCGGCATCGACATAGCCTGCGTAGAAGAAGTCTTTATCCGCCGTGATGACCCGCTCGCGCTGCGGGATGAACAGCACATCCTCGATCTCCATCGTTTCAAAGACCGAGAACTTCGACGAATACAGGCCCGCGGCAATCCCCGCCCCGAAGTTGAGGCTCATCCGCCCGAAAAGGTCCATGTCGTAGGTCGGCCCCATGCGCAGCGAGACAATGGAGGAGCGGAAGTCGACGGAGGACCGCACCATCGCATCGTCTTCAACGACAAACTCGCGGGATTCGCCTTCCTCCGGCGACCAGTGAATGAGGAGTGAATCTTCTCCCCGGTTGCGGGCGCCGCTGTAAGCCTGCCCCTCATCGGGAAAATCCGGTAGGCTGCCGATGATGCGGAAAATATCCTCCGCCACGCGCAGATCCGCCTGGATCGATTCGTTGAAGGAGGAGTCAAATCCGTTGAACCCGAAACCGACCTGCAGCGCGAACCGCGTGGAGGTGTCGATAAACCGGCGGTAACGCATCTCCCAACCCGCCGAACCGCTGCTGCCGACATCATGGGCGAACTGCGGATCGGAAGGACTCGACGCGAAGCGGCTGAAGGCCACGCCGGTTCCGCCCTCCCCAAGGTCGCGGATCTGTCCTTCATCCTGAAAGCCAAAGTTCGCCGAGAACTCGTCTGTCGTCGGAACCGACTCCAGCTGTCCGTCACCGCCGATCACCTCGCGGCCCACATAGTCCTGCCGGATGACACCGTCGTCATATTGCAAGCGGCGCTCCACGCCCGTAAGGAGATTCGTCTCCGGTTGCTCCACCACATTGAAGGGGATCTCGCCGAGACCGCGCACGGCGATGTCCGGCGAAAGAAGGTAGCGCACGCCGATCTCGATCTCGTTCTTGCGCGGCGGCGGGGGCGGACGCTCGAAGCGCACCGGACGCGACGGCTCGTCGGCTACGGCCGGTGCCATGGGCAAATACGTGCCGAGAAGAACGACCGCGGCCAACACGGCCGACGGCACCGAAGCACGCCTACGCCCCCAAAACATTCGCGGTAAACGGATCATCGCGCCATGCAACGGCGCGCGCACACCGCTGTCAAATCAACGATGCACCCGCCTCCCACTGTTTTTCCACCGCCCGCGCCAACGCGGATATTTTTATTCATAGATAAATATCCTGACGAAAATCCTGTCCCGAAAATTCTATCCCATAGTTAAAAAATCTTGACGGAATTTGTTCCCGGAGATAAATATTATTGACGGCTCAGGCGGTATGGAAGTTCCCGCTTGCCACGGTTGCGCGGGCGTGGGACGAATGCGGGTTTCATCCGGCCGGAGGCGGAGGCGTTGCCGCGCCGTGGACCGGAACCGACGCACCGCAACCATGAGTTCGCATAAAGAAATCGCGCGCCGCCGCACCTTTGCCATTATTTCGCACCCCGACGCGGGCAAGACCACGCTGACGGAGAAGTTCCTCCTCTACGGCGGGGCGCTGAACCTCGCGGGCGGCGTGCGCGACCGCAAAAACCAGCGTGCCACCGCCTCCGACTGGATGGAGCTGGAAAAGCAGCGCGGGATCTCCGTTTCGTCCACTGTTCTGCAGTTTGAATACCGGGGCTATGCCGTAAACCTCCTCGACACCCCCGGCCACCAGGATTTCTCCGAGGACACCTACCGCGTGCTCACCGCGGTGGACGCCGCCGTCATGGTGCTCGACGCCGCCAAGGGGATCGAGCCGCAGACGCTCAAGCTTTTCCAGGTGTGCCGCCAGCGCAACGTCCCGATCTTCACCTTCGTGAACAAATGCGACCGCCCCGGCCGTGAACCCCTCTCCATTCTCGACGAAATCCACGAAACTCTCGGCCTCGAGCCCTTCGCGGTGACGTGGCCGGTGGGCGAAGGAGCGGACTTCCGGGGCGTTTTCGACCGCCTCGAGAGCCGCGTGCACTGGTTTGAGAAGACCGCCGGCGGGCGTCACCGCGCCTCCGTCGAAATCGGCGGCATCGCCGATCCCGCTTTCGCCGGAAAGCTTCCCGCGCCTCTCCTCGACAAGGTGCGCGACGAGCTGGAACTCCTCGAAGGCGCGGGCACGGATTTCGACCGGAGTGCGATCCTCGCCGGGAAGCAGACCCCCGTCTACTTCGGCAGCGCCATCAACAACTTCGGCATCGAGCGCCTCCTCAACGGCTTTCTCGACCTTGCCCCGCCCCCCGCGCCACGGGCCGCAGACGACCAAGAGGTCCCGCCCGAGGCACCGTTTTTCTCCGCCTTCATCTTCAAGATCCAGGCCAATCTCGACGCCCGCCACCGCGACCGCCTCGTTTTCCTGCGCGTCTGCTCGGGCAAATTCACGCGCGACATGCAGGTCTACCACGCGCAGACCGGCAAAAAAATCCGTCTCTCGTTCTCACACCAGCTCTTCGGCAACGAGCGCGACACCCGCGACGAGGCCTGGCCGGGCGACATCCTCGGCATCACCGGCCAAAGCGGCTTCGGCATCGGCGACACCCTCACCGAGGATCCGAAAGTGCGCTACGACGCCATCCCTACCTTCGCCCCGGAGTGCTTCGCCTATTTCCACAACCCCGACACGGGCAACTACAAGCGGTTCCGCGCGGGACTCGACCAGCTCCTGCAGGAGCGCGTCGTGCAGCGTTTCCATCCCCTCGACTCGGCCTCGCAGGTGCCGCTCCTCGGCGCCGTCGGCGCGCTGCAGTTCGACGTCGTCGCCTACCGCCTCGAAAACGAATACAACGCCCCCGCCCGCGTCGAGCGCGCCCCGTGGACCGTCACGCGCTGGCTCGACCCCGCCTTCGACGAGTCCCACCTCGCCGATATCTACCTCGGCGGCGCCACGCTCGTGCGCGATGACGAGGGCGACCTCGTCCTCCTCTTTCCCGGCGAGTGGGAGTTCAGCTACTTCGAGCGCAAGAACCCGGACCTCAAACTCCACGCCACACGCCGCCGCGACCGTTTCAACACTGCCGCCGCCGACGCCGTGCGCGCCGCCTCCTCCGTCTGAGCCACTTTCTCTCCGCCATGTTCGACTTCAAGCGACCCTCCCGCGATTACGCGGGCTACATCTTCGATTGCGACGGCACTCTCGCCGACTCCATGCCGCTGCACTTCCGCGCGTGGAACCACGGACTTGAAGAAGGCGGTGCCCGCCACCGCCTCGACCCGCATGGCTTCATGACCGTCGCGGGTATGGCCCTTGCCCAGACCGTCGAACACTGGACCCGCGAATACGGCGAAAAAATCAACCTCGAAGCCGTCGTCACCGCAAAGAACGAGTATTTCGAAAAACACCGCGGGGACATCGTTCCAATTGAACCCGTCGTCGCCTTCGCCGCCGACCTCAAGGCAGCGGGCAAGCCGATATCCGTCGCCTCGGGCGGACGGCGCGACGACGTTCTCTGGACTCTCCGCCACATCGACGCCGACCACCTCTTCGACATTGTCGTCACCGCCGACGACGTCTCCACCGCCAAGCCCGCGCCCGACCTCTTCCTCCTCGCCGCCAAGCGCATGGGGGTCGCCCCCGCGCAGTGCTACGTCATCGAAGACTCCGACCTCGGCATTGAAGCCGCCGACCGCGCCGGCATGGACTCCATCCGGATCCCTTCTTTCGCCGATTTGGCGGAACCCCGGTAAGGAGCGGTGCCGGCGGCATACCAACCGCAGTCCACGGTCTCACGGCCATAGCTACGGGCTGCGTAGCCGCGCCCGCCGGAGCGCGGGCTCACTCGATGTTCTGCACCTGCTCGCGGATGCGTTCGATTTCGTTTTTCGCTTCGATGACGAAGCGGCTCACGTCGACGTTGTTGGCTTTGGCACCGATGGTATTGAACTCGCGGTTGATCTCCTGGAGGATGAACTCCAGTTTGCGCCCGACGGCATTTTCGGCGGCGGCCTTGAGCGTCTCGGCGAACTGCGCGAGGTGGCTGTCGAGGCGGGTGACTTCCTCGGTTGTGTCGCTACGGTCGGCAAAGAGAGCGATCTCCTTGAGCACGCGCTCGTCGTCGAGATCGAGTTCGAGCCCGGCCGCTTTGAGCCTTTGCAGGAGAAGTTCGCGGTAGCGCCCGACGGTTCCCGCCGTGTTGGCGCGGATATCGGCGAGGAGCGAACGCAGGCGGGCGAGCCGGTTGCCGAGGTCTTCCGCAAGGTGCGCTCCCTCGCGCGCCCGCATTTCGTTCAACTGCGCGAGGGCCGCGCGGGTCGCTTGCGCGAGGGCTCCGCGGATGTCGTCGACCGACGGCAGGTCGGAATCGGTGCGGTGCAGCGCGATGATCTCCACCAGACCGGTGCCGTCCGGCGGCCACGCGATGCCGCGCGCCTGCGCGAGCGCGGCGGCTTTGTCGAGAAAGGCCTCCACCCCGGCGCGGTCCCATGAGAAGGCGCCCGCGCCGGACACCCGGTCGGCCCGCACGGTGGCGTGGACCTTGCCGCGCCCCACCCCGCCGCGCACAATCTCGGCGATATCGCGCTCGAGCGACTGCCATTCACGCGGAAGGGAGAAGGAAGTCTCGAGGTTGCGACGGTTGACGGCGTTCAACTCAACGGCGAGCGTAAGGTCGGCGGCGGTCGTTTCGCCGCGTCCGAATCCGGTCATGGAATTCATTCCGCGGCTTCCTCCATCATCTTGGCCACCTGGCTCACGTCTTTGTCGCCGCGCCCGGAGAGGTTGAGGCAGAGGATTTGGTCACGCCCCATTTCGGGCACTCGCCTGGCGGCGTAGGCAATGGCGTGGGTCGACTCGAGGGCAGGCAGAATGCCCTCCGTTTCGCAGAGGAGGCGGAAGGCGCCGAGAACATCCCTGTCGCAGGCGTAACCGTATTCGATACGCCCGGCGTCGCGGTAATAGGCGTGCTCCGGCCCGACGGCCGCATAATCGAGTCCGGCGGAGACGGAATGAGTCAGCTCGATCTGGCCGTCGTCATTCTGCAGAATGTAAGTGCGGCAACCCTGCAAGACCCCCATCCTGCCCCCTTCAAAGCGCGCGGCGTGCTCCCCTCGCGAAATCCCGCGCCCGCCCGCCTCGACGCCGACGAGCCGCACGGAGGGTTCGCCGAGAAACTCATGGAAGAAACCAATGGCGTTGCTGCCCCCGCCCACGCAGGCCGCCATCTCGTCGGGCAGCCGACCTTCCAATTCCAGAATCTGCTCGCGCGTCTCGCGCCCGATGACGCGGTGAAAGTCGCGCACCATCATGGGAAAGGGGTGCGCCCCGAGGGCCGAACCAAGGATGTAGTGGGTATTCCGCGACGAGGCCACCCAGTCGCGCATGGCCTCGTTGACGGCGTCCTTGAGGGTTTTCTGCCCCGACTCCACGCCACGCACCTCCGCACCGCACAAGCGCATGCGGAAGACGTTGAGTGCCTGCCGCTCCATATCGACCGCGCCCATGTAGATGACGCATTCGAGGCCGAACTTGGCACAGGCCGCCGCCGTCGCCACGCCGTGCTGGCCCGCGCCCGTCTCAGCGATGATCCTCTTCTTGCCGAGCCGCTTGGCGAGGAGGATTTGCCCAATGACATTGTTGATCTTGTGCGCGCCGGTGTGCAGCAGGTCCTCGCGCTTGAGGTAAATTTTCGCACCGCCGAGGCGCTCCGTGAGTTGCTCGGCGAAATACAGCTCCGTCGGCCGGCCCGCGTAGTGCCGCAGAAACCAGTCCACCTCGCGCTGGTACTGCGGATCCTCTTTTGCCTCGCGGTAGGCCGCTTCGAGGTCAAGCAGGGTCGTCATGAGCGTCTCCGGCACATATCGGCCGCCGTAGGGGCCAAAGTGTCCGGACGCGTCGGGCAAGGTCGCGGGATCGGTCAATGTCTCGGTTTTCATGGTTCTGGCGCGGCTCCGGACGCGGCCCCGGCCCGCTGCGGACCACGGATCGCCCCGCCCAGGAGCCTGACAAAGCCTCCAACATCCGGCCCGACCGGCGCGACCGCAAACCCAAATGTGCCGGCAATGGGATCCCCGGCAGGGCGCGGCGGCGGGTCAATGGCAGTGGGCGGGAGCGTAACGGCGGGCGGTCCACCGCGTGAGCGCCACCCATGCTTTCCAGTTGGCGCGGATCTCCCGCCGCAGGCGGCGGATTTCAATGCGCAGCAGAGCGCGCTTTTCCTTCGAGGCATCGCGGAACTCGGCGAGAGCGCCGGAAAGCGCCGCAACGTTTGCGTCGAACACGTCGGCAAGGTGCTCCAATTTCCGGCTGAGGTCCACGGAAAGCTCGTCAACCTCGGCGGCGAGGCGGTTTAGCAGGAGGTCTTTGTCCTTGGAGACGAGCACCTTCTGCACACGCACATCCTGAATGACGCGCAGGCGCGAGGTAAGCCCGATGAACGACGCGGTGCGGACAAGCCATTTGGTCGGATCAAAGTGGTACCACCGCACACCGTTGCGGTAGTCGGCGGCAAAGGCATGGTGGTAGTTGTGGTAGCCTTCGCCGAAGGTGAGAAACGCGAGCACCGCGTTGTCGACGGCGCTCAACTCCCGCGCGTAGGTGCGCGACCCCCATACATGGGCGAGCGAATTGATGAACCACGTGCAGTGGTGGACAGCGAAGATCCGCAGCAACACCACCGCCCAGAGCGCGGCGAGCGGGTGCATGAAGAGACAGGCCAGCCCCAGCACGACGGCATTCACCCCGACAGCCAGCGCAAGGTAATACCTGTCCTGAAAAACCACGCGGGGATTGCGCAGGAGATCGGCGACAAGCGCCGTGTCGAACTCACGCCGGTAGGTGAAAAGCCACAACATGTGCGCGTGCCAGAATCCCTTCTTTACGGAATACGGATCCTTGTCCGTATCGACGTGGTTGTGGTGCAGGCGGTGGTCGTGCGACCAGACCAGAGCCGACCACTGGAAGGCCAGCGTGGAGGCAAGCAGCACCGCCCATTCGAATACGGGCCGGGCGTCATACGCCCTGTGCGCGTAGAGGCGGTGGTATCCTGCCGTAATAGCGAGCCCGCCCGCCACAAAAGTGAATCCAAACCCCAACCACGCGGTCCACGTGAGCGCCCCGAAAACAAACGGAGCCAGACCAACGAGAAGAAGGTGGTAGGAAGCAACGAACACGAGGGTCGTCCAGTTGATCTTGCGGTGAAGCATGCGGATTGACGGCGGCGTCCACAAGACCGGAAAGCCAACCGAAAGCACTACACAATCAGCATAACGGCCCCGGCGCAAGCGCATCCCGCGAACGTCCGTGTCCGCGCCGCACAGGCAGGCGGTATATATGCCGGCAGGCGGAAGGGAGAACGAGTGGAAGAGGAAGGGGCATCAATCCCCGTCCACCCCCTTCATCGCGTCCGCGCGGAATAGATGCACGTCGCGCTGCGGAAACGGGATCTCCACGCCGTGCTCCTTGAAAAGATCCCAGATGCGGAAGAGCACGGCGCTGCGCACGTTGGTGATGCCGTTGTAGGCGTCGGCGACCCAGATGCGCAGCTCAAAGTCGACCGAACTGTCGCTAAAGGCAAGGAGCAGGCAGTTCGGCGCGGGGTCCTTGAGAATGCGCTTCTCCTCGGCGGCGGCGCGCAGGAGCAGCTCACGCACCTGATGGACCTCCGATTTGTAGGAGACGCCCACGGGGATCTTCAACCGCACTTTCTCATCGGAATACGACCAGTTGACGACCCGCTGGGTGATCAGGTCCTCGTTCGGGATGAGGTGCTCCTTGCCGTCGCGGGTGAGAACGGAGACATGCCGGGCGCGCAGGTTATTGATCCAGCCGTAACTGTCCTCCACCTCGATAACGTCGCCCGGCTTGATCGAGCGGTCGGCGAGGAGGATGAACCCGCAGACAAGGTTCGAGACCACCTTTTGCAAGCCGAAGCCGAGACCGAGACCGAGACCACCGCCGAGAAATTTCAGGAGCGTGAGATCGACCCCGATCACTTCGAAACCGGCAAGGACGGCGACAATGATGAGCACAATCCGCGCGATCTTGCCGAGGAGCACGCGCAGCGACGGACTGAGACCGCTCAAACCCTCGAGCTTGTCCTCGATGAAGCGCGCAAGCCCCATGCCGACATAGAGCGCGAAGGAGAGGATGACCACGCCCTTGACGACCCCCGCTACCGAAAAACTCGTCTCGCCGAAATGAAACTGGATTCCCGATAAAAAGTCGAGGAGTTCGCGCAGTTCCGGCAGAAGGAGGAGCGCCGTGCCGAGGTAGAGGGCCAGCGCCAGCGCCCGTTCCCAGTAGCGCTCCGGCACAAGCGCGGCGACGCGCGCCACGACCATCCACAGAACGATGAGGAACGCGAACCGCCCCACAAGCCAGAGCGTTTCCCCCATCGCGAATCCGACGCCGGCGACCGCGCCGAGAACAAAAGCCAGTACCCCGAAGAAAGTCACCGAGCGCCGCCAGTCTTCCCGCCCGCGCTGACGGAACAGGCGCGGCCCGACAAATACCCAGAACGCCCACAAGACAAGGATCGCCGCGAGGATCAGACTCCCCTCGAACATCGTCGGATGCGCCAATACCGGACCCCAATCCATTACACCCTTAACGCCGCGCACGGCACCGTTGTCAATCCCGCTAACGCCCTCCCGAACCGTCGACATCGGGATTTCACCCGCCCTCCGGACAATTCCCCGCAGAAATCCTGCGAAAGATACGTAAATCTTCGACCGGTTTACATTTGTAAATTGCCATGCAAAGAGACTTGTAAAAACCAAATGCGTGTGCGAAGATTACGCTAAATACCAACAGATCAAAAAGCCATGGCAAAACCGAAACCACTCATCCTTATCGTCGAAGACGACAAGCAGATCGCCCAGATGATCTCCGAGCAACTGGAAGCCTCCGGAATGCTCACACAGGTCTACCACCGCGCCCACAATGCCATCCGCTTCCTGAGCAATAATTTCGCCAACCTGCTGCTGCTCGACGTGAACCTGCCCGACCAGACGGGCTTCTCCCTCGTCGAAGACCTGCGCAAGGCCAACATCCGCGTCCCCATCATCTTTCTCACCGCCGACGACTCCGAGATCTACAAGGTCAAAGGGCTGGAAATGGGCGGCGACGATTACATCACCAAACCCTTCAGTTTTCCGGAACTCATCGCGCGCATCCACGCCGTGCTCCGGCGGGCGGAGACCGCCTTCGATTATCACGTGACCAAAAACGCCACCATCACCCAGGACCCCTTCCGCTTCTGCGGCGCCACCGTGCACCCCATCCGCATGGAGGTGCAGTTCGACGACGGCTCCGTCGAGAAGATCGGCCGCAAGGAACTCGGTATCCTCACCTACCTGCACCAGAACGCGAACAACGTCGTCACGCGACGCAGCCTCATCCACGCCGTCTGGGGAATCCACGCCGACGTGCGCAGCCGCAGTCTCGACCAATACATCGTCAAAATCCGCAGCCTCTACGACGACCACGGTCTGCCTATGACCGCCTACAAGACGATCCACGGCGTCGGCTATATCTATAACATCGACGAAGAGGGCGCCGACAGCGACACCGGCGGCAAACGCCTCCGCAGCCAGGCGGCGGCGAAGAATGCCGTCAAGGTGCAGCCTGCGGCGGACGAAGTGGCGGCCGCGCCCAAGAAAGCCGCGAAAAAGGCCACCAAAAAAGCGGCGAAGAAAGCGCCCGCAAAGAAAGCGGCCGCCAAGAAGGCCGCGGATAAGCCCGTGTCCAGGAAAGCGGCAAAAAAAGCCGCCAAGAAGAAGTAGCCCCGGCGCGCGCAGGCGGGCGGATCGTTCCACCGGATGTTTGATATATCTCCGGGGATGTGCTTCGCTCTTCCCGATGGATACATCCGATCTCCTCAAAGCGCTCGATCTCGCGGACGGCGGTGAATGGGAAGCCGCCCACAAGCTCGTGCAGTCCCGCGACGACGTCCCGGCCGCATGGGTCCACGCCAACCTCCACCGCGAAGAGGGCGACGACGCCAACGCCGGCTATTGGTACGCCCGCGCCGGAAAAGACCCCTCGACAAAGTCCTTCGCCGACGAGCGCGCGGAAATCCGCGCCGCTCTCACCGCGTAACGAAGCTCACTTCGCCACTCCGTGTAGAGGCTGCGGCGGATCCGGCCCATCGGCGGAAACTCCGGGTTCATCTTCCATGAAACATCACTGATTATACGGGTTGACGAGCGTCGCTACGGCCGTGAGACCGTCGTGCGGTTGTACGGGAAAACTGCCGTGGCCTTCGCAAACATGGTACCCGGGGTGGGGGTCGAACCCACACTCCCTCGCGGGAAACGGATTTTGAGTCCGTCGCGTCTGCCAATTCCGCCACCCGGGCACGTGCGAGAAAACGGTGGAGTTTCCGGAAGGAGCGCGGGAGCGCAAGCAATTCCGTGAAGGGAAGCGAATTCGGTTGCCACGGCAGCCGGGGCATGGCTGATTCAGCAAAATGCGTCTCCCCGCCGGGAACGCATTTTCGTTTTTTATCCGACAGCAACATGGCAGCACCACTTTTCCAAAGCCGCCTTATCCTCGACGTCGGCCTGAGCATGGGCGACGAGGGCAAAGGCAGGCTCGTTCCTGAGATCGTTGAAGAACTGCGCGAGTCCACGGACGACCCGACACCGGTGGGCGTGGTTCTCAAGGTCAACGGCGGGGCGAACTCCGGGCACACCTCCGGCGGCCTCAAGCTCAACCTCTTTCCCGCCGGGGTGATCTGTGCCGACGTCCCCACCCTCGCCATCGGCAGCGGCGTCGTGGCCGACCCGCACAAATTCCTCTGGGAAGCGGCCTACATTGAATCGCGGGGCTACTCCGTGCTCGACCGGCTCCTCATCGACGAACGCGCGATGGTGAGCGACCTCGGGCACCGCCTCCTCGACCTTGCGTGGGAGACCTACCGCGTCGACGTCCTCGGAGAAGAAGCGCGCGGTTCGACGGGCCGCGGGATTTCCCCGGCCTACGTCGACGAGACGGCGTGTTTTCCCATCCACTACGCCGTCTTCCGCGAGGGCAAGGAAGTCTTCGCAAACAGGCTCAAAGCGCGCCTTCGCCGCGCCTGCGCCACAATCCAGTATGTTTGCAAGGCGTCGCCGGGGGACTGGGACCGCTTTTTCGAGACGCTCACCCGGGCGGAGACCCGCGCGCACCAGGCGCTGATCGACGACGGACTGTTCACGGCGGATGCATTCGATTTCGAAAAGTTCAAAGGCAGCGAACCCTTCACGCTGGATGAAGCGGCGCTCGTCGACGTCTACTGGTCGGCCGGGACCCGCCTCGCAGAAAACATCGGCGACGTGCGCGAAGCGCTGTTTGCCGCCCAGAGCGCGGGCCGGGCCGTCATCGGAGAATTCGGGCAGGCCTTCTGGCTCGACAAGCGCTTCGGCTTTCCGCCCAACGTCACCTCTTCGCACACCCTACCGGCGGAGTTTTTCCTCAGCGCGGGCATGCCCGTGCAGCCGGTCCACATCGTGGGCGCGTGCAAGGCCTATGACACCAAAGTCGGCACCCACACCTTTGTCAGCCGCATACCCGACGGTCACCCCCTCGGCGAGCGGCTGAAAAAACTCGAATTCGGCGTCACGACCGGACGCCAGCGCATGGTCGGCTGGTACGATGCCGTGGAAAAAGGCGACGCCATCCGCTACGGCGGATGCAACGATATCTGCATCAACAAGCTCGACGCCCTCACCTACGGCGGTGACTGGCAAGGCGGCGAACTCCTCGTGTGTGTCGCCTACCGCGCGCCCGACGGAACGATCCACCACCACGTGCCGCGCTCCAACGCGCAGCACACGACGTGGCAACCGGTCTACCTCCAACTGCCGGGATGGTCGGAGGACATCAGCGCCGTGCGCCGGTTCGTCGATCTGCCCGCCGCCGCACGCCGCTACATCGCGACGCTCTACAAGGCCACCGTACAGGTCGCCTTCGGCGGGGAAGAGCAGCTTCTTCGCGCCGACCTCCCCCACCTCCGCTACATCGGCGTGGGACCCGACCCGGCGCAGATCATCCGCGACACCCCCGCCCGGCACGAACTGCTCGCCCTCGCCTGAGGGCAGCGGGCTGCCCTTCCGCGCCGCGGGAACGGGCTTGATCCACGGAAGCAAAGCGTTTTGAAACTCACAATGGCGCATCCCGACAACCACCAGGTCGATCTCGAATTCTACAAAGACGCCGACGCGTTCTTTCCCGCGCAGAGCGCCGGGCTGACCTACGACGACGTCACGCTCGCGACGCGCTTCAGCGAGGTCCTCCCGCGCGACACCAATCTGGAGACGCGCCTGTCCGCCTCACTGCAACTGAACATTCCCCTCGTCTCGGCGGATATGGACACCGTCACCGAGTCGAAGATGGCGGCGGCCATGGCACGCAACGGCGGCCTCGGTCTCATCCACTACAACATGCCCGAGCGCGATCAGATCCGGGAGGTCGCCCGGGTGAAGAACGATGTTCACGGGCTCATCCAGGACCCCATCACGGTGCGCCCCGGCATGCTGATCGGCGACGTCCTCGCCATGGTCGAGGAAAAGGGCTATAAATTCCGCACCTTCCCTGTCGTCGGCGAAGACAACCGTTTCGCCGGTCTCCTCCGCGGGCGCATCGTCCGCGAGCGCTACCGCTCGGTGCAGGTGGCGGAGGCCATGACTCCGCGCGACGAAGTTTACACAGTCATCGACACGGAGATCGCAAAGGACCCCATCGGCGCCGCCGACCAGTTCTTCTCGGACCACATGGGCATCCACAAGCTCATCGTCCTCGACAAAGACGAACAGCTCCAGGGCCTCTTCACACTCACGGACATCGAGCGCATCCGCGAAGAAGCCAAGGCACCCGTGAAACCCGCCCGCGACAGCCAGTTCCGCCTCCTCTGCGGGGCCGCCCTCTCCGCCACACGCACGGCAGCGGGCGAACTCGACCAAGAGCGCATCCTCGCCCACGCCCACGCCCTCGTCGACGAGGGCGTCGACGCGCTCGCCGTCTCCACCGCGCACGGATTCTCCCGCGGCGTCGGGGATGTCGTGCGTATGCTGCGCAAGGAGTTTCCCGACCTCACCCTCATCGCGGGCAACGTCACCAGCGCGGGCGGGGTCGACTACCTCGCCGATTGCGGGGCCGACGCCGTCAAAATCGGCCAGGGGCCCGGTTCCATTTGCACCACACGGATCGTCGCGGGCGTCGGCATCCCGCAGCTCACCGCTCTTTACGTCTGCGCCAAAGCCGCCGAAGCGCGGGGCGTGAGCATCCTCGCCGACGGCGGGATCAGCAAGAGCGGAGACATCGTTAAGGCGCTTACCTTGGCCAACGGCGTGATCTGCGGCGGTCTCTTCGCCGGCTGCCGCGAAGCCCCCGGCAGCATCATCGAGATCAACGGCAAACTCTACAAACAGTACCGCGGCATGGGCAGCCTTGCCGCCATGCGCTCCGGCAGCGCCGCCCGCTACGGGCACGACAAGCCCGCGAAGTCGACCGACAAGGTCGCCGCCGAAGGCGTCGAGGCGCTCAAGGAAGTCTCCGGCACCCTCGACAACACCCTTCGCCAGCTCGTCGGCGGCGTGCAGAGCGGTCTCGGCTACCTCGGTGCCCGCAACCTCGCCGAACTGCGCGCGAGGGCACGCTTCATTCGCATCAGCCCGGCCGGCATGCGCGAAAGCGCCCCTCACGACGTCGTCGAAGTGAAGACGACGACCGAGAGCGACGACTGAGGACGGACCGCCCGTCACCAGAAAAAGTAATTGACCCTCGGGTTGAGGTACTGCGTGGAGACAGGCTCGAAAGTGACCCGCCAAACGTGGGCGTAACGGTTCCACTCGCCGGGAACGATGCCGTTGAAGACAACTTTCGGACGCTTCACGGCAGCCCAGCGTCCGGCGCCCACGCGCTCGTCGAAGAGCCGCTGCCCGGCTTTCGTGGCGAAAAACATGGCCCGCCGCTCGAAGGTGTTTTCCAAGGCACCGATCTTCTCCTGTGTGAAGCCGCCGCGGTGCTCGTATGTCGCCACGGCCGTGCCGTGGCTGAGCATTTCGTCGTAGGCCCCGGCCGCCGCCTCGGCGAGGGTGGCCCCCGCCCCGTGCCCGTAGAGCCGCAGCCCGCTCTCCGGCAAGGTGCGGTGGACGACGGCCACCGAGAACCGTCCCAGCCCGTGTTCCAGTTCCAGCAGCCGCACACCTTCCCACGGACTCGCGCGCTCGGCGCAGTCGAGACGGCCCTCCCACCACGAGAAAAGCACAAACCGCTCCAGCGCCTCCAGCTCCGCGCGGTCCCGTGCACGCCACGAAACCAGTCCGGGAAAGGCCGACATGCCGTTCGATGTGGGATCGATATCGAAGCCGTAGTGATCCCGGTCGGAGTCCTCCCCCTTCACCCGTAAGGCCCAGCGCTCCAGTGCCTCTGAAATCGCCTTGAACCGCGCCACCATCCGCGAAGCGTCCATCCCGTAGCCGTCCGCATTGCTGTATATACTGTTCTCTACCGGAGGCGGAAGAAGCGACGGGTCGAGCCACACACTCGCCCCGAAAAGCGGCCGGTCTCCGCCCGGCATCGGCCAGATGTCAATCGACGCCACCGGTCCGCCGTCGGCCACCCCGATGCGCGCGTAGCGCAAGGGGCTGAGATTGACCGAGGCGAGCACGGACCGGACCGGCCGCGCCCACCGGCGCCAGTAGGCGCCGACACTGCGGCGGGGCGGATCGACCCACATTGTCGCCGGTGAGTGTCCGGGCAGGATCATCGAGTGTTCCATAGCTCTTATGATTCGCTCAACGCCAACAAAAAACCCGCCCCGCATGATCCCATGCGGGCGGGTTATGAAATTTCACAAATACATCTACCCGGGAGAAACTGACAAACTCAACCGGGTAGGCATGGCAGATCAGTTAAAATCCCGATGATAGCAGGGAAGCTGAGCACAGCCTGTCGAAGAACCCGAACGGGTCGAGTTGAAGTCGCGATGATAGCACGGAAGTTGTGCGCAACCCGTTGAGGACCCGGACCGCGTAGAATTAAAATCCCGGTGGTAGCACGGCAATTGGGCGCAACCTGTTGAAGACGTGTTGACACCCTCACCCGTGATCGCCGACGACGTTCCGATCTTTTCATCCATGCGTTCCGCCGCTTGCGTAAGACCGCAGGCAAGAAAGAGGCTTGAAATAGATCCCAAAGCAATGATTCTCAGTTTTTTATTCATCGCGTTTCACATTACCGTGCGGAATTTCATTTGTGAACTTTTAGTAAAGCCCATGTTTGGGGCGGCAACATACCGCCTCGCAGGTACGATTTTTACATTTTGGGCACTTATACCTATATTGGAGGCAGCATACCGGGAAGTATTTACGGACTACCTGAGCGGAAGGCCTTATATTGAACATTTTGATACGACCGAGGCGGACGTCTCCGGATTTCTTTTTGCGTTAGCTGAAGACTCGCATGGCCGGATTTACGCGGGAGGGAGCACCCTCAAGATCTACGACGGGACGGGGTGGATATCGCACTCCCTGGATTTGCAGATCATCACCGCCCTATTTGTCGATGCGAATGACCGTGTATGGGTCGGGAGTTTGGACGACTTTGGTTACTTGGAGACCAAGTCCGACGGCAGCATATCGTTTGTTTCGCTAGTCGAGCGATTGCCTGAGGAATCGAGCCAGTTCAACCAGATCTGGAATATCTATGAAGTCGGCAACCTGATCGCCTTTGTTGCGAGTGACCGTCTCATCACATGGGATGGTTTCGCCGCTGAGACATGGAGTGTGGAAGATGTCGGCCGACGGTTATTTTCACAAGAGATAGATGATTCCTTGTATCTGTTCACGATAGGCAGCGTTTGGATCTTCACAGACGGTACCCTCACAAAACAACGAATCTCGGAGCAACTGGAAGACATTCTGATTTTGTGGATGTCCAAGCATGAAGAAATCCTGCACTTCTACACCGACAAAGGAGTTTTCCGTTTAGACGGCGACAGACTGATAGCCACCCGCCGGGATGATTTGATCGGTAAGACAGACGCCCGACCGCTGGGCACAGTGTCCCATGTCGGCGGATTAACAGTCGTACCTACTTTAGAACACGGTCTACTGTTCTATAATAAAAATGGCGATCAGGTCAGTCGCCTGGATCTGGAACGCCCCATGCGCACGCTGACCGCGTTTCTTCATGACAGCCACGGCGACCTCTGGCTTGCCGGCGAGGGTCGAATCGCGGTGGTGCGGCAACCGGGAAGGCTGTGGACCTACCAGCATCGGGTGCCCGAGGGATTTTCGGCGGCGGGTGACTTCGTGTTCCGCGACGGAGCGCCGGTTGTCGTCGCCGACGGAAGGATCTACACGGGGCACACGGAAGGTGACGCCCTGCGCTTCACGTCCACACCCCTCTCCCGTTACGCCTTCAGCGCCACCTTTTCGGGAACATCGCTTGTCTACAGTGGATTCAGCGGGGTCTTCATGATGGATCACGAGGGCGTGGAAACCCGGCTTGTGACCGACTACGACGACGTGCCCCGCATCCGCCCGACGGGCCATCCGGAGTGGTTTGTCTACTCGACGCGGACCGATCTGAACGCGGTCCGCATCCGCGAAGGCAAGGTGCTGGAGACCCATCACCTTTTCCGCGCTCCGACGCCCCTGACGGAGTTCCACCTCTTCGGCGCGGAAATTTGGGTACGGACGATCCGCAGCGGTCTCATCCGCCTCGAACTCTCCGGAGACTTCCACTCCGCGCGTTTCCTCGAAGTCTACGACGAGCGCAACGGCCTTTCCATGCAGGGCGACGCACGCGAACTCGTCATCTCCGGCGACCGTATTCTTGTCATCGAAGGGACGGCGGCGAAGTGGCTCGATCCGCGGGCGCGGCGCTTCCAGCCGCTGAGCCTTCCGCCCGGCACACAGGTACAGGCGGTCAGCGCACTGGGCCGCGACGGGTCGTTTATCGCCGCCCTTGGGCAGACGCGCGGTCCGCTCGGCAGGGCGCACACGCTCGCGCGTCTCGATCCGCGGGAACGTGCGGAGGACGGCTGGACGGTGACACCGCTTGCCGTCGCGGGACTCGATAGTGTCGGCTTAGTGCGGCAGCTCGCCGTCGACATCTACGACGGGATCACCCGCCTGTGGATCGGCGGAACCGGCGGCCTGCTCATGACCTACACCGACACGCTCGAACCGGCCGGACCGCCCCCGCCGGTCCTTCTCCGACGCGTCGTGCACGAGGGTAGAAACCTTCTGAGCGCTCCCGACGAGGACCGCCCGAGGCGTTTCGCCTACCGGGAGGGCAACCTTGCTTTTGAATTCGGATACCCGCGGGTATCGCCGCCCATGCCCTACCGCTACGAGATCCGCATCGACGGCCTCGACGACAACTGGCGCGAGCCCATTGACCGGCCCGGGTGGGAACTGGCGGGCCTGCGCGAAGGCAACTACACCTTTCAGGCGCGGCTGCTCGCCCCGGACGGAGAGCGCGGCGCCGCCGCATCGTACGCCTTCCGCATACTCCCGCCGTGGTACCGCTCCGCCTACGCCTACACATCGTATATCTTTCTGATCGGCGGGGCGTTCTGGGCGTTTTACTGGTGGCGCTCGCGTATGAACCGCATCCGCACGCAGCAGCTCGAACACCTCGTGAAGGTGCGCACGGGCCAGCTGGAAATGGCCAACGCGGCGAAGAGCGAGTTCATCGCCAACATGAGCCACGAACTGCGCAACCCAATGAACGGCGTCGTCGGTATCAGCGAATTGCTTACACTCAGCCCGCTGCGCGACGAACAGCAGGAGATGGTCAACTCGCTGCGCGCCTGCGCGCTGCACCTCAACCAGATGATCGGCGATGTCCTCGACTTTTCCAAGATCGAGGCCGGCCAGATCGACCTCGACAACCGCCCCTTCCGCCTCTCCGGCCTCATCGACGAAGCGTATTCCGTGAGCCAGTGGGAAGCCGAGCGGGTGGGCAAACCAATTTCCAAGCAGTTCGGCGCGGTCCATGACCTCGTGCTTCTCGGCGATTCCTCCAAAATCCGCCAGATCCTCATCAACTTCCTCGGCAACGCCATCAAATACGCCGTGCCCGGCGAGATCACACTGCGCGTGGAGCTAGAAACCCTCGTCAGCGACCGGGCCCGCGTGGCCTTCCACGTCGCCGACATGGGGCCCGGCATCCCGGAACCGGACCGCGCGCGCCTCTTCGAGAAATTTTACCGCACGCGCGACGCCCGCACGAGCACGATCCGCGGCACGGGGCTGGGGCTTGCCGTGTGCAAACAGTTTGCCGACCGCATGGGCGCCGAAATCAGCGTGACCGCCAATGAGTTCGGCGGGGCGACCTTTTCCTTTGTCGTCTCGCTCTTCGTCGACGAGGAAGCCTCCCTCGAAGAACCGGAAACGCGCGAGCTGCGCGACTTCGCCGGCTGCGCCGCCCTCGTCGTCGACGACATGGACTACAACCGCCTCGTCATGGCGGGGATGCTCGAAAAGCTCGGCATGCTCGTCGACGGCGCGGAAGACGGCGGCGGCGCGCTCGCAAAGCTGCGCGAGCGCGAGTTCGACTTCGTCTTCCTCGATTGGGAACTGCCCGACATGAGCGGTGTCGATGTCACACAGCGCTACCTCTCCACCAAGCCGCGCAAACCCGCGCGCATCTTCGCGACGACCGCTTACTCCACACGTGAGAAGTTCGCCGAGTGCCGTGCGGCGGGGATGTTCGGCTTTCTCGCCAAGCCGGTCACGGAGGCGAAGCTGCGCGACGCCCTGCGCACTGTTCCCGCGCCCGTCGCGGAGACGGCGCAGGCCGTCGCGCCGCCGCCCATGCAATTCGACCTTTCGGGGCTGCAGATGATTTCGCGCGGCGACCCCAACCGCCTGCGCGAGCACGTCGCGCGCTACCTCGCGGCCCTGGGCGAGGAATCCGGTCAACTCCGCGCGTATTTGGAAAAAGACGACAGCGAGGGCGTGCGCAAAAGCGCGCACCGCCTGCTCTCCCACTTTGCCATCCTCAGCGCCCACGGGATCATGGATGTTACCCGGCAGATACACACCCAGGCGCGCAACGGAAACCTCGATACCGCGCGGGAGATGATCTTCGCCTACGACCGCGCCGAAAAAGAACTCCGCGACGCCCTCGAGGCCGAGTTCAACGCCACGGCGGGCTGAGCGGCGGACGCCGCCGGCAAGCCCTCCGCCGCCCTACATCCAGCTCACGCGGGAGAATCCGTGCTTGAGCGCGTAGCGGATCAATTCCGGCGTGCTGGAAACACTCAGCTTCTGCATGATATTGCGCCTGTGCCCCTGCACGGTCTGGGCGGAGAGGTCGAACTCCTTGGCGATTTCCTCGTTGCGCATGCCCACACCGAAATAGCGGAGCAGCTCTTGCTCGCGCTGCGTGAGGATTTTCGCGAAAGCCTTGGGGTCGGCCAACTGGCTCAGGTTTGCCTGGTGCACTGAGGCCGCGTAAAAGGGGCGCCACTCAAGGACTTCCCGGATGGCGTGCTCCAGCTCTTCAAGGCCCTGCTTGGTCTTGTCCACGAAACCGAAAAGCCCGGAGCGCAGAACACGGTAAAAGGTGTAGTCGTCACACTGCGACGACACCGCGAGGATCCGCTTCTTCGGATCGAGCGCGACCATCTTTTCGGCGAGTTGCATCCCGTCCATGTCCGGCAGGTCGAGGTCGAGGAGCACGACATCGATCCGCCCGCGCTCCGCTTCGAAGATTTGCAGCGCCTGTTCGCCGGATTCCTCCGCCCCGATAATCTCCGCGCCGATACGGTCGCGCACAATGGTCGCGACGACTTCACGGAACATAAAATGGTCCTCTACGATCAAGAAACCGGCTGGCCTGTCTGATTCTGTCTCCATGCGTACCTCAATCTTGGCATGGGTCGTTCTTACCCAACGGTCAAGTCTCCACTTGAATCCGGCACAGATTCTTTACACGGCGCCAACCGGCAGCGGCGCTCTCAGCTCCGTCCGAAGAGAAGATCGAGTTCGGAAACATCCTCGACCTTTTCGAGGGTTGCCACCGGTATGCCTGCGTGCTCCGCCGCGTCCTCCATAACAGCGGTCTCCTCCAGAAGGGACTGGAGGAACCGGGTCTGCGCACGCTTCAACAGCCCGTTCAAGTCCACCGGCACGTAGTCCGCCGGAAGGACGTCGCGGAAGTATCCATCGGTGCCGTCCCCGGACTCTGACTCCGGCCGCGCCGGCGCGCGGCGCAGCAATGCCTCGAACAACCGCAGGCTCCGCCCGAGCTGGCGGGGTGCCTCCGCCCAATCGTAGCCGAGGACCGCCCGCGCCAGTTCCGACGGAAACGGATCTTTCCGCCCGGCGGCCCGCCACACCGCGAGGAAGGCCGCCGCAACGTCCTCGATCCGTTCCTCCACGGGAGGAAACGGCACGACCGTCACCGGCAGCACCGCCGCCTTGTCAAACCAACCGGCCGCGCGCGCGACCGGCGTCTCCGCCACGATCAAGACGCGCTCCGTCGCCTGCGCCGCAGCGCCCAGCACGGCGAGGACGTCCTCCAGTGGCATTGGCGAATCCACCGTCACCGCGAGCAACGTCACCTCCGCTCCGTTCCGCGCCGCGTCTTCGCGTGCGAGCGGCCCGGCGTCGGCGGAAATCCGCAGCACGGGAGAATCGGATGCGCCGAACCATCCCGCCGCCAACCGCGCCAACCGCGGCACCGAAACGGCTTCGTCGACCGATACGGCCGCGCGCCCTTCGTTCGCCAGCGCGGTGCGCAGGGCATCAAGAGCGGCACGTGTCGCTGCCGCCGCCGCCGGAAACTCCACCGCGGCGACCGTCGGCCGCACTGCCGCGGCGGCGCCGGCACGTCCGTTCGCCGACGCCCTTCCCGTCTCCGCGCCCTGCCGCAGAAAGCGCTTTACCTGGGCGATGAAAGCATCCCGCACGACGGGTTTCTCCATGACAAACGTAACCCCGATATTGGCCACGCGGACCATTTCCGGCGTTCCCATTTTTCCGGAGACAAGGATCACCGGAAGGTCCGGGCGGACGGCGCGCGTACGTTCGATAAACTCTGCGCCGTTCATTTCCGGCATCTCAAAATCCGCCACGACAAGGCGCACGGCATCCTTCTTCACCCGCTCAAGGGCGGTCTCCGGAGAATCCGTAACCTCTCCGGGCAACCCCTCCGCCTCCAGCATGGAGCGGAGTTGCCCGGCATAGCCCAGATCGTCGTCCAGAAGTAGAATGTAGCTCATGTATCCCCCTTGTTTGCCGCCGCGAAAGCATCCGGCTTCACCTTCAGCCACTGCGCCGCAAGCTTCGCGTCGCCGCCGCTGAGGAGCATCGCCGCCGCGAGCGCCTCCGCCCGGCGCCGCAAAAGCACTTGTTCCAGCGGTCCCGCGCCGGGTCCCGACCCACCCGCGGCACCTTCCGGGCCTTCCGCCTCGAAGTGCCCGCGCGCCAGGCGCGTGCCCTCGCAGCGCTTCACGGCGGCGCGGAGCCGTTCGGCAAGCTCCTCTTCATTGCGCCCAAACGGTTGGTCCCGCAGGAAGGCCACCGCCGAATCATCCAGCACCACGCCGGGGACCATCTCCCCGAGCCGGTCCTGTGCGAGCAGTTCGATATCCTCGCGGACCGCCCGCAGCGGCGGAACCGACAATTCGTTCGCGCCCAGAAAGACATAGAAATCCTCGTCCACCGCGCCTTCATCGTAGAGCGTATCGACCGGCTTGGGAAAAAGAAAAATCAAGCGCGCCTCGAAGTCCGCGGTGCCTTTGTCGACACCGTCCATCCAGGCGTACAGTGCGCCGCGCTGCGCCTCCGTCAGCTTGTCCGCCTCACGCACGACCACCGTGGCACGCGCATAACCCTCTGCCCGCCGGCCGCGCACGGCCCCGTCCAATACCGTGCGGCTGAGGTCCTCCGGTCCGAAATACACCGGCGGCGCTTCCCGCCGGTCGGCCCCCACAAAGGCATCGCAAAGCCGGACAAAGTCGGTGCCCGCCTCGCCGACGATACTCAACGTCCGCGAAAAACCGGTGAAACCTTTGGCCTTGCGCACAAACGCCTCGCTCTGGGGGGATTTGCCCGGAAAAAGCCAAAAGGCGTGCGGCGCGCGCGAGGTATTCTTCCCATCGGTGCGGCCCGATTTCCCAGTGGGTTCTTCAGCGCGCGGCGGTTCCGCGGTTCCGGAAACACCATCACCCTTGCCCGCCGCGCCCTCCGGTGCGGCAGCATCTCCCAACAGCTCCGACGTCTTGCTCAGGAGCGAGAACACATTCATCGGCTTTGAGAAAACCCCGCCCACACCGTTGGCAATGAGTTCGCGCACCGTGCTGCTCTCGAGGTAGCCCGACACCATGATAATCGGGAGTTTAGCGTCCTTCGCGCGAATCTCCTGGATGAATTCAAGGCCAGTCATTCCCGGCATCCGGTAGTCCGTCACAACAAGGTCCACCGCCTCACGCTGCAATGCGGCAAGCGCCTCCATCGCCGTGCCCACGGCCGTCACCCCGTAGCCCGCCTGACGGTAGACCTCGGATAACAGCACGTTGAACTGCGGCTCGTCGTCTACGATGAGTATGTGCTTGTTCATGAACTGAGCGTTAAAGAGCGATCCATGCCCACGGAAGCCGTGAACATCGTCCAATTTTCAGTTATGGGCTGACCCCCCGACTAAGCAAGCCGCAATCACCCTATTCTTGCGCACTGAACCGCAAAAATCCACCGCTGAAGATCCTCTCCCCCCATAACACGCCCCCCAGGCAGCAGTTGCCCCGTCTACGGAGCGCAACGCAGCGGACAGGAGCGCGAAGGCGAAGATAGCCTTGCCTCGGGCGGCGCGGGCGCGGAACCTCTGCTTTTTTTCCACGGACATGGACGCTCTTTCCCGACTCAAACAAAATGCCGCCGAAATCTACAGCGAAGACGAACTGCGCGACCGGCTTGCGGCGGACCGGCCGCTGCGTGTAAAGCTGGGGGTCGACCCTACCCGGCCCGATCTGACCTTCGGGCACATGGTCGTCTTCAACAAGCTCCGCCAGTTCCAGGATCTCGGCCACACCGCCGTGCTCATCATCGGCGACTTCACCACCCTCATCGGCGATCCAAGCGGACGGTCCGCGACGCGCCCCGTCCTCACGCGCGAGGAGATCGAGGCCAACGCAAGGACCTATGTGGAGCAGGCATATCTCGTGCTCGACCGCGAAAGGACCGAAGTCCGCTTCAATTCGGAGTGGTTCCGGGGCATGGGCTTCGAAGACTGCCTTCAGCTTGCCCGCCAAATGACCGTTGCCCGCATGCTGGAGCGCGACGACTTCGCCAAGCGCTACGCCGCGCGCACCCCGATTTCCATCGTCGAGTTCCTCTACCCATTGGTACAGGGCTACGATTCAGTCATGATCGACGCGGACGTCGAATTGGGCGGTACCGACCAGACTTTCAACTGTCTTGTCGGCCGTCAGATCCAGAAAACGGCGGGCAAACCCGAACAAGTTGTCCTCACCCTGCCGCTCCTCGTCGGCACGGACGGCTCGAAAAAGATGTCGAAGTCGCAGGACAACTTCATCGCCTTCAACGACCCGCCGAAGGAGATGTTCGGCAAGACCATGTCCATCGGCGACGAGGTCATGTGGGACTACTACCGCCTGCTCCTCCTCTCCGACGAGGCGGAGATCGCCAAGCTCAAGAAGATCCACCCCATGGACGCCAAGAAAGCCCTCGCCCGCCGCCTAACCGCCCGCATCCACGGCGAGGACGCGGGACAGCGCGAGCTGGAGCAGTTCGAGAAGGTTTTCTCGAAAAATGAATTACCCGACGAAATGCCCGAGTTTGCGTGGGACCAGCTCGCCGAGGGGGAAACCCAGACCCTCGTCAACCTTCTTGCCGTCACCGGACTCTTTCCCAGTAAAAAAGAAGCGCGCCGCCTCATTGAGCAAGGCTCAGTGCGCATCGGCGGGGAACGCGTGGCCAATCCGATGGAGACCCTCCGCCGACCGCCCGAATCTGTCGTCATCCAAGCAGGCAAGCGCACATTTTTCCGGATCAGCTAACCCCGCCGGTGCCCGGGGACGGACGCATGCCAAGCAGCGCGGCGAAGAGGGAAGCGCCCGGTTGGCAGCGGTGTGGGCGTCAGGGAGCGGCGAGCGTGTGCGGCGTCGCTGCGGGGTGGCAGGAGCGGCAAGTCACCGGTCGTTCCGGTTGGGCGATGAATCTGCCCGACAACGGAAAGGCCTCTTTTGAATATGGGTCGCATTTGCGTGTTATTGGCAGCTTTCGCGATCGCACTCCGCGCCGCGCCCGAATCAAGTGAACCTTTGACAGTTGGGCGGAGGTTCTTTGTATTGGGAGGCTTTGGCGGGTTTTGCCTTCCGGCGCAGGGATTTGCGCCGGAAGCGGCAGCCCGTTTTCCAAACCGATCCTCAAAGAAAGTAATCCAATGTGCGGAATATGCGGTGAAATCCGTTTCGGAGACAAGGAAGCGCGGCCTGCGGTGCTGGCGGCCATGTGCGACGCCATGGTGCCGCGCGGGCCCGATGCGCACGGCATGGTCGTGCGCGGCCGCGTCGGCTTCGGCCACCGGCGGCTCAAAATCATCGATCTGAGCGAAGCCGCCCAGCAGCCGATGATCGACTCGGCGCTCGGGCTGACCATCGTCTACAATGGCGCGATCTACAACTATCCCGAGCTTCGCAAGGAGCTGGAGGGCATGGGCCACTCCTTTTTCAGTAACGGCGACACAGAGGTCATCCTCAAGGCCTACCATGAGTGGGGCGACCGGTGCGTGGAGCGGTTCAACGGGATGTTCGCCTTCGCCCTCAGCGAGCGCGACACCGGCCGGGTCGTCATGGCGCGCGACCGCCTCGGCATCAAACCGCTCTACTACGCGAAGGACGCCGACGGGGTGCGCTTTGCCTCGCGCCTGCCCGCGCTCCTCAAGAGCGGCACAGTGGACACAGATCTCGATCCCGTGGCGCTGCACTACTACATGACGTTTCACGCTGTCGTGCCCGCGCCCCACACAATCATCAAGGGCGTGCGCAAACTGCCCGCCGGCACGGTCGCCACCATCGAACCGGACGGGCACTGGCACGAGCGCGCCTTCTGGGATCTTTCCTACGAACCGAAGGAGGAATACAGCGATTTCACCCTCGACGACTGGAAGGCGGCGACGCTCGAGGTCATGCGCAAGTCGGTCAAACGGCGCCTCATCGCGGACGTGCCCGTCGGCGTGCTTCTCTCCGGGGGGATTGACTCGAGCCTCATCGTCGGTCTCCTCGCCGAGAACGGATCGGCGGACGTGGAGACGTTTTCCATCGGCTTCGAAACGGTGGGCGAAGAAAAGGGCGACGAGTTTCAGTATTCGGATATCGTGGCGCAGCGCTTCGCGACGAAGCACCACAAGCTCTTCATCGACAGTTCGCGCGCCCTCCCGGCCCTGCAGGACTGTATCGAAAACATGTCCGAGCCCATGGTCAGCCATGACAACGTGGGTTTTTACCTGCTCTCCCAGGAGGTCGCCAAGTTTGTCAAGGTGGTGCAGAGCGGGCAAGGTGCCGACGAGATCTTCGGCGGCTACCATTGGTACCCGCCCATGCTCGAGAGTAAACACCCCGTCGACGACTACGCGAAGGCCTTTTTCGACCGGGATTTTGCCGAATACAAGGCGCTCATCGACCCCCGCTATGTGGAGGAGGACTACGCCCGGCAGTTCGTCGAAGCGCATTTCGCCGCCCCCGGCGCACCGCGGCCCATCGACAAGGCCCTCCGCATCGACACGCGCGTGATGCTCGTCGACGACCCGGTGAAGCGCGTCGACAACAACACGATGGCGTGGAGTCTCGAGGCGCGCGTGCCCTTCCTCGATCACGAGGTCGTGGAGTTCGCCGCGTCCGTGCCCGCCGAGCTGAAGATCAAGGACGGCGGCAAATACCTCCTCAAAGAGGCGGCGCGCTCCGTCATCCCCAAGGAGGTCATCGACCGGCCCAAAGGCTATTTCCCGGTTCCCGCCCTGAAATACTTGCGCGGCGAGTTTCTCGACATGGCGCGCGATGCCGTCACCAATCAAAAAGCCCGCGAGCGCGGGCTCTTT
>SLLG01000124.1 GCA_007134215.1 Opitutales bacterium | reverse complement strand
TGCGTGCGTCTGTGTCCCGGACTTTTTTCATGGTTGCAGTGTATTATCCGATACAATGCACGGTCCCTATTACTTTGCAAGAATTAATAAGTTCTTCGCCGCCTGCCTTAACCGGGTCATTGCCTTCCGGCCGGACTCCTTCCGCACGTCACAAGTGGGACGTTCGGTATAATATCTTGGGTGAAAGCACCGCATGGAGAGGGTCATGTGACGAACCGGCGGTAGATCGACTGCGCTTCCTCCGGGGACCGGACCACGGCATTGACGGCGAGTCCCTGCGGCGGCAGGCGGGTAAAGACCCATTCAAAATCCGCCCCAGTTAGATCGCCCCAGATGAGTAGAGGCGTTTGCCGGAGGATTTTTTCGTGGGTCTCGAAGAGTCTCTCCGCGGAAGGACCGCCCGATTCGATGTGCATCTCAATCGCGGTGAAACCCATTTCAAGGTAATCATCGAGCGGACGAAAGCCGACGGAGTGGAGGTGCATGATGTTGTGGTCGAAGCTGCCGGCGATCTTCGCATCCCATTCGCGGATGTGCTCTCGGTAGAGTGTCGGGGAGAGCATGACGGCGGCGTCTTCCTGGTGCCACACAGTGCCCGCGGGCGCCAAGTTGCTGTAGTAGAACGAGCCGATGCCGCCGTGAAACTCGGGAATGTTCGCCAGTTGCAGCTTTGCGAAGGCGATGTAGAGATCGGTGAGCCGCGCGCAGACCTCGCGTACGGCCTCCGGTTGGTCAATGAGAGCGTAGACGAAATCCTCGGGTCCGTATAGAGCCGCGAGCATGTCGCTGATGCCGCGCATGCGGGTCGTGCCCAGAGGATACCGGCCCGCGGCGCGCGCGGCACCCTTGCGGAGGAACTCGACGGCGAGCTGCGCCCATCCGCTCCCCGGGTCAAACTCCGGGATATCTTTCGCGCCTCCGAAGTTCGCCGGTCGCTTGAAGTGAAAATTGCCCGAGGCGTGGTTGCACACCATCTCAAGGCCGCAGAGACATTCCATCCACTGGATCCCCCAAAAGGCGTCCGCCGACCAAATGAAATCGCCCCCACAGGCCTCGTGCGCCTCGAACAGCGCGTCTTGATCGTCGAGGTACGCCTCCACCTCGAAGTCCTCCGGGCGCAGCGCCCGGCCCTCAGGAAGCGCCGCCGACGCGGGGTAACGCCGCAACGGGTATTCGCTGCCCAAGAAGAAACCCAACAGAGGACGCTCGTTGCGTCGTGCATAGAAGTCTCTCCATAGGGCGACGCGGTTTTCGATGGATGGGGCTGAGTTCGGGGGCGGGCACATGGTTTGCAGGGATGGTTTTGACTGTCGGCGGCGGCGACCAAACCGACACGTGGGGCCAGCCTTCAACCCGGCGAACGGGCGTGCAAACCCGTTCGTTCCGGCTAACCGGACATTTGTGTCCGGAATCAGACATGATGGGGATCGTAGGGTCCGACGCGTTGTGCTTTCGGGCATTCGCTTGTCCAAACCGGAAATCCGGGTTGCGGCGGGGCGATCCCGCTTGCGCGGGGCGGTTTCGGTCGGCAGGCTTGGAGGATGACGCACAAAGAACGCTTTCATGCCACGATAGAGCGCCGGGCGGTCGACCGTCCGGCATGCTGGCTCGGCCAGCCGGTTTCGGAGGCTGTTCCGCCGCTGCTGCGGCACTTCGGGGTTCAGACGGTCGGGGAATTGAAGCGGGAGTTGGGCGACGACGTGTACGACGTCGACGTGCCCTACGAGCATCCGCCGTCGAACCACATCGCCTGTGCCTTCGACTTTGCCAAAGCAAGCGGCGGCGACTATGAGGAACGCTCCCTCACCGTGCCGGGTTTTTTCGAGGATTTCGAGGATCCCGCGCGCGTGGAGGAGTTCCCGTGGCCGGATCCCCGCGAACACATGGACGCGGCTCGCTGCCGCGCCGCCGTGGACACGGTGCCGCCGGACTACGCTGTTCTCGGAGTGATGTGGTCAGCCCATTTTCAGGATGCCTGCTCGGCTTTCGGGATGGAGAACGCCCTCATGACGATGATCGAGTGTCCGGAGATGTTTCAGGCCGTGATCGACCGCATCCTCCGGTTCTACCTCGAGGCGAATGCGTTCTTCTATGAGGCGGCGGGAGACCGTCTCGACGCCGTGTTGATCGGCAATGATTTCGGTAGCCAGGACACGCTCATTGTATCCGCGGAGCAGTTGCGCCGCTTTGTCTTTCCGGGCACGCGGAAACTCATTGAGCAGGCGCATGCCCACGGGCTCAAAGTGATCCACCATTCCTGCGGCGCGATCTGTCCGCTCCTGCCCGATCTGATTGAATGCGGGGCGGATGCGATCCATCCCATCCAGGCACTGGCGAAGGACATGAGCGCGGAGCATTTGCAGACAAGTTTCGGCGGCAAGACTGCCTTTTGCGGCGGAGTCGACGCGCAGAATCTGCTCGTCAACGGAAAGCCGGATGAGATTTACCGGCGCGTCAGCGAGCTGCGTAAGCTGTTTCCTACGGGGCTTGTCATATCTCCCAGCCACGAAGCGATCCTGCCCGACATCCCTCCGGCCAACATCGAAGCACTCTTTTCCGCCGCCACGGCGGTTGAATAACAATACCGACCCATCAAGAATCAGTAATCAGAAAACAGGGATCATAACCATGCAACGATACGGAAGCGTCATCGGCCTTCGCGCCGGGAAACTGGAAGAATACAAGCGCCTGCACGCGGCGGTTTGGCCGGATGTGCTGGCCATGATCCGGAAGTGCAACATCCGCAACTACTCCATCTACCTGCGCAAACTGCCCGACGGGAAGCACTACCTCTTCAGCTACATGGAGTATGTGGGCGATGACTTCGCGGCGGACATGGCCGCGATGGCGGCCGACCCGAAGACGCAGGAGTGGTGGGCCGTCTGCAAACCCTGCCAGGAACCGCTGCCCGACCGCCCCGAAGGCGAGTGGTGGGCACCGATGGAAGAGGTCTTCCACTGCGATTGAGCGACGGCCTATTTGTGGTGGTCATTGAAGCGCCGGTTGGGGGTGGGGAACAGCGTCGTCCTTCCGTTCTGCGCGGCTGCGCGAGCCAAGATTGCAAAAATGGGGCGCTTCGAGCCCAATGGGTTCGGCAGCCTTCATGTCGCTGAGTCAGAATGTGTGTTGATTGTCCGACGTTGCGTTGTTGAAGTTGGACAGTCTTCGCTCCCTGCTCGCGGATGTCTGGATTCCGCAACCCAGGGGAAGGAATGGACAAACCAATTTGGTCGCTGCGAACCGGTTCACGGCGGCAAACTGGTCGTCATTGTCGAAACCTTTTCTAATACCACGGCTTCACGATTTCCGGAAGCTCGGGGGCAGGATGCAGTCACAACGGCCTAATGCCTTAGGGGCTCCGTCCCGTTTCAGATCACATCAGCTGACTTATTCCTCATGTGCAAGCCTGACTTCAGTAGCGACGACGCGCTTTTCGCCTCTATGCGGGGCACTCTCTTTTCCGCCGTGATCGGCGACATCATGGACCTGATGGGATTCCAGGATCAATTTTTCCCGCCGCAGGTTCAGCCCTTGCGGGACGAGATGGTGGTTGTGGGGCGCGCCATGCCCGTCCTTGAGGCCGACGACGCCGGGGGAGAGGGCCCGGACCGGCAGGCGGATAGCCTGAACCGTCCGTTTGGTCTCATGCTGCGGGCGCTCGACGATTTGCGTGCCCACGAGGTCTACGTGTGCAGCGGGGCGAGCCCCGACTACGCCGTCTGGGGAGAACTCATGAGCACGGCCGCGCGCAACCGCGGTGCCGTCGGCGCAGTGGTCAACGGCTATTCACGGGACACGCGGGGCATTCTTGCCCTCGGTTTTCCCACCTTTTCATGGGGGCGCTATGCGCAGGACCAGCGACCGCGCGGAAAGGTCGTGGACTTTCGTTGCCGCCTACGCGTCGGCGGCCTTTCCCTTGACCCCGGCGACATCGTCTTCGGCGATATTGACGGTGTCTGCGTGATTCCCCGCGCGATTGAAGAGGAGGTCGTGCGGCGCAGCTTCGAAAAAGCACTCAGCGAGAAACGCGTTTTCGAGGCCATCAAAGGCGGCATGGGCGCGGTCGAGGCATGGGATACATACGGGATAATGTGAATTACGGAACCTTATGAAAATCACGAAAGTCAACGTCCGGCTCGTAGAGGGAATCAAATACAACTGGACCCTCTTGAAGATTCACACCGACACCGGCCACACCGGGGTGGGCGAAGCGACGAACTGGCCGGGCAGCCCCGTGATCGAAGCGGCCGCGCGCCACGCGGGCGAACGCATTGTCGGGCTCGATCCGATGCGGACGGATTTCATCTGGACGAAGCTCTACCGTGATCTGAACTGGATCGGCCCGTATGGTGCCTCCCATTTGCGTGGGCGAGCGCCACTACACGCGCCATGGATTCCGTCCCGTTTTGGAAAACCACATCAGCGATGTGATCATGCCGGACATCACCCGATGCGGCGGGCCTTCCGAGATGAAACGCAATGCGACGATGGCCGAAGCCTACGGAGCGCTCATCGCCCCGCACAATCCGAACGGCCCGCTCAGCACCCTCGCCAGTGCGCACGTGTGCGCCGCCATTCCCAACTTCTTCCGCTGCGAATTCATGCTCAACGATGTCGCATGGCGGGACACGGTGATCACGCAGCCTCTTGACGTGCGGGACGGGTACATCCACCTGAGCGACCGCGCGGGCCTCGGCGTCGACCTCGTCGAGCCGGAGATGGAAAAGCATCCCGGCGTGCGCGGCCTGCAGGAACGGGCGAGCTTCTACGTGTGAGACCTTGGACGGGGATGGCGGACGAATCGGAATCATCCCTACCTACCAACGGCAACCGGCGCAAACGGAGTTGCGCTTTACCCACATTTTTTCCCGAAGGGATGCCGCAACAAAGCGAAGGGTTGGCCGCGAGGCCTACCTTGGAATCTTGTTGTTGGATTCCGGCCTACGCCGAAGGCGTTGCGCAAGGTTCCGGCGGTCGAAGGTGGCGCATGGCGAGGACCGCACCCCTATGCGCAACACCTTCGGTGTAGGATCTGTTGGTCGCCGGGTGATCCTTTCGCCCAACCCTTCGCGGAGTTGTGGGCCTGTGCTTTGGGCGCGCGCGAACGGTTGCGCCTGGCGGGCGCGGGCGAAGATACTTCCGTGCAGCAGATCAGTTTTCCGAAAGTGTGCGCGGCCATCGCCACGCTGCCGGGCCTGAGCCTGTATGTGGGCACGGTGCTGAGCGAGGAACATTTCCGCGTCATCGCCGCGCAGACCTACGAACGGGTTCTGCGCCGACGCGTGCGCCCAAGGAAGAAACGTGTTTGCCCCCGGAAGGTGCGCAAGCAGCAGAAACACTGGCCGAAGCTGCGGGCGCGCACCGAAGCACCCCTCCAAGTCGAAATCACGCTGCTCGAGCCCTCGAAAAGGCGCGCCCGGGATGGACCTACTATCTGGGATGTCTCCTCGCCTTCGGCGGCACGGCGGGGCTGCTTTTCGCGGGCGCAGGGTGAACGGGCGGCTTTTCGTTGATCCCGTGCGAAAAGCCGTTTGTCCTGCGGAACATGAGACGCTCGGGGATGCACCGGATTTTACGGGCGGCGGGATCGCTCCGTGTGACGATCGTGCTGCTGGTCTTCGGTATGATGCTGACCTTTCTCGCCACGATGGCGCAGACGCAGCTGGGTATCTGGGAGGTGATGAGCCGGTATATCCGGACCTTTCTGGTCTGGCACGAGGTACCGGGAATCGGCACGGCGCCGGTTTTCCCCGGCGGGTGGACCATCGGCGGGCTGCTCTTTCTCAACCTCCTTGCCGCGCACGCCACGCGTTTCCGGCTGGAGTGGCGCTACGTGCCGCTGGTCCTCATCCACGCGGGGATCGCCCTGTTGCTCATCGGCGAATGGGTGACGGGGGTGTTCGCGCGCGAGATGAACCTCATGTTCGACGTGGGGCAGACGAAGGCCTACACGGAGCACCCGCGCGAGACAGAGTTTGTCGTCATCGACATCACGGACGCCGGGACCGACCGGGTCTATGCCGTGCATGAGGCGCGCCTCGCGCGCGGCAAACCTTTCGCACACGGGGAGCTGCCGTTCACGGTGGAGACGCGGCGGTTCCTGCAGAATTCACGGGTGTTTCTCCTGCCGGAGGAGACGGCGGCGGAGCATCCGGACGAGGGCATGGCGGAACGGGGGCTCGGCCCGCGGCTGCGCTTCACAGAAGAGCCGCGCGTGGTCTCGACGGACGGCCGCAATGTCGTGAGCGCGGTCGTCGAGGTCATGGACAGCAGCAGCGGTGAGTCGCTCGGCACATGGGCGGTTTCGAGCGTGTTGACCGAGCCGCAGACCTTCAGGCACGGCGGGCGCGAATACGCCTTGGCCATCCGCCCCGAGCGGCAGTACCTCGGGTATTCGCTGGAACTCCTGCACTTCACGCACCTGCGCTACCCGGGTACGGAGATCCCCAAACGCTTCGCCAGCGACGTGCGCCTGCGCAATGCGGAGACGGGCGAGGACCGCGAAATCCGCATTTCCATGAACCAGCCCCTGCGCTATCGGGGAAAAACTTTCTACCAAGCCAGCTATGCCAATAACGACCAGACATCGATCCTCCAGGTCGTGCGCAACCCCGGCTGGACGCTGCCGTACATTGCCTGCCTCATCGTCACGGCGGGGCTCGTGTGGCAACTCGCCGCGCGGGTAGGGGGGCGGCGCCGGACAGGGGCGGCGTCCGCCGTCGGCGAACGCGCGCCGGCGATGGGCTGGCCGGGGCGGGCCGCTGTCGGGCTCGCCGCCGTGTGGGTGTGCGCCGGCTTGTTCAGCGCGCGCCCGTCCGATTCCCGGCCGGACCTCGATACCTTCGGCGCGTTGCCGGTATTCGCCGACGGGCGCCTCAAAGCGCTCGACTCC
>SLLG01000236.1 GCA_007134215.1 Opitutales bacterium | reverse complement strand
CGTTCTTCGAGATCCGGCAAAGCATGAACGAGGCCCCGCTCGAGAAGCATCCCGAGACGGGCCAACCCATACGCCGCGTCATCCTCGGCGGCTACGGGCTCATGAAGAAAGGAGAAAGCGCCCCAGCCAGCGACTGCGGCCCAAGCTGCGGGTGCTGCTGAACCATCCATCCTCCAACCTGATTTCCGACCATGGACAAACCCACCATCCTCATTCTCTGCACCGGCAACTCGTGCCGCAGCCACATGGCCGAGGGAATCCTCCGTCACGCCGCGGGCGATCTCTTCGATGTCCACAGCGCGGGATCCAATCCCGCCGGCTACGTCCATCCCATGGCGATCGAAGCGCTCAAGGAAATAGGCATCGATATCTCGGGGCACACCTCGAAGCATATGAACGACTTTCTCGACCGGCGTATTGACACCGTCATCACCGTCTGCGGCAACGCCGATCAGGCCTGTCCGATGTTTCCGGGGCAGGTGAACCGCCACCATTGGGGTTTTGACGATCCGCCCAAAGCGATGGTTCCGGGTGAATCCGAGATTGATGCCTTCCGCCGCATCCGCGACCAAATCCGCCTCGTCTTCGAAGCCTACGCGGCGGGGTACCGGGAGGGAATGAGAGCTGATATCTGAGACCGGAAACCTGAGGCTGAAACCGGAATTAAAACAATTGAATGGATAAGTTTATGAACGATGAAATCAAAGAACTCATTGCTATCGGCGCATCGATAGCGACCCATTGCCAGCCCTGCTTGAAGTTTCACTACGCGAAAGCGAGGGATTTGGGGATTTCCACGACAGACATCACCGCGGCCATTGATGTGGGCCACCAAATCGAACGTGGCGCTGGAAAAGCCATGCGCGATTTTCACAAAGTCCTCCTTCAGGATCCCCCGCCGGCCAAGACTTCCGGATGTTGCGGCGACGATGATAAAGGCGGCGATTCCGATTCCAAGTGTTGCTAACCATGTCTTCAAAATCCTGCGACCGGCTTGGTCATCTATTCGGCCAGGATCGGATCACAAGGTGGCCTTCGGATAATCCATAGAACCGAGAAATCATGACAGAAAATAAAAGCACAGGGATTAGCTTTTTTGAAAAGAACCTCACCATCTGGGTCGTGCTTTGCATGATCGCCGGGATACTGATCGGAAGGTTTCTTCCGGAGATCCCAGCGTTCCTCGCGAGGTTTGAGTATGCCCAGGTCTCCATCCCGATCGCGGTGCTGATCTGGTTGATGATCTACCCGATGATGATGAAAGTGGACTTCACCAGCATCAAGAATGTACGGCGGGAGCCGACCGGGCTCTACGTTACCTGGGCGGTGAACTGGCTGATCAAGCCCTTCACGATGTTCGGGATCGCGGCGCTCTTCTTTTACGTCATCTTCAGCAGGTGGATTCCCCACGAACTCGCGCAGAGTTATCTTGCCGGCGCGGTCATTCTCGGCGCGGCCCCCTGCACGGCGATGGTTTTTGTATGGAGCCACCTCACGCGGGGTAACCCGGCCTACACCGTGGTGCAAGTGGCCACCAATGACCTGATCATCCTTGTCGCCTTTGTCCCTATCGTCGTCTTCCTGCTCGGTATCGGGGGGGTCACGATCCCATGGGACACTTTGTTCCTGTCGGTCGTTCTTTTCGTCGTTATTCCGCTGGCCGGAGGCATTTGGACGCGCCGTGCCGTGATCAAGCGCCGGGGCGAGGATTACTTTCATCGGCAGTTCATCACGAAATTCAACAACGTCACCATCGCCGGCCTCCTTCTGACGCTTGTCCTGATTTTCTCATTCCAGGGCGGGGTCATTCTGGGGAACCCTTTGCACATTCTGTTGATCGCCGTGCCGCTGATCATTCAGACCTTTCTCATCTTTTTCATCGCCTATTTCGCCGCCCGCAAGTTCCGCCTTTGCCACGACGTCGCCGCTCCTGCGGGAATGATCGGCGCTTCGAATTTTTTCGAGCTGGCAGTGGCGGTCGCCATCACCATATTCGGGGCTTCTTCCCCGGTGGTTCTCGTGACCATCGTCGGCGTGCTGGTTGAGGTTCCGGTGATGCTGGCACTGGTCAAAATCGCCAACCGGACCAGGCATTGGTTTCCGGCAAGGCAAATTCCATCACCCTCATGAATCCAAAGAAAGGATCACTCCCATGTTCAAGCGAATCATTGTTGCCACCGATCTGTCCCCCGCCTCCTTTGCCGTCGTAGGCTGTTTGCAAGGACTGCGGGCCTACGGCACGGAGGAATGTCTTCTTCTGCAGTGCCTCGGGTTAACAGACGCGGCTTCCACCGCGTTTTCTTATCACACGGAACCCTTGGAAAGAATGCTTGGTGAGCAGAAGGAAATTCTCAGCAAGCAAGGCTTCGCCGTTGAGGCCCGGACGGTCATGGGAGCTCCCAAGCGCGAAGTGAACCGGATCGCCATTGAGGAGGACTATTCCCTGATCGTCGTCGGGGCGCAGGGACACTCCATAGTGGTCGAAAAAATGTTGGGGGGCGTCGCCTATGGGATCATCCATGGGGCGAAGAAACCTGTTCTTGTGATCCCCGTGGAAAAAGGTGAAGGCGATTCCTGCCAAACCGTCTCCTCCTGTGCTTTCAACGAGCACCTCTTGTTTGCCACTGATTTTTCCGAGGCCGCCGACAGCGCCTTCCATCACGTCGAGCGAATGGTCGCCGACGGGGCGCGCAAGGTGACTTTGTTGCATGTGCAGGACAAGACCAAGCTGGAGAAACATTTGAAGGACCGCTTGGATGAATTCAACGCTTTGGATCAGTCTCGGCTGGAAGGCCTGAAGGAAGCCCTCTTGAATAAAGGTGCTCCCTCCATTGATCTGGAGATCTGCTACGGCATCCCTTCGGAAGAAATCAAGCGGATGATTCGTGAGAGAGACGCCCGGTTGGTGGTCATGGGCACGCAGGGCCTCAGCTTTACCGGCGAGCTTTTCCTGGGCAGCGTAAGCCACACCATAGCCCGTTCTTCAATCGCGCCCCTGCTCCTTGTTCCAGTACTGTAAGCCAAGAGAGAGCGCTTGAAATCGCAGGCCGGACTATTGCGAAGAACGCGCTGGGCTTTTCACAGCAACCGAAGCGTCAGAGCTGTGCGACGGAATCGCGCACGACGAGAGAGGGGGTGACGAGCACCTGGATGTCCTGATCGATTTCGGGGTGTTCGACGCGCCAGCTAAGCTGGTCGACAGTGAGGTGCCCGATGAGGTCGGCCTGCACGTCGACGGTCGTCACGGCGGGGTGGAGGTTCATGACGAGGGATTCCTCGTTGTTGCAGGAGATGACGCTGACATCTTTGGCGACGTGCAGACCCATCTGGTTGAGGATCGAGTAGAGCTGGACGGCGGTGCGGTCGGAGGGGACGAAGAGGGCGGTGGGGCGTTTCTTCGCGGGAATGGCGGCCCACTTTTCGATGAGATCCCTGACGTTGTCGAGGAGAGTGATGGCGGGCAGGGGCCAGACGCGCTTGTCCGGCGGCGGCGCCTCGAGCAGGCTGTATTCGAGCCCGAACTGGTTTGTCGCGATGTAGAAAGCGGCTTTGAGTTGTTCGAACTGCACCTGGCCGGGCTTCGGATTGAAGAAGGCGACGCGGCGGTGTCCCTTTTCGTGGAGGTGTTCGGCGACGAGCTGCCCGGCCTGGAGGGTACTGAAGTTGACGTGGTCGCCGCGGGCGTTGAGCGGGCGGCCCATGAGCCAGACGTGCGGGTAGCGGTTGATGCTGCGGACCAGCTCGCTCTGGGCGGCCGCGGGGATTGTGCCTTGGTTGGGGCCCTTGAGAATGAGGCCGCTGACGTGGTCGTCGGTGAGGAAGGGAGGGACGCGCTCGCCGTCCGGTATGTTGGCGAACAAGACGCTGCGCCCTTCCGCGGAGAGGCTGCGCTCGATGCCCTGAAGAGCGGTGCTGACGACGGGCAGGTGGACCAGCGCGTCTTCCATGCCGAAGCAGACGACGCCGATGTTGCCGGTCTTCGAGCGGTCGCCCCCCGCCCGCGAGCGTTTGCGCTGGCGCAGGCGCACGTAGCCGAGCTTGGCGGCGGCGGCGTGGACCCGCGCGCGGATGTCTTCGTGCACGTCGGCGTGGTTGTTGAAAACCCGCGAGACAGTGCCGGTGGCCACCCCTGCCGCCTTCGCGACCTCGGTGATGGTCGCCCGCGGTTTGGCGCGGACGGATGCGTTTTTGCCGGATTTCGGGGGCGTCTTCGTCTTCGTCATAGCTCTCGTGGATATACAGCAATCCCGAGCGTTCTAATTCCGGGCGGATTGGCAATCATTATTTCAATGAAACAAGAACGCCCCGGAAAACCGGGGCGCTCTGTCTTTTTGAATGCTGAATCGACCGTTCGTCAGGGCTTCGGGACGAACATCCACCCGCCTGTCGCGTCAACACCGTCCACGTAGGTCCAGCCCACCGCAGGGTTGTAGATCCACGGATCGTGCCCGACGTAGAGCTGCTCCATCCAGTCGCCGGTGTCGGCCCAGCCGTCGACAACGGGGTAGCCGTTCCACGTGGCAACGCCGTCGGTCGTGTAGGGTGTGACCGAAGCGTATGTCGTGCCGACGCGGATCTCGTCGAAGATGATGTGGGCTTCGGGGCGGCCGTCATCGGGAAAGTCGGCGTCGCCCGCTTCAACGCCGATGCGCGCGACGGGGATGTTGAACGGATCGTCGCCGTCCATTATGTCTGCAGTCAGTCCGTCGGCATCGATTTCGGCTTCGAGGCTCGGATTGATCCAGAAAGTGACACGGTCGCCGGTCAGCGTGACGGGGTTGCCCTCGCCGTCAGTGCTTTCGACTTCCACAATGTTGCGCTCTATGCGCGCGACGGCGAGACTGACCTGCTCGTGCATGAGGACGCCGGTGCGGATGCTGGTGTTCTCCGAATTGAACTTCCAGTCGTTGATCGGGGCGGCTGAGCCGTCGCCGAAGAAGGAGGGCGTCCCGATGAGTGCGTCAAGGGCGTTGCCGCCGAATTGGGAGGTGTCCGGCGGACCCATCAGACGAATTCCGGCGTTGCGGGGGTAGAGGTTGTCGCCGAAGGGGAAATTGCCCTCGAAGACCGGATCTTCCGGGTCGAGTTCCGGGCCGACCCGCTGGGCGAGGAACGAGATGTAGTAGACCGAGCCCGGTTCGCTTCCGAGCTGTTCCTCGAGTTCGCGGGCGATATTCAGGCTGCTGCTGCCGAAGTCGCCGCGGGCCGCGCCTGAGCCATAGGCGTGGTTGCCGGAGGTGACGAGCATGTTGCCCTCGGCGTCGGTGTATTCCAGGCTCCCTTCCTGAATCGGGGCGACAAGCCCCTGCGAGCCCGCGGAGGTGACGCGCCACGGCGCCGCCCAGCCGAAGCCGCCCATGAGCGTGCCAAAGGTGAGATTGCTCCCCGGTTCGTAGTCAAACCCCTCGTAGGCGAGCAGGTTGTCGTCGTCGTGGATGATGTTGGCGTGCGCCGGTGCTCCGAGCGCGACCGCGAGGCAGAGGCCGCCCGCGAGAAGGCGGCCGGCCGGCGTGGATGATTTCGATAGTTTCATTCTATTCCTTTGCATTGTGTTCGAGGTGGTCGTTTGTCCCACTCTCGGGGGCGCGATGGCGCCGGCAAGGGCAGGACGTCAGACTTAGTGAGGGAGCCTATAATCTTATTTCATCAACTGTAGTCAAGAGAAATCATTGAAATTAAAATGAAATAATGAAAGTTTATATTCGCCGCGGGTTTTATCGGGGAGGGGCGGTGGTTCCCGCGGGTAATCGCTGCGTGAAATCTCGGGCGCTTCTTGCGCGGATTTCTCTTCTGGCGTGTATTGGCGCCGTTTTCTGTCGGCATCGCGAGGCCCGGCAGGAATTTCTTCGGAATTGCGTTGACAGGGCCATGGTGAAGCAGGTTGAATTTCGTTCAGTTTCATATGAAATAGAACCGGACCTTCGCCGGCTCCCATACGGAGAGCGGTTTGGCAATGGACACAGACCCCATGAAACAAATCCGAAAATACCTACTCACTCTTCTTCCCGTTCTGCTCGTCTGGGCGACTCCCGCCCATGGCGACGTCCCCTCGTTTCCGGGTGCGGACGAGGATGCGACGACGCCCGGCGGCCGCTGGGGACGCGTAATATTCGTTACGAACCTGCAGGACTCCGGCGAGGGGAGCCTGCGCGCCGCGCTGGAGACGGCGGGCCGCCGCATGGTGCTCTTCCACGTCAGCGGGGTAGTCGAGCTGAAGTCGCCGATCACGGTGACAGCCCCGCGGATCACCGTGGCAGGGCAGTCCGCCCCCGGAGACGGCATTGTCATCAGCGGGGACGAGGTGGTGATCGACACGCACGATGTCATTCTGCGCTACCTGACCTTCCACCGTGACGACCTGCGGGAAGAGGAAGACTCCCTGCGGTTGACGGAACGGGCGAAAGACGTGGCGACGGACAACCTGCGCTTCGTCCGCCGCCTCGACGGCGGTCTCGCGTCGATCCGGTCGGTCCTGCCGCCGGCGGACAGCGACCTCGACGGCATCCCCGACGCGTGGGAGCGCCGATACGGCTTTGATCCGGGCAACCCCCGTTTCGGGGTCTTCGACGCGAACCGCTCGGGGCACAGCAACCTCGAGGAGTTTCTCAACGGGCGCAATCCGCGGCAGAGCATCGACTTTTCGGATCCGCGGCAGAACGTGAACGTGCTCGACACGGAGGTGCGGCTGGCCGACAGCGCGCGGCGGGGACAGACACCCCGTCTGCGGTCCGCGCCATACTACATTCTCGATCCGGAGGATTTCCAGCGGCACATCGAGTATTTCAACAGTGTCGACACCGAGGAGCGCGTCGTGAACAAAGTGTCGAACGCCGATTCCTGGGACTTTTTGAAGACGCGCATTCCGTTCTTCGAGTCCTCCGACGCCGACCTCGAGGAGATCTACTACTTCCGCTGGTGG
>SLLG01000126.1 GCA_007134215.1 Opitutales bacterium | reverse complement strand
GGCACCGAGCTGGACATCCGTATCTCGACGATGCCGACGATGTACGGCGAAAGCGTCTCCCTGCGCCTCCTCAACCAGAAGAACCAGCCCCTCTCCATGGACGAGCTAGGTATGCTCAAGACCGATCAGTCACGCATCCGCCGCGTCCTTGAGCTGCCCTACGGGATCGTCCTCGTCACCGGCCCCACCGGTTCCGGTAAGTCGACCTCGCTCACCGCCTTTATCCGGCAGATCAACTCGCCGGGCCGCCGCATCATCACCGTTGAAGACCCCGTCGAATACGAAGTCGAAGGCGTCAACCAGACGCAGGTCCACACCGAAATCGGCTTTTCCTTCGCAAGCGCGCTGCGCCATATCCTGCGGCAGGACCCCGACGTCATCATGGTCGGGGAAATCCGCGACGCGGAGACCGCCGACATCGCCATCCGCGCCGCGCTCACCGGCCACCTGGTGCTCAGCACCCTCCACACCAACGACGCTCCCGGCGCGCTCACCCGCCTCATCGACATGGAGGTCGAGCCCTTCCTCGTGGCCTCCGCCGTGGAAATGATTCTCGCCCAGCGCCTTGTCCGCCGCCTCTGCCCGAAGTGCGCCCGCCCCGGCAACTATTCCGAACAATACCTGCGCGAGTGCCTCCACGCCCTCAGTCTCGAACCCACACCGGACGACCTCAGCGCCACCATCCTCGAAGCCGTCGGCTGCGACGACTGCCGCGGGCTCGGCTACCGCGGGCGCGTCGGCCTCTTCGAAATCCTCCGCGTCGACGACAGCATCCACGAACTTATCGTGCAAAAACATTCCGCCCGCGAAATCCGCGCGGAAGCCCTCAAACACGGCATGACCACCCTGCAGCAGAGCGGCTGGAACCAAGCCCGCCTCGGCCGCACGACGCTCAACGAAATCATGCGTTACAGCCACATCGAGGATACCGAAGAAGCCTGAGCCCCCGCGCCGCGATGCCTGAATTCTCTTACCGCGCCATCGACACGACCGGACGCTCCGTCGCCGGCAAGCTGGAAGCCCTCGACCGCAAAGCCGTCCTGCGCAAGCTCGGCTCGCGCGGCATGCGCCCGGTCTCCGTAGACCAGCTCTCCGCCGCCGAGACGACTGACTCGTCCGAGGCGGAAAACATGGAACTCTACGGCACCCCGAAGGCATCCCGCATCCCCTTCCTCACCCCGAAGCGCTCCAAGTCCGCCCTTGCCCTCGAATTCACCAAGCGGCTCCTCATGCTCCTTGAGGCCGGCATGGCCATCGGCGACGCCGTCCGCCTCATGAGCGCGCGCATCGCCGACCCCCAGATGAAAGAGCTGTGCAACACCATCTGGAAAAAGCTCAGCGAAGGGCACACCCTCGCCGCCGCGCTCGACGACCTCCCCCAGAGCATTTTCGCGCCCTCCACCATCCACCTCATCGAAGCGGGCGAGGCCAGCGGCAGCCTCGTCCCCGTCATGCGCCGGATCGTGGCCTACCTCGAAGAGACCGCGCAGGTCAAAAAAGACCTCATCGCCAACCTCTCCTACCCCGCCTTCATTCTCTCCGTCGCCTTCGGCGTCGTCATTATCCTCATCGTCTACCTTATCCCGCAGATCGAGGGGATGCTCCAGCAACTCGGGGGCGAAATGCCCACCGTTACGAAAATCCTCCTCGGCGGTACCGACGCAACCGTGCGCTACGGACCGTTCCTCCTCGCCGGCGGACTCCTCGCCGCCTTCGGTATCGCCCAGTGGCGCAAAACCGCGGCCGGCAAACGGAAGTCCGACCGCATGCTCCTGCGCCTGCCCCTCCTCGGCAAAATCTACCTCTACTCCAATATCTACGCGACGACCAACCTCCTCGGCACGCTCCTCACGAGCGGCGTCAACACCACCGAAGCCCTCCGCCTCGTCGAGCGCACCATCCACAACGACATCCTCCGCGCGAAATTCGCCGCCGCGCGGCGACAGATTCAGGAGGGCGTCTCCGTCGCGACCGCCATCCAGCGGGTGCGCTACATGCCCGACATCGCCATGGACATCCTCACCGTGGGCGAAAACACCGGCAACATCGTCTCCTCCCTCAACGACATCAACCGCATCTACCGCGAGGAACTCACCAAGCTCCTCAACCGCCTCACGACACTCACGGCAAGCATCGCCCTCGGAGGCGCCATCGGCCTCGTCGCCATCATCGCCGTCTCCGTCGTGCTCTCCGTCCTCTCCGTCGGCCAGTCGCTCCAAATGTAGCCCCCGCCAGAAGCTCCACACAGCTAAAAAGACGCAGAAAAAATTTCTCGAAGAAAATAAACTTGCTCTTGGTGCTTTGATTGGGTTATTTGTTTCATTCAACTGAACACCACATGTTTTATGGGGGAAATTCGAATCAAAGTTGAAGATGGTCCGGGGGTTTATCATGTAACCTCTCGGGTGATTCAGAAGCGGCGGTTGCTGGCGGAGGGGCAGCGGGAGGTGTGGGTCGCGGCACTGCGCCGAGCAGCGGAGTTCAGCGGCGTGGAGGTGATCACTTACTGTGTACTGGAGACGCACTTCCACATCCTGGTGCGCATCGATCCGGCGGCGCGGTTGTGCGACGACGCCACGCTGGTGCGGCGCTACCATGCCCTCTACGGCGAAGCGCGCGCGCAGTGGAGCGGGCTCAATGCGGATGAGCTGGCGCACGCACTGGCGAAGGGTCCGCCGGAGACAGCGGAGGCGCTGCGGGAGCGGCTGCGCCGGCGCATGGGCGACATCTCGGAGTTCATGCGCACGCTGCGGCAACGCTACACGCGCTGGTTCAACCGCGCGCACGAGACGGCGGGCACGCTATGGGCCGAGCGCTTCGGCAGCGTGCTCGTGCAGGACACCCCGTGGCTTGTCGGCCTGATCGCGGCCTACATCGACCTGAACGCGGTGCGCGCGGGTCTCGCGGGTCTTCCGGAGAACTACCGCTGGTGCGGCTACACGGAAGCGCTCGCGGGGAACGAAGGTCTCTGCCGCGCGCTCGCCTCCTGTTTCCCGTCGGCAAAGGACACAAAAGAAGCGCTCGCGTGCTACCGACTGCTGATGCTCGGAAAGGGAGCGGGGGCGAAAGGCGACGGTAGAGGCGGGCGGATCGACCCCGAAGCGCTGCTCGATGCGGTGAAGAACGGCGGGGAGTTGCAGCCGCACGAGCTGCTGCGGCTGCGCGTGCGGTATTTCACAGAAGGTCGGGTGCTGGGATCGAGCGACTGGCTGGAACGCGGCGGGGGCGCGCGCGTTCTCGCGCGGCTGAACCTCTCGCCGCCGCGCAAACCCGTCGAACTGCTCGACAACGCGGACCTCGCGGTGGCGCGCTCGCGGGCGGGTTACCTGGCCGTCGAAGACCCGCGCGGGCGAAGGGCATGCATTTTGGAAGTTGCGGGAGGGCGGGACGACGGTCAATAGGGTGGTAATGGAAACGCGGAAAGCTCTCGGCGAATTGCTCGCCCACCAAAAACGGATCGACCGCCTCGCGGCGGCGGGGGGAATCCTTTTCTGGGATGAACAGGTGAACCTGCCGCCGGGCAGCGCCGAGTTCCGAGCGGAACAAAACGCCCATTTCTCGGAGCTGCTGCACCGGGAATCCACCCTGCCGGAGGTCGGGCGGTGGCTGGACGCCCTTGAAGCCGGGCAGGATGCACTCTCCGAAGACGAATGCGTGATCGTGAAGGACGCGCGGCGCGAGTATGACCGCGAAGTGAAGCTTCCGGGCGAGTTCGTCGCGCGGCGGTCGAAGGCGCGCAGCGAGTCGTTCCACGCGTGGGTGGAGGCGCGCAGGAACAACGATTTCGCATCGTTCGCCCCGCACCTGCAAAAGGCGCTCGATTTCGCGCGGCAGGAAGCGGAATACCAAGGGGCGGAAGACCCCTATGATTTCTTCGTCGACGTCTATGATCCTGGCATGTCGACGGCGGTCATCGACCCCCTTTTCGCGGAGCTGCGGGAAGGCCTCAAGCCAATCCTCGAAACCATCCTCGCCGCCGAAGACACCATCCCACCGGACCTTTTCCGTGGCTTTCCGGTCGACGGGCAGGAAGCGTTCCTGCGCGAGGTCGTGACGGCCTTCGGCTTTGACTTCAATGTCGGCCGACTCGACCGAGCCGTGCACCCCTTCTGCGGGGGGCATCCGCTCGACACGCGCATGACGACGCGCTACGACCCCGACAACCCGCTCGACTCGCTCTCCAGCGCGATGCACGAGACGGGCCACGCCCTCTACGAGCAGGGCCTGCCCGCGGAGCATCCCGGCACGGCCCTCTCGCGCGCGGCGGGCATGGCGGCGCACGAGTCGCAGAGCCGCATCTGGGAGAACCAAGTGGGCCGGGGCCGCCCGTTTTGGAAGCACTGGGAACCGCGCTACCGCGCGTTCTTCAAGGAACAGCTCGCCGGGGTGGATTCCGACCAGCTCTACCGCGCGGTCAACCGCGTGGCGATCACGCCTATCCGGGTCGACGCCGATGAGGTGACCTACAACCTCCATATTATCCTGCGCTACGGCCTTGAGCGCGATCTTTTTGCGGCCCGCGTCGCCATCGCGGACCTGCCGGAAGCATGGAACGAACGCTCGCGCGACCTCCTTGGCTACACACCGGAATCGGATGCGGAGGGTTGCCTGCAGGACGTGCATTGGTGCGAGGGGATGTTCGGGTATTTCCCCAGCTATACGCTTGGCAACCTGCTCGGGGCCCAGTTCTGGTATGCGGCCAAGGACGCGCTTCCCGATCTGGAGGCGGATTTCGGACGGGGCGATTACAAGCGCCTTCTCGGCTGGCTGCGTGAAAACGTGCACAGCGCGGCGCGCCGCTACGACGCCAACGGCCTCGCCCGGCGCGTGACGGGAAACCAGCTCGGCACGGAAGCGCTCCTGCGCTACCTGCGCGAACGCTATTTGCCGCTTTACAGCGCCTAAGGCGGACGGTTTAGATTTCCCGCCATGTTCCGACGAACACCCATGTTCGCGCTGGGCGCGCTGACCGCGCTCGCCGCCGCCGCTTCCGCCGAGGTCCTCACGCAGACAAAGTTCCTCTCGTTCCGGGTGCTCGACGTGCACGGCCCTGCCCTTTCCCAGGACATGCGCGAGGTCTTCGAGCGCCACCCCGAGCCGGGGCCGGCGGCCACCTTCACCATTTCGCTGCCCGAGCCCGACGAGCGCCGTCCGGTCGAGATCGGTGACGGTGCCTTCCGCACCCTCCAGACCTTCAAAACGCAATCGGGCGAACCCTACGACAGCATCTTCGACCTCGAATCGGCGGACGACTTCGTCTACCGCAGCTTCACCTTTGACGTGCAGCTCTTTCCCGGCGACGCCCCGCTGACGGTCGCGAATTTCATGACCTACGCGCGCCGCGGCGAATACGACCGCTCGGTGGTGCACCGCAGCCCCGAGCAATACGTGGTGCAGGCAGGCGGATTCCGGTTCTCGCGGCCGGAGGACAACACCGAAGCGCCGCTGTGGCTCATCCAACCCATCGACACCATCCCGATGGAGTTCGAACGACCGAACACGCCGGGCACCATCGCCATGGCGCGCCCCGCCGGAGGCAACGCCTCGAACCAGTGGTTCTTCAATATCCGCGACAATTCGGACATCCACAGACCCCAGTTCGGCAACGCCTACGCCGCTTTCGGCGAGGCCACGCCGGAAGGTCTCGAAGTCCTGCGTGAGATCAACCGCATTTCCCGCTTCAATCTCAGCGGACTTGGCGGGTCGTTCGCCGCCTTCACGGAGGCACCCCTCACACTGCCCTTCAACGTGCCCGACTACACGACGCAGCTCGACAGCTTCGTGGCCTTCGAGACGATCGCCGTGACCGAGGGGAACCCCGACGGAATCGAATACGGCTGGGAACCGGTCCTCGGCACAGAGGAGGAGCCCGTCGTGGCGCACGAGGCGTCTTTCGAGATCCGCTTCGAGGGCACGAACCTCGTCATCGACAACGTCGACACCGGACGGCTGACGATCGAGGTCACCGGGACCTTCGGCGAGCAGACAATGACGTTCCCACTCGAGTTGTTCTCCGAGGACCCACGGGTGCGGCAGTTTTTCAGTGGACAAGTCGTCACGGTAACCCCCGGCCACACCTACTCAGTCGCGTTTCTCGGCGAATTTCAGGCACGGGATTTTCCGTGGATTTTCCATCCGCGCCACCACTTCCTTTTTGCCGCAACGGAAGCCCAGCACCAGCGCTACCACTTTTACGACCCTCGCCTTGCGAGCTGGATCTTCGTCCGTTCAACACGCGCGCACTATTTCTACATCCACCGCCTCGACGAATGGCTGTTTTACGCGGACGGCAGCGGCACGGAATACGATCCGGAAAACCCGGATTTCGACGACCGCTGGTTCTACCGCTTCCCCGTCGTTGACGAGGAAGGCGAGGAGACCGAGCCTGGCGCGTGGGTGATCGGCAACGACTTGTAACCGGCGGCCTGCCGGTGCCGCGCCCGGTAGATGTCTCTTCCCGTGGAATAGCGGACACTGTGCGCCCTCCGACCTTCCGGACATGATTGACAAGACGCTCGCCTTCATCCGCCGGGAAGCCATGCCGCTCGCACTCTACGCGCTCGCCGCGATGGTCTTTCTACCGGTCATCTCATGGCTGTGGCGGCGCACGACGACAGAAGAGCAACTCCTGCACGCATTCGTCATCCTTGTCTTTGCTCTCGCCGCGCTTATCTACGAAAAGCGTATCAGCCTACGGGCTGTGTTCGATTTCGGACGCGGCGCCGGGCTGCTGCTCGTCGGTTCGCTTCTGCTCGCGGTCAGCTCCGCGCTCACCGGGGCAAGTATCCTCGTTTTGCCGGGCTTCGTCCTCGCCCTCGCCTCGGCCCTCGTCTACGTCTTCGGCAGCGGTATCGCGCGGTTCACCGCCGCCCTCCTCGGTGCCTTCAGCCTCTATGTCCTCATGGCGCTGCTCCTTCCCTTCCTCGACTGGCCGATGCGCACCCTCGCAGCGCAGGGATCGGCGCGCATCCTCGGATGGCTTGGCCAGGACGCCGAACTCGCCCTTACCGCCAGCCGCGAGGAGGGTCCCATGCTCCTGCTCTTCGCCAACGACCACCCCTTCCACGTCGCCGCCGAGTGCAACGGCTTCGGCGTCCTCACCGCCTCTCTCCTGCTCACCCTGCTCCTCGTTCTGTTCAAGAAAATCGCCCTCTTCGACAAGGCGCTCCTCCTCGCCGCCGCCGTTGTCTGCGGGATCGCCTTCAACTACCTGCGCATCATCATCATAGTTTATCTCGCCCCTGTCGTCGGGCTCGACAACTACTACGTCATGCACGAGATCATCGGCGTCATCACCTACTACGGCAGCCTCCTCTTTCTCTGGTGGATCATCAGCGGCTTCGGGCGCGAACCGGGCGCGGCCGCCCCGCAACCGACGGTGGCGCCGCAACCGCACGCGCCGGCCTGAAGCCGGACCGTTCCGGTTGACCCGGACCACCTCCGCAAACATAGGGAGAATTCCCATGACAGGGCTTGCGGGAAGCAGATCGCGGGGGCATGTTAGCACCGTATGAAAAGCACGGTGGTGAAAGTCGCAATCAAGGGCGTCATGCCGACGTCCAACGGGTGCGCGCTTTTTCTCGGCCCCGAGGAAAAGACGTTCATCATCTACGTCGACCCGCAGATCGGCAACACCATCTCCATGATCATCAACGGGGTGCAGCGCGAGCGCCCCATGACGCACGACCTCATTGCCCACATCTTCAAGGGGTTCAGCGTCGAACTGCAGCGCATCGTCATCAACGACGTCGTCGACCGCACCTTTTACGCGCGCATCATCCTGAAGATGGAAAACGAGCTGGGCTCGAAGATCGTCGAGATCGATTCCCGGCCGAGCGACGCCATCGCCCTCGCGCTCCACGAAGAGCGCCCGATTTTCTGCAGCCAAAAGGTCCTCGAGGCCGAAGAGGACATGAGCGAACTCCTCCAGCGCATCCTCAAAGAGCAGGAGTGAGGCCTTCCGCCAGTAGCGCTTGGTAAAACCGGCCCGGGCGCCCGCAATCGGGCGGTCGCCGCACTACACAGGTACCATTACCATTACCGTTGCCGCTCAACCCTGTGCGCGAAGGTATTTTTCGAAGGCGGCGGCGTCCTCGGGGGTGTCGACGGCAATCATGGGTGCCTCGGTGAGGCCGACAGCGATGCGGTGACCGTTTTCAAGCACGCGCAGCATTTCGAGGCGCTCGGAGAGTTCGAGCGGGGTGGGTGCCCACGAGGCAAAGTCTTCGAGCAGGTCGGCGCGGTAGGCGTAGAGCCCGAGGTGGAGGAGCGGGTGGAAGGGGTGCTTGCCCGCTCCCTCGAAGGCACCGCGCGTGTCGCGAAAAAACGGGATAGGCGAGCGCGAGAAGTAGAGGGCGCGCCCCTGCCCGTCGAGGACGACCTTGACACGGTTGGGGTCGCGCAGTTCCGCCTCGGAGAAGAAGGGCCGCGCGAGCGTGCCCATCGCGGTGTCGCCCGTGACGAGGGCGGCGAGGGTGCGGATCTGCGCGCCGCTGACGAGCGGCTCGTCGCCCTGCACATTGACGACAACGCCGGCCTTGATGGAGCGGTTGGCCTCGGCGATGCGGTCAGTCCCGCTGGGGTGGTCGGGATCGGTGAGGATGGTCTCGAACCCCGCTTCGCGCAGGACCGAAGCGAGGCGCTCGTCGTCGACGGCGAAGTAGAGCGGAAATTCCGGCGCTTCCGCGCGGATTCGCTCCGCCGTCCAGAGGACAAGCGGTCTGCCCTCGATCTTGTGCAGGAGTTTCTCCGGAAAGCGCGTCGAGGCGAGGCGGCCCGGCACGACGATGGCGGTCTTGGCGGCGGGCATGGCGCAGGTCAGCTATTGTTGCGGCGCTCGATGGCGGCGCGGATGAAGGCGGCGAAGAGCGGGTGCGCCTGCCGCGGCTTGCTCTTGAACTCGGGGTGGAACTGCACCGCGACAAACCACGGGTGGTCCGGGATTTCGATGATCTCGACAAGGTCGCGGTCCGGGTTGACCCCGCCCACGCGCAGCCCCGCGGCAACGAGGCGCTCGCGGAATTTGTTGTTGAACTCGTAGCGGTGGCGGTGCCGCTCGGAGACCCGTTCGACGCCGTAGGCTTCCCGCGCGTGGGTGCCCGCGGGCAAGGCGCAGTCGTAGGCGCCGAGGCGCATGGTCGCCCCCTTGTCGGCGAGGGCCTTCTGGTCCTCCATGAGGTCGATGACGGGGTAAGGTGTCTCCCGGTCGAACTCCGTGCTGTTGGCCCCTTCGAGGCCTGCCACGCCGCGCGCGAACTCAATGACCGCCACCTGCATGCCGAGGCACAGCCCGTAGTAGGGAATCCCCGCCTCCCGCGCCACGCGCACGGTCTGGATCTTTCCCTCGATGCCGCGCGAGCCGAAGCCGCCCGGCACGAGGATGCCGTCAAACTCCTTCAACCGGTCGTAGCGCCCCTGCTCTTCCAGCTTCTCGGAATCGACACGGTGGATGGTGACGACACAGTCGTTGGCGATGCCCCCGTGCGTGAGGCTCTCGTAGACGCTCTTGTAGGCATCCTGCAGCTCGATGTATTTGCCCACGACGGCGACGTCGACCCGGTGCTTCGGGTATTTGAGGATGCGCACGACCTCATCCCACCCGTTTTCGAGCTGCGGTTTCTCGATGCGCAGGTGTTTGAGGACCAACTCGTCAAGCCCCTCGTTTTCAAGCATGAGCGGCACCTCGTAAATGGAGGTCTCGACATCGCGCTCCTCGATGACGGCCTTCACCGGCACGTTGCAGAAGAGACCGAGCTTTTGCCGCAACTCGCGCGGGAGCGGGTGCTCCGTACGGCAGACGAGCATGTCCGGGGAGATGCCGATCTCGCGCAGCTTGGCGACAGACTGCTGTGAGGGCTTGGTCTTCAGTTCACCCGCGGCGGCGAGGTAGGGGATAAGGGTGACGTGGACAAAAACAACGTTTTCGTGCCCCTTTTCGAGGGAGAACTGACGCATCGCCTCCAGAAACGGCAGGCCCTCGATGTCGCCGACCGTCCCGCCGATCTCCGTGATGATGATGTCAACACCCTCCGCGTCCGCCTCGAAACGGCTCTTGATCTCGTTGGTGACGTGCGGAATCACCTGGATCGTCTGTCCAAGAAAGTCGCCGCGGCGCTCCTTGCGGAGGATCGTGTCGTAGATTTGGCCGGAAGTCAGGTTGTTGTTCCGGCTGAGCGCGCCGCTCGTGAAGCGCTCGTAGTGCCCGAGGTCGAGGTCCGTCTCCGATCCGTCGTCGAGGACATACACCTCGCCGTGCTGGAAGGGATTCATCGTCCCCGGGTCGACGTTAAGGTAGGGGTCGAACTTCTGGAGCTTCACGCGCAGCCCGCGCTGTTCGAGGAGGGCACCGAGCGCCGCCGCCGTCAGGCCCTTGCCGAGAGAGGAAACCACCCCGCCGGTAATAAATATATGCTTGATCATCACTCTTCGTGCGGCGCGCCGCCCCGGAATGGGGATTCCCCGCCTACGGGCCTCAACCCATTCCAGCCCCTGCACCTTCTGGCAACGGCAAACTTCCGCAAATAGCGGCTTTACGACAAAACATCCTTTCGCGTTGCCCGGAGCATCCCCCCGGCGGCACCCTCGCACCATGACCGCACCCGCACCGACGCGCGGCAAAAGCCGCCCCTGCCACCGCTCCCCGCTGCCCCTGCGCGAGTTTCTCTACGGTGCCTGCTACTATCCGGAGCACTGGGACGCCGAAACCCGCCGCGACGACATCCGCCGCATGAAAAAAGCCGGATTCAACGTCGCGCGGCTCGGAGAATTCGCATGGGATTTGATGGAGCCCGGCCCCGGCCGCTACGACTTTTCCTTTTTCGACAAGCGCATCGCTGAACTCGGCAAAGCCGGCATCCGCGTCATCCTCGGCACGCCCACGGCCGCCCCGCCCCGCTGGATGACAGCCGCCCATCCCGAAATCCTCCGCCGCGACGACCGCGGCGCCCCCCTTCGCCACGGCTCCCGCCAGCACGCCTCTCACGCCCATCCACTCTTCCGCTCGTATTGCCGCGGGATCACGCGCGCCCTCGCCGCGCACTACCGATCCAACCGCCACGTCATCGGCTGGCAGACGGACAACGAATTCTACTGCCACTTCCGCGACGATCACGGGCCCGATGTGCGTGCCGCCTTCCAACACTGGCTGCGGGCGCGCTACGACGGTTCCATCGCCGCCCTCAACGCCGCATGGGGCGCAGCCTTCTGGGCGCAGACCTACACTAGCTTCGAAGAAATCGATACGCCCGTGCCCGACCGGCCCACCTACGTCAATCCCTCCCAACAGCTCGATTACTTCCGCTTCCTCAGCGACGTCGTGACCACCTTCCAGCACGATCAGGTGGAAATCCTGCGCGCCGCCAATCCGGACTGGTTCATCTTCCACAACGGTATCATGCCCCGCGTCGACTACCGCGGCGCGTTTTCCGACGACCTCGACTTCCTCGGCTACGACGTCTACCCGTTTTTCACCGAAGAACCCGCCGGGCGCGCGGCCTCGCACGCCTTCAACTGCGACCGCGTCCGGTCTTTCCGCGGCAACTTCATGGTGCCCGAGCACCAGTGCGGCCCCGGCGGCCAGAACACCTACTTCCACGAGAACCCCGAGCCCGGCGAGACCCGCAAGCTCGCCTACGTCTCCATCGCGCGCGGGGCCGACGCCCTCCTCTTCTTCCGCTGGCGCACCTGCCGCTTCGGAGCCGAGATGTACTGGTGCGGCGTGCTCGGCCACGACAACGTGCCCCGGCGGCGCTACGACGAGGTCGCCCGCCTCGGGCGCGAGCTGCGTCGCGTCGGCAAGCGGATTCTGGGTACACACGTAGCCTTCGACGCAGCCGTCGCGACCGGCGACTTCGACGCGCGTGAAGCCCACCTCACCTACCCCATGGGCCTGCCCTCCGAACAGAATGTCGCCGAAGGCATCCACCGCGAACTCCGCGAGGCCGGCTACAGCGTCGGTTGTGCGCACCCCGCCGATTCGCTCGACGGCGTGCGGCTCTACATCGTGCCCCACTGGGTCATCTTCCGCAAAGAGTGGGCGGACCGTCTGCGGCAATGGGTCGAGGGCGGCGGAGTCCTCGTCATCGGCGCGCGCACGGCCACACGCGACACGCACAACCACGTCGTCGCGGAAACACCCCCCGCGCACTTCGCGGAATGGACCGGGGCGAAGGTCGTCGAATTCGGCCGCCAAACCGAAGCCTCCGGCCGCGCACGTTCCATCCAGTGGGGCGGCTGCCTCGTCGAAACCGCGCATTGGTACGAAATCGTCGAACCCGCTGCCGACGCCGATACCGTCGCCGTCTGGAAAGGCCGCCACCTCGACAGTTCGCCCGCCGTCGTCCGCCGTCGCGTCGGCAAAGGCTTCGTGTATTCCATCGGCACCTACCTCACGCCCGCGGTCACGCGCACTGCCCTGCCCGGCCTCGCACGCGACGCCGGGCTGCACCGCCCGTGGCCCGACCATCCCGCGGGCGTCGAAGCCGTGCGCCGCACCGACGGCAAACACTCCATCTGGTTCTTCATCAACCAGACGGACGGACCCGCGCGGCTCCCCTCTACACCGCCGGGCACCAATCTCCTCACCGGCCGCCGCCACAAAGGCGGCGCGCTCACGCTACCGCTCCACGGCGTCGCCGTGATCGAGGCCTGACCCGCGGAGGACATCCGCGGTTGCCACCGGCGTGTCCAACCGTTCGGATGGAAACCATCGCGGCTTAACGAGAGAGCAGGCCGCGCGTGCAACAAGTATCTTCTCCGCGCGGTTGAGGGCCTGGCGCTCGGGCAGCGGCAGTTCGTGCCGGTGGTTTGTGTTGCGCACCGCACCGCCGTGCACGCGCAGAACGCGCCCGTCCCACTCCAGACATTCGAGGTCTTTCCGGATGGTTTTGTCCGTCACGCCGAACTCCCTCGCAAGGGCCGTTGTCCGCGCCGACCCGCGGGCCTCGACATGATGGAATATAGCGGTTTGACGCTCGGCGGGTAACATGGGCAGGTGAGACGAAGAAAAAAATGAGTGCCTCCGAAACTTGGGAACCGCAAGCCCGGAGCTTGGGATTTTCTGGGTTTCCCCGTGCATTCCCTGGAATTTCCGCATCGCGCCGCCGAATTCCGCAAAATTCCAGCCCGCGGATCTTCGATCACTTGGCAATTTCCCTATAAGCCATTGATAAAAAACGACTTGCACAGACAGAAATCCGCGATTCAGTAAAAAAGAATCCCATTATCTCTCCGAAGACTACCTTCCCTCATGCACCCATACCTCGCGGAATTCGTCGGCACCGCCATTCTCATTCTCTTCGGAATCGGCCTATCCCTCGGCGGCCCCACCGGCTACGCCATCAACCCCGCCCGGCGACCTCGGACCCCGCATCGCCCACGCCCTCTTCCCCATCCCCGGCAAACGCGATGCCGACTGGGGCTACGCATGGGTGCCCGTCACCGCACCCGTTCTCGGCGGCATCCTCGGAGCAAAGCTGTTTGTCTTCCTTGGCCTCTGACAACCTTCCGCTATATTCATTCCACCGCCACACCACTCCACCATGACCAAAAAAAACTACATCCTCGCCCTCGACCAAGGCACCACCAGCTCCCGCGCCATCGTCTTCGACCACCGCAGCCGCATCGTCGCCGTCGCACAGGAGGAATTCCGCCAGATCTATCCAAAGCCCGGCTGGGTCGAGCACGACCCGCTCGACATCTGGTCGAGCCAGAACGCCACCGCCGCCGGCGCTCTCTCCAAGGCCGACCTCGCCACCTCCGACATCGCCGCCGTCGGTGTCACCAACCAGCGCGAAACAACCGTCGTGTGGGACCGCGAAACCGGGAAGCCCGTCTACAACGCCATCGTCTGGCAGGACCGCCGCACGGCCGACTACTGCGACAGGCTCAAGAAGGACGGCCTCGAAGAAATGGTGACGAAGAAAACGGGCCTGCGCATCGACCCCTACTTTTCGGGCACGAAAATCCGCTGGATCCTCGAAAACGTGGAGGGTGCCCGCCAACGGGCGGAAGACGGAAAGCTCCTCTTCGGCACGGTGGATACATGGCTCGTCTGGCAGCTTACCCGAAGAAAAACACACGTCACGGACGTCACGAATGCATCACGCACCCTTCTTCTCAACATCAAAACCGGCGACTGGGACGAAGAGATGCTCGAACTGCTCGGCATCCCGCGCTGTATGCTCCCCGAAGTGCGTTCCTCCTCCGAGATTTACGGGGAGGTTGCCAAGAACCTCTATCCCGCGGGTGCGCCCGTGGCGGGGATCGCGGGCGACCAACATGCCGCCCTCTTCGGACAGGCCTGCTTCAAGCCGGGCATGGCAAAAAACACCTACGGCACGGGCTGCTTCCTTCTTATGCACACCGGCGCGGAAATCGTGCCGTCGAAGAACAACCTCCTCACGACTATCGCCTGGCGCGCGGGTGGCAAAACCGAATACGCCCTCGAAGGCTCTGTCTTCATCGGCGGTGCCGTCGTGCAATGGCTTCGCGACGAACTCCAGATCGTTAGATCCGCGAAAGAACTCGACCAGATGGCAGCAGGCGTCAAAGACGCCGGAGGCCTGTTTCTCGTGCCCGCCTTCGCCGGTCTCGGCGCACCGCACTGGGATCCCTACGCGCGAGGTGCCGCCGTGGGCATTACACGCGGCACCAACCGTGCACACTTCTGCCGCGCGGCCCTGGAGTCCATTGCCTTCCAGAGCGCCGACCTCATCACCTGCATGGAAAAAGACAGCGGCCTCAAACTCAAGGAGCTGCGCGTAGACGGCGGAGCCTCCAAAAGCGAACCGTTGCTGCAGTTCCAGGCCGACTTGCTCGGCACACCCGTCGTCCGCCCGAAAAACACCGAGACCACCGCCATGGGCGCAGCCTACCTCGCGGGCCTCGCCGTCGGCTACTGGGAAAACCGCCGGGAGATCACCGAACGCTGGGAGGTCGACAGGACCTTCGCACGGGAACGCCCCGCCAAAGAGATGAAAGCCCTCCAAAACGACTGGGACCGCGCTCTCGAACGCGCCATGGCATGGGAGAAGAAGGGCGGATGAGGGCACCACCATTTAAAAACCGGAAATCATTTCACACATCCCTTTAATCCATACCGAAAAAGAAAGCACTATGAAACGCACCGATTCCATCGACCGCCTCCGCAACGCCACCGAACCTTTCGACATCCTCGTCGTCGGCGGAGGGGCCACCGGCCTGGGCGCCGCCGTCGACGCCGCTTCGCGCGGCCACAGCGTCGCCCTCATCGAGCAGGACGACTTCGCCAAAGGCACCTCGAGCCGCTCCACCAAGCTCGTGCACGGCGGCGTGCGCTACCTCAAGCAGGGCAATATCTCCCTCGTCCTTGAAGCCCTGCGCGAACGCGGGCGCCTCGCCAAGAACGCGCCCCACCTGGTGCATGACCAGGCCTTTGTTATTCCCAGCTACAAATGGTGGGAGGGCCCCTTCTACGGAATCGGCATGAAGGTCTACGACCAGCTCGCCGGCAAACTCGGCCTCAGCCCGTCCCGCATGCTCAGTCGCAAACAGACCATCGAGACCATCCCCACCGTCGAGACCAAGCACCTCACCGGAGGCGTTATCTACCACGACGGACAGTTCGACGACGCCCGCCTTGCCCTCAACCTCGCGCAGACCGCCGCCGAACTCGGCGGCGTCATGGCCAATTACTGTCGCTGCGTCGGCCTCATGAAGGAAAAGGATGTCGTCTGCGGCGCGCTCGTCAAAGACGTCGAGAGCGGCGATGAGTTCGGGGTGCGCGCCCGCGCCGTCATCAACGCCACGGGCGTCTTCGTCGACACCCTTCGGAAGTTTGAGGATCCCGAAGCCAAGAGCCTCGTCGCCGTCAGCCAAGGTATCCACTTTATCCTGCCCAAGGAGTTCCTCCCCGGAAACGCCGCCATAATGGTACCCAAAACCGCCGACGGGCGCGTCCTCTTCGCCGTACCGTGGCGCGATGTGGTCGTCGTCGGCACAACCGACACACCCCTCCCCAGCGCAAGCCTCGAACCGCGCGCCCTCCAGTCCGAACGCGACTTCGTCATGGAACACGCCCGCCTCTACCTCGCGAAAGATCCGGGCGACGACGATGTTCTCAGCGTCTTCGCCGGCCTGCGTCCCCTCGTCAAAGCGGGCGACGCCGCCAACACCGCCGCCCTCTCGCGCGACCACACCATCATCGTCAGCGAAACCGGTCTCATCACCATCACCGGCGGCAAGTGGACAACCTACCGCAAGATGGCCGAAGACGTCGTCGACCACGCCGAGACCGTCGCCGGTGTCGACCCCAAGCGCTGCCATACAGAGGGACTTCAGATCCACGGCTGGACGCAGAAGAGCATCGGGCAAGCCAACCTCCGCCCCTACGGCGCTGACGCACCCAAACTCGAACGCGTCCTGCGCGAAGATCCCGCCTACTCCGAAAAGTTGCACGAGGCCCTCCCCTACCAAGCCGGCGAAGTCGTCTGGCACGCCCGCGAGGAGATGGCCCGAACCGTCGAAGACGTCCTCTCCCGCCGCACCCGCGCCCTTCTCCTCAACGCGAAGGCCGCCATCGCCGCCGCTCCGAAAACCGCCGCCCTCCTCGCCAAAGAACTCGGCCGCGATCAAGCATGGGCCGACAAACAGGTCGAGACCTTCACCGCCCTCGCGAAAGGCTACGTCTACACCGACCCCGCGAGCGTCGCCGCCAATGCTCAAAGCCCGAGTCGGGTGAAGTCGTAGCAGACCCCGCTTCACATACGGTGTCATCCTTTGCTTCACACTTTACCCTTCCGGGTTTTAAGCAGGCATTAAGGTATCGACGGGACATCCATCCTAATGCAAGCCTTCCAACTCGCGGCCGGCGGCCTTTTTGTCGCGTCCGTCCCATTGTTTGAAAAAGAAAGAGACATCCGCGCGATGGCATTGATCGCGAATATCGACCACCCAGGCCCTTAGCCCTTGGGCAAAGGCGGATTGCGCAGGGGTTCGGCGAAGTCCCGGCTTTTCAGACGAATGGGTTGATGGGGGTGATGCCATCGATTGACAGGAAATCCTTCACGTTCTCTGTCAGGATGATCGGAATTTTTTCGCGCCGCATGATGGAGGCGAGTTGGCGGTCGAAATAGCTTTGTCGGGAGATACTGCCTTCCACGCAGAGGTCGAGCGCGTGGCGAACGCCCTCGGGTGTGAGCGGAAGAATGGTCAGGCCGCGGAGCCGGGAGATAGAGAGGATTTTGTCGCGGGCGAGGGCAAGGCCGCACGCCGCAATTGACCTGTGCTTTCGGGCGGCGCGGGTGTGGCCTGAGCTTTGCCCACAGTTTATCCCGAAGGGATTCCGCAACAAAGCGAAGGGTTGGCCGCGAGGCCTACCCTGGAATATTGTCGTTCATTCCAGCCTACGCCAAAGGCGTTGCGCACGGCTTTGCCCTAGAGCGGAAGTGCTGTGGCGGGGAATGCAGAAATCGCGCGTCATCACCGAAGCATGGTCCGCTTTCCGCGAAGACGAAAAATGCGGGTGAAGCTCAGGGCGGAGCGGTGCCCTCCATAGCGGATGCGTGGACAAACGCCTGCCCGATTCTTGCGAAAACCGCGTGAACCGGCTGCCAATTGGTAAGAATCTCACGAAACCGGGCAAAAAACGGAGCGGGGCTTGCCGTGACGGAGTCCCGCCATATTTCTAGGCACAATCTCCTATTGTCATCCGGATACACCCATGAAGCTCTTTCCTGCATACGCACGCCTGTTCGTGGCCTCGCTCGCCTTGGTGTGCGCCGCGCTGGCACCGTCGGCGTTCGGGCAGGCCGGTCCTCCGGAAGACCTGCCCGGACCTTCGGTGAGCGCGGCGGACATCCTGCGTGCCGCCGTCGATCTGCGCAACCCCGCGGAGCGCGCCCGCGTCGTGGACTTGCTGCGGGCGCAGTCGGACGCCCGCCGCGAAGACGCCCGCCGCCGGGCGGAAGAGCGCGGCCTGCCCGTGCGCCGCGAAGAACCGGGCGGACGGGTGAAGGAGATTTTCGGCTTCGACGCCGAGAACCGTCCCGTCTACCGCGAGACCCACAACCTCAACGCCGCGATCACCGCCGCCGCCGATCTCTTGCATAACGATCCGGCAGCGCCGCTGCTCGGCGGAGGCGTCACGGTGGGCGTCTGGGACGCCGGGTCGGTCCGTGCCACGCACCGAGAGTTCGACGACCGGGTCGCGCTCATGAACAGCGCCGCTATCGACCTCCACGCGACGCACGTCGCCGGGACGGTGGCCGCCGCCGGGGTGACTGCCTCGGCCCGCGGGATGGCCCCGCTCGCGCACGTCGACTCCTACGACTGGAACAGCGACAAATCGGAGATGGCCTCCCGCGGGGCCGCCGCGCCGGACGAGGCGGGCGCGCTCTACCTCTCCAACCACAGCTACGGGTACGTCGCGGGCTGGCGCTTCATGGGCGGCAACGCCAATCCCCGCTTCGTCTGGTACGGCGGCGAGAACAACGCCGAGGAAGCCGCCTTTGGCGCCTACAACTGGGCCGCACGCGATTCCGACGCCCTCGCGTATTCCGCGCCCTACTACCTCATGTTCCGCAGTGCGGGCAATGACGGTATGGATAACCCGTCCAACGGCGACAGCGTGGCCCTCAAGCCGGGCGGCTCCACCGTCACCTACGACAGCTCCGTGCATCCGGCGGGCGACAGCGTCTACCGGGGCGGTTACGATACGATCAGCTACGATTCCGTAGCGAAGAACGTCATGACCGTCGGCGCCGTCCACGACGCCGTGACCGACGGCGCGCGCGACCTCACCAAAGCCGCCATGGCGGGCTTTTCCTCATGGGGACCGACGGACGACGGACGCATCAAGCCCGACATCGTCGCCAACGGCGTCACGCTCTACTCCACCTCCTCCGGAGGCGACGCCGCCTACACGACGATGAGCGGCACAAGCATGTCCTCGCCCAGCGCCGCCGGCTCCGCCGCGCTCCTCGTCGAGCTTTACGGCACACTCTTCCCCGGCGGGGCGATGCGCGCGAGCACCCTCAAGGGCCTGCTCATCCACACCGCCGACGATCTCGGCAATCCCGGCCCCGACTACCGCTTCGGCTGGGGCCTGATCAACACGGCAGCCGCCGCCGCCCTCATCCGCGACTTCGCCGAGAATCCGCTCACCCGCCGCATCACCGAGGACACACTCACATCCGGCGACCCCGTCCACCGCCACGAATTCGTGTGGGACGGCGAGACGCCCGTGCGCGCCACGCTCTCATGGACCGATCCGGCGGGGTCCGCAACGAGCGCGCACGACTCGCGCCTGCCCAACCTCGTCAACAACCTCCACCTCACCGTCGAGGGGCCGGAGGGCGAAGTTTTTTATCCCTACGTCATGCCTTTTGTCGGCACGTGGACGCAGGCATCGATGTCCTTGCCCGCCACATCAGGCGTGAACAACACCGACAACCTAAACCAAGTCTATATCGCCGCACCGCCCTCGCCCGGCGTCTACACCGCCGTCGTCAGCTACACCGGTTCACTCACGAACAACCAGCAAACCTATTCTCTCCTCCTCACCGCGGCGGCAAACGAGGAACCGCCCCCGCCGCCGCTCGGCGTCTCCGCCGTCTCGCCCGGCAGCGCTCCGCGCGGCGAAGTCGTTTACCTCGACATCGAGGGCACCGGGTTCACCGCCGACACCGCCTTTGCCCTCCGTCGCAACGGTTCGCCCGACATCGAAAGCGCGGAAGTCGTTACGATTACCGGCGGTGTTCGCGCACGCTTCGACCTCACCGGTGCGGCCATCGGGACATGGGACCTCGTCGCCACACACCCGGACGATGATCCCGTCACCGCCCCCGGTGCCTTCGAAGTCTTCCGTGTCCTCTGGAGCGAATATTTCGACAGCGGCGAGACCGCGGGATGGACCTACATCAACGAGGTCGGGGGCAACGCATGGTCCACTACAAACTCGCTCAGCCAATCCCTGCCGACTGCTCTCTTCACGCCCGGCGTCTCCCAACGCTCCCTCACCCATCTCGACTCACCCGTGATCGAGATTCCCGAAGACGCCACCAGCCTGCAACTGCGCTTCTGGCAACGCCGCGCATTCAACGGCAACAACCACGGCGGACAGCTCGCCTTAAGCGTTGACGGAGGCGAGTGGACGAATGTCGACGACGACTCCGGGGCGACGTTTGTACAAAACGGTTACAACGGAGAAGTCGCAGCCGGCGGCCCCCCGCAAAACCGCAACCCCCTCACCGAGCAGGAGGCATGGGTCGGCAGCACCACAGAGTTTGTCGAAACTATCGTCGATCTTCATAATACCGGCGGCTTCGCCGGCGCCACCCTGCGCTTGCGCTGGAGCTTCGGCACCAACCAAGGCACCTCCGCCGACGGATGGTGGATCGACAGCATCGCCCTCTTCGGCGAGTGGGAAGAGGCTGAAATCTTGACCGAGCCGACCCTCGAAAATCTCGTCGTCCAGTACTTCCCCGACGCCGAAATGGAAAGTTTCGATACCGGCGCGGACCACAACCTCAGCGGCTTTTCCACTCTCCTCGACCTCGCCTTCGGCAACGATCCCGCCGCCTACGGCGGATCCGTCCACCTGCCTTCCGCGACGCCGGACACCGTCGGAGTCACCCTCGTCTACCCGCTCGACCGCGCCGCTGAAGCCGTCATCCGCCTCTTCGCCGAACAAAGCACCGACCTGAGTGAATGGCTCCCCGTTGTTCCCGGCGAAGGCGGCGTCACCCTCGAGATCATCGAAGGCGGCTACCGCCCCGCCTCCGGCGAAGGCGACGAAGCCGTCTCCGCCATCGACCGCGTCGAACTCTTCGCTCCCCTCCACGGCGAAGCCCCCCGCTTCCTCCGCGTCAGCGCCGAGCCCGCCGGAGAGTAAACCAGGTGGAATCCGCGCCGCGGCGAAGCGCTTCTCATCCACGGCACAGCCCACACGCGATGGGGCGAGACCCTGTGGGAGCTGGAGGAGCCCGCCGGACACGAATCCATCACGCTCCGCGTCACCGCGCCGGGGGTTCGCCCGCACCGCTACGAGCACATGCGCACCGACGCTCCGTCCCGCGACCGGCCCAAAACCGTGCACCCCGGCGACTCCGATACCCTCATCCTTACGGTCGCACGGTGGACATGCGCGGACTTGGCCGGATTCTTCCGCAGAATCTTCGGGCGCTGGCACGACGCACTGCAAAACGCCGACGCTATTCCCGCCGTCTGCCCTTTTTCGCAGGCTTACCGCACCATCACGGTGAAGTTCAACTGCGGCAACTGGCATGAAGGCTGGAAGCTCTACCTAACCGTCCCCGACGAAAACAATCGCTATCCGTACCAAACCGGTTGGTGCGGGGGTGGTATCTCCGCCTACGCGCTCCTCGCGGCGGAGGATGCGACAAGCCGCGCACGCGCGGCGGAGAATATCGATACAATCTGCCGGGAAGCCGCTTCTCCCGCAGGGCTGCTCTTCGGGGAGCGCGCACGCGATGGATGGATCCCCGACTTCCACGGGCAGGAGCAGCACCCCCACACCGTCCGGTGGACCCTCTCCCGCCGCCAGGGAGACGCCCTCTTCTATCTCGCCAAGGCGATCCACCGCGCCGGAATCGCGCGGAACGAAATTCTCCCCGACATGCATCCGTGGCGGACCACCCTGCGCACGCTCGCGGATGCCCTCTGCCGCATCTGGCGCGAACACGGACAGTGGGGGCACTTTCTCGACAATCTCGACGGCCACGTCGCCGCAGGCGGGACGTGCAGCGGAGCAGTCATCCCGGCGGGCCTCGCCCTCGCCCACATGGCCGGGGTTCCGATGAATGGCTGGACTGTGCCGAAGAGAGTGCGGACGCCTTCCTGCGCAACTGGACGCAGCGCGGGCTGACGGCGGGCGGCCCCGGCGATGCACTGGGCAATATCGACAGCGAGTCAGCCGCCGCGCTCGCCGAATCCTACGCCTGGCTGTGGGAGGCCACCGCCGATACAAAGTGGCTGGAGGCCGCCGCCACCGCCGCCCACCAATTCGCCACATGGGTCATGCCCCACGCGTACCCGTTTCCCGGTGAAAGTGAATTCGGGCGCCTCGGCATGGTTTCGACCGGCACCGTCTTTGCCAACACGCAAAACAAACACAGCGCACCGGGCATCTGCACGCACTCGGGTGAGGCGATGCTGCGCCTCTTCCGCGCCACCGGCGACCGGCGCATCCTCGACCTCCTGTGCGTGATCGCCCGCACCCTGCCGCAATACCTGAGCCGGGCGGACCGTTCCATCCACGATCCGGAGGGCCGGCCGCTTCCCCCCCGCTGGATTAACGAACGCGTCAATACGAGCGATTGGGACAACAACCACGGCGGCGTCTTTTACGGCAGTTGCTGGTGCGAGGTCTCCGCCCTCCTCACATGGATGGAACTGCCGGGCGTCTACGCGTGCCCGGACTCCGGCATACTCACGGCCCTCGACCATGTGGAGGCCCGCTGGTCCGGAGGCAGACGCAACAGAATCCACATCCACAACCCGACTCCGTTTCCGGCCAAAGTCCGCCTCCTCATCGAAGGCGATACCGCCCGCAAGCGGTCCCTGCCGCCCGCTT
>SLLG01000129.1 GCA_007134215.1 Opitutales bacterium | reverse complement strand
TCACAGTCCTTCGCCGCCGGGTCGATCCGCACGAGGATGTGGAAGTGGTTCTGCAAACAGCAGTAGGTGATCAGCTCCACCCCGCTGAACTGCGCCGCGCGCCGCAGCGCCGCGACCCACACCTCCCGCTGCACATCCGCCAGCAAACGCCGCCGCTGCACCACACGCGCAATAAGATGGTAGACACATACTTTATTTGATACTATCCTTCTTTCTCCCATAATTTATTTTGGTTGAAATTCCATAATGTCGCTATAGCTTTAAGCAATTTGCAAGAGCAAAATTAATCGGCGGCACTTCAGCGAGCGGGTGCTGCAAGCGCGCGCAGGCTGTCCAGTGAGTCGGCTTCTCCGGGTGTCTTGTCTTTGCGCCAGCGGAGGATGCGCGGGAACCGCACCGCGATGCCGGATTTATGGCGCGGAGACTCCGCGATCGCCTCGAAGGCGACCTCGAAGACCTGCCGGGCAGGAACGGTCCGCACGGGACCCCGCCGGGCAAGCGTGTTGGCTTTGATCCAGCGGTCGACTTCGCGCATTTCCGTGTCGGTAAGACCGCTGTAGGCTTTGGCGACGGCAACAAAGCCGTCGCCGTCGCGGGCCCCGAAGGTGTAGTCGGTGAACATTCCCGCGCGGCGGCCGTGCCCCGCCTGCGCGTAGATCATGACAAGGTCGGCCGTAAAGGGATCGATCTTCCACTTCCACCAATGTCCGCGCACGCGCCCGGTTTCATACGGAGAACCGCGCCTCTTGAGGATGAGCCCTTCCACCCCGCGCGCTCTCGACTCCTTCCGGCGCTGCCGCAATGCCGGCCAGTCCGTGCCGTCGACCTCCGGGGACAGCCGGACGGCATCTGCCGACCCGAGACAACCCAGAGCCATCCCGAGCCGGACCCGCCGGAATTCAAGATCCTCCCTCCGGCAGTCCGTACCTTTCCATTCGATACAATCGTAGGCCAGAAAGACAGCCGGGTTCTCTTCTAGGACCGCCGCCGTGAGCTTCCGGCGGTTGACGCGGGTTTGCAGCGCCTGAAAGCCAAGCGGCCGCCCCTTGCGCCAACAGAGGATTTCTCCGTCGAGGACGGTGCCGTCGGGAAGCGCTTTGGCGGTGTCCGCGATCTCCGGGAATCCATCCGTGACCAGTTCGTCGCCGCGCGACCATAGAAACACCTCGCCGCCCCGCCGCACAATCTGGGCACGGATGCCGTCCCACTTCCACTCCGCGATCCAATCGGCACGGGCGCCGAGTCCATCCGGCTCTCCCTCCAACGGGCTCGCGAGGAAAAACGGATACGGCTGCGAGTGTCTGTCGCCCCTGCTCTCTCCGGACCGCAGCGCCTCAAAGAAGGCGGCGTCCGGCGTCCACTTGCCCGCCAACCGGTGCGCCATAACCTTTCTCTCCACGCCGAGGGTTTCCGCGAGCGCCCGGATGACCAAGGCCTTGGACACACCGACACGAAAGCCACCGGTGAGGAACTTGTGCACGACAAAGGCCTGCTCGCGGTCTAGGTCGGCCCAGACCGCGCGCATCAACTGAAACCGCACGCTCTCATCCCAGTCGCGCAGCGGGCGGACCCGCTCCTCGACGAAGGCGGCGAACGGCTCGTCCGTTCCTTCGCCGCGAATGGGCAGCAGCAGCGCGGCCGTCTCGGCAAGGTCTCCCACCCGTTCGTAGCAATCATCGATGAGCCAGTCCGGAAAGCCGCTGAGATCGGCCATCCATACCCGCATCGTCTTGCTCCGCACCATGGAGGGCAAACGGTTGCCGACGAGAAACCACAGCGCCCAAGCCGCGTCGGCAGCGGGTGCTTCCGCAAAGTACCGCCGCATCGCCGCGACCTTCGACAGAGTCCGGTTGGATTCGTCCAGTTCCCTGATGAGTCGCGTGAAACGCCGCATGGGGGTGCAGTCTACGGCACCGGCCGCCCCGAAGCAAGGCGATGCGGGTCCGGCGCCGACAAAGTTACACGCATGATGAGGCTCGATACGCCGGGTGACGCCTACCGGCTATTCTTCAGGCGCTTCACTACCGCCGTTTTCCGCTTCGCCGGGCACAAGATCGCCGAGCGCTTCGCGCAGGCCTTCGAGTGTGCGCGCCCCCTCTTCAGGAACGGCAGAGAAAACGAGGCGCAAGCTACGGAGAAACCGCAGCGGACCCGGCGCTCCCGCCGCGCGCAGCTCCTCCGCAAATGCCTCCAGAACCGCGGGCAGATCCGTCACGTTCTCCGCCTCGACGACTTTATCGACTCGGAGGACACGGGGCTCGCGGGCAGGCCGCCTCTCGTCAGGCGCAGAGTATACCACCACCTCGCCGACGCGCAGGTAGAGTTTTTCGATGTTGTAGGGGCGGGCGGCTTCTTCGCGGGGCAAGTCTTCGTCGCCGGGCTCCCCTTCGATGCGGACCGGAAGCTGCTCAAGGAAGTCATCCCAGTTGCTCATCCCGTCGTCACGTTCCACGTAGCCGAAGCGGTCGATGTCGACGCGCACGGCGGAGAAATAGCGTTCGCGGGTACGTAGTCCGGAGACATCGAAGTCGACGAACAACTCATCGAGAACGAGAAGTTCTCCCTCCGCGAACTCCGGCGGGTTGGCTATACGCACACCGGTGACCCGGAGCGATCCTTCGAAGGGATTCGCACGCACGCTGCCGACCTCGGTAGCGTATCCCGTGCGCTTCTCGATGTAGCGGGCGGCCTGGGCGGGTGCGTATTGCCGGATGAGCCATGCGCCCCCGAAGATCAGGATGACCAAGGCGAGGCCCGCCGCGAAGAGCGTGAGAAAGAGCCGGATTACGCAACCCATGATTCCTTTGATGATTGATCGCCGGGACGATACTGTCAGGCGAAATCCTCGGTCACGAGGACGGTGGCGGGCTCATCCGCCTGAAACGAGAAGTCGCCCGCGTAGGGCAGCAGCGCGTTGTCGCCAGCCTCAAGGATCCGCTTCAGCCGACGCTCCTTCAGCGCCCCGCGCACGACGCTCAGGATGCGCGGCTGGCGCCCGCCGACAAAGTCGAGCGACTCGCCTTTCTTGATCGATATCCGGTGCAAGGTGAACTCGTCGGACTGCGCAAGCACCTGCCGGTCGCCTTCGGGATGTGTCAGCGTCGGCTCGAAGTCGTCGAAATCAATGGACTTCAGGGACTCTTCCACGTGCAACGTGCGCGGCTTGCCGTCCAGCCCCTTGCGGCCCCAGTCGTAAACGCGGTACGTCGTGTCCGAGTTCTGCTGGATTTCGAGAATAAGGTTGCCCGCGTCGATGGCGTGGATGCGCCCGCTGCGGACGAAGAGCGAGTCGCCGGGACGGCATGGAAGGCGGCAGACCAGACCCTCGAGCTTTTCCGCGAGCAGGGCTTCCTCAAACGCCTCGCGCGTGACCCCGCGCTTCAGCCCCGCGAGGACGGCGGCATCTCCGGTCGTCGCGGCGATATACCAGTTCTCCGTCTTCGGCTCGCCGCCCAGCTCCGGCGCAACGGCAGCGGGCGGATGCACCTGGAGGCTGAGCCGCTCGCGGCAGTCGAGCCACTTCACGAGGATCGGAAAGCGCCGCCGCGGCGACCAATCCGGCCCCATAACCGTCTCCGACTCTTCTTCGATGAGGGAACGAAGCGTCTTTCCCGCAAACCGGCCTGCCGCGACCTCGGAGTTCGCCTCATCGCGGTCAACGACCTCCCAGCTCTCACCGATCTGTCGGTCCTCCGGCAATTTCCGCCCGAGGTGATACGCGAAAGCGCGTCCGCCCCACACCCTTTCCTGGTAAAGAGGCTTGAAAAGAATATACTCCATACCTCTATAATAAGCACAGTCGCTAAATTCCCGTCAAATCCCATTCCGACCTTGTCAGGGTGGCGCAGGTCTCTCACGATCAGGCGTATATAAAAATGGGCAAAGCGAGTAAACAAACCTCTTCGCCGACAGCGTCCTTCCGCCCGCGCGGAGCGCGTCCGCGCCCGCTGCTCGGAATACTCGCCCTTATTTTCGCACTGATTTCGGCCTTTTCCCTCGGTGTCTACTCTCCGGCCCACAACCCGAGATTCAACACCGACGCGCCCGAACAACTCCTCACCGGGCTGTGGGGCATGAACGGCGCCTACTATGCTTTTCTCACCCTCGGTATCGCGGCCTTCGCCATACCGTTTTTCGCCGTGTGGCTCGCCTACATGTTTTTTCTCGCGCACAGCCACAAGCTGCGCCTTCTCAAAATCGCCTCCATCGCGGTCATCCTTCTCTCCTTCACTGTCTTCGCAAGCATGACGCAGACGGAATGGCGCAACGGCGAGCTGCCCCTGTTCGAGGCCAACCACCTCCCGCACGGTCTTGGCGGACTCGTCGGCAAAGTGGTCTACGAGCAATACATGGCCACCTTTCTCGGTTTCCTCGGCAGCCTCATCATATTCGGGGTGCTCGGGCTTTTCTCCGTTGTTTATCTCTTCCAGGACAACCTCTTCAACGACGCCCGCCTTCGCCTCGACGCCACGGCCAGGCGCTTCGCTGAAAAACGCGCCGAATGGGCGAAAAACCGCGAAGAACGCAACCGCCTCAAAACGGTGGAGAAAACGGCGAGGACCAAGATCGACGCCAACGCAAAGAAAGCCGAGCGCATGAAAGCGGAGGCCGCGAAGGCTTCCGCCGAGGAAGCCGCCGCCAAGGAAGGGGTCGGCGCCGCAAAGAAACGCACCTCCGTTTTCGCCGCCTTCAGCGGGCTCTTCCGGCGCGGGCGCAAGCCCGTCCCCCAAGCGGAAGGGGCCGCCACGCAACCCTTTGATCCCATCGTAGAAGGCCCCGGCGATGAAACCGCCGCAAAATCTGCTACGCCCAAAGGCAAGAGCGCCGCCTCCGCCGCCCAAACGAAGCGCGATTCCTCCCGGCCCCTCGTCGATCCGGAGGAATCCGCGGACGCGCCGGAGGAATCCGGCGCCGCCGCTCCCGGCGCCGGCAACCTCGCCCTCAAAAAGGCCGCCGCGGGCAATAGCGGCGACAGCCTCAAGATCATTGCCAGCGAGCAAACACGGAAGGCCAATATCGCCCAGCCGGCCAAACGCGGGAACTTCGTTTTCCCGCCCCTCAAACTGCTTGCCGAGCCGCAGCCTCCGCCCGAAGAGGACGCGACCGAAATGCACCGGCAGACGGCCGACCTCCTCATCCGCACGCTTGAGGAGTTCGGGGTCAAGGTGACAATGGGCGAAGTCCACGCCGGTCCGGTTATCACGCGCTATGACGTCTACCCCGCCGCCGGCGTGCGCGTGGAGAAGATCCTCAGCCTCGACAAGAACATCGCCCTCGGCCTCAAGGCGCTCTCCGTACGCATCCTCGCCCCCGTGCCGGGCAAGGGCTGCGTGGGCATCGAAGTGCCCAACCGCAAGCCGCAGTCCGTCTTCATCCGCGACATTCTTGAGTCGGAGGACTGGGTTAACACCAAGGCGGAAATTCCCATCGCCCTCGGCAAGGAGGTCTCCGGCAAGCCCATGATCGCCGACCTCACAAAGATGCCCCACCTTCTCATCGCGGGCTCCACCGGGTCGGGCAAGACAGTCTGTATCAACTCGATCATCACCTCCCTGCTCTACCACTCGAGCCCCGAGGACATCCGCTTCGTCATGGTCGACCCCAAGATCGTGGAGATGCAGGTCTACAACACCCTGCCCCACATGCTTGTGCCGGTCGTCACCGACCCCAAGAAAGTCCCCAACGCGCTGAAATACCTCCTCAACCAAATGGAGCAGCGCTACCAGATCTTCGCACAGGTGGGCGTGCGCAATATCGCGGGCTACAACGCCAAGATGGCGAAGAACCGAAACGACGCGCGCGATGCCGAGGAACGCGCGGCGGAGATCGACGCCTCCCTCTCTCCCGAGGAACGCGCCGCCGCGGCCGCCGCCGTGGAAGTCCCGCGCGACCCCGACGCCAACACAGAGCTGCCCGAAAAACTGCCCTACATCGTCTGCGTCGTCGACGAACTCGCAGACCTCATGATGGTCGCGCCCGCCGACATCGAGACTGGCATCGCCCGCCTCGCCCAGCTCGCCCGCGCCGCTGGCATCCACCTCATCCTCGCCACCCAGCGGCCCTCCGTCAACGTCATCACCGGCGTCATCAAGGCCAATCTGCCCAGCCGTATCGCCTTCAAAGTCGCCTCCAAAGTTGACTCGCGCACCATCCTCGATACCCAGGGTGCTGACCACCTCATCGGCAAGGGCGACATGCTCTTCCTCCCGCCCGGCTCCGCCGACCTAGTGCGGTCGCAGGGCGCTTTCGTGGGCGACGACGAGATCAGCGGCATCGTCGAATACATCACCGAGCACAACGGCGAGCCCGTCTTCGACGAGCAATTCCAGCGAACCGTCGAAGAAGGCGAGGATCCCGGCGGCGAGGACGGTGCCGAAGGCGACTGGGACGACGAACTCGTGCCCGACGCCATCGAGGTCATCCGCAGCTCGCGCCGCGCCTCCACCTCCATGCTCCAGCGCCGCCTCAAAATCGGCTACAACCGCGCCGCGCGCATCATGGAAATCCTTGAGGACCAAGGCATGGTCGGCCCCGAGAACGGCTCAAGCCCCCGCGAAATCCTCGTCGAGCTGGATTGAGACCTACCCATGTGGACCGGCGGCGCGGGACGCCGATAGGTCCCAACGCGCGCCACATCGTCACGGATGCCCCGCCATCCACAGCTCTGTCTGCCCGGCCCCGCTGACAATAAATTTAACTCCGGGTTTGTATTTTGAGCAAGTGATTCATCTGCGAGTTAAGTTTTCCGCCGATAAATAAAATTGTGGTTTGTTTTTGGTGCTATTCGTTGCGTCGGCTTTGCCGGTTCCCGTCCGCCACCAAAGCCGGACTTGTCATCTGTCTCCATCCAGTCCACATTGGAAAACATCCCCTTTGCTCCGACCCTCGTCGTGGAAGCCCTCTCGCCGAACACCGCCGAGCGCGACATCGGCCCGAAATTCGCCGCCTACGAAGAGCACGGGGTGAACGAATACTGGATTCTCGACCCGGAG
>SLLG01000238.1 GCA_007134215.1 Opitutales bacterium | reverse complement strand
GGATGCCGGATTCACGGGGAATCTGTCGCTCGACCCGGCGGAGGCAGGCGGGGTGTGGATCGACGCGGCGGGGACGCTCTCGGGAAGGTGGGAGGGCGCGGACGCCGCCGCCGATGCCAGCCTGCGCGGATTTGTCGATGCTTCGCATGCGCACACGGAGCGGCTGCTCCTTGAACTGCCGCGCGGGTCCCGCCTCGAGGCTTCGGGCGGGTACGTGTTCGCGGAAGCGCGGGTGGACGGCGCCCACGCGTCTTTTGTCCTGGAGCGGGAAGACCTTGCGCCTTTCTTCGCGTGGGCCGCGGAGCTGCCCGCGCGGGTCGAGGGCGGGTTGAAGGCGGACGGCGCATGGCCGGACACCGTCCACGAAGGAACGGTGCGCTCGGCGGACGTCTCCGTGCCCGCGATGCACCCGTTTGACGCGGAAGTGCGGTGGCGCGGCGAGGGGGCCCGTGCGACCGTCGCCGCCGGACTGCAGCGGGAGCCGCACCGCCTCGGGGCGGAGGCGGATGTGCGTATGGAAGGCGAACGCTTTCGCGCGGAGGTGGGTGTGCTCTTCGCGGAGGACGGCGCCGGGCGGCGCCTCTTCGATCTCGCGCGCGAACCGGGCCTCGCGCTCGAAGCGGCGTTTGGCGGCGAGGGAGGCGCGTGGCGGGTGGACTGGTCGGCTTTTGCGGCGGACTTGCGTTCGGAGGTCCTCGGCGAGGGCCGCGTCGGCGCTGACACCGGTTGGTTCGGTACGGAGGGTTTTGCGGTCAACGGCCTCCGCGCGGAAAACGTCGATCCGGCCTGGATAACGGAATGGGTCGATGTCGAGTTGCCCGAAGTATATGGCCGGTTGCTCGCCCTTGACGCGGTAACGGACACGGACGGGCGTATCAAGGGAGCGGGTACCGCGGACGCCGAGGGCGTGCGCGGCGGCGAGCGTTTTGGCGCGGGGCTTTCTTTTGCTTTGGACGCGGACGGCCTGCGCGTGGCGGACGCGACGGCGTACCGCGGCGGACGCGAGGTGTTCCGGGCCGAGGGGGCGGTTCCGATCATAGTGTATTGGCGCGACGAAGCCTTCGCGGCGGACCTCGACAAGCGGCGGGAGATCGACTTCGTATTACGGGTGGACGGCCGCTCCGAACTGGCCGACCTGCTCGCCACCTACGCGGTGACCGAAGTGGACGATCCCGACATACGCCTGCGCCTCGGGGGCACCTTGCTCGCCCCGACGGGCCGCTTCGCGGCCGCCGCCGCCCGGGTCGCCTACACGCCTCCGGAGGCGGACGAACCATTTGTCGTGCGCGACCTGCGGTTGCGCGTCGACCTTGAGGACGACCGCGCGCGAATCGAGGAGGCGGTCTTCGTTCTGCCCGGAATCCGCCAGCCGGCGAGATTGACCGGCAGTGTCGAAGGCATCGCATGGGACGCCGTTCTCGCGGGTGAGTTCGACGCGCTGGCGCGGCGCCTGCGCGGAGAGGTGAACCTCGACGCGTTTCCGTTCGCCGCCCTTGCCGGTCTCCTCCCCGAAGTATTTGAGCCGCGCGGGAGCGTGGCGGGCGGCTTTCGCCTTTCGCCGGGCCTGAACATGCAGGGCGATGCAAGTGTGCGCGGCGTGTCCCTGCGTCCCTTCGAGGACGGCTCCACGCTGCGGAACATCGACGCCGATGTGCTTCTCGACGGGACGGTGTTGGAATTCCGCGAGATGCGCGCGCTGTGGAACGGCCGGCCGGTGTCGTTCACGGGCGAGGCGGACATCTCCACCTTGCCTGATCCCCTCTTTTCTTTTGAGGCAATGGGCGAGAATCTCGATCTTGTGCGGCGCGACGACATGCTCATCCGCGCTGACATCGATTTGAACATTGGCAGGACCTCAGCTGCCGCCGCGCCGCGTATCGAGGGCGTGGTGACAATGCGCAACAGCCTGTTTCTCCAGGATTTCCGCGACATTCTGCGCCCGGGTGCGGCGGGTGTGGAGACCCGTCCGCCTTACTTCAGCGTCGGGCAGGCGCCTTTCAATGAGTGGGCGCTGGATGTCACGCTCACCGGCGAAGACTTCATGCGTATCCAGTCCACGCTTCTGCGCGGGCGCGTGAGCGCGGATTTTCACCTTGGCGGGACACTGGGCGAACCGCTCGCTATCGGCGACGCCCGTCTCTCCAACGCCGCCATCCTCTTTCCCTTCGGAAGGGTCGACCTTTCCACCGCGGAGGCGCTCATCACTCTGGACCAGCCGCACACGCTCCAGCTCTTCGCGCAGGGCTCCGGCTACACTTTCGGATACACCGTCAATATGCTCCTGCGCGGAACGGCGGCGCGGCCCGTGCTGGAGCTGAATTCCGTGCCCCCGCTCGGACAGGAGGCCATTCTCATGCTCCTTGCGACCGGGGCCGTGCCCGACCAGGATGGCGACCTCGCCTCGCGCTCGGGCCGGGTGGCGCTCTATTTCGGGCAGGATTTGATTTCCCTCCTCTTCGCCGGGGAAGGGGGCGGAAACGTCCGCATCCGCAGCGGGGAGTCGTCTTCGCAGTTCGGCGCGGAGTCGACCGGTATCGAATACATCATCAGCGACCGCTATTCTGTGATCGGCGAATACAACGAATTCGAGAACTACAGCATCGATTTCAAGTGGAGGGTCTTCCGCCGATGAGAGTCGCGGCATTTTGGCTACTTGCCATGCTGCTGACCGCCGCGCCGCTGGCGGCGAAGACGGTGGAGGTGCGCGGGCACGGCCTCTTCGAGAACCTGCGGCTGCGCAATTTTCTGCGTCAGATCGACATCGATCCCGAGTCGGAGACCTTTGCGCCGGGATTCGTCGAGGACGGGTTTTTCCTTATCAACGCGCAACTGCGACGCGCGGGCTATCTCGACCCGACGATCCGCGCGCGCTTTGTCACGGAAGACGGTGCGGAGGGCCGGAGCGAGTGGGCGAGGCGGCGCAGCGAAGGGCTGCCGGAGGCCCCGCTGCAGTCGGTGCGCTTTGAGATCGAGCGCGGTGTGCTGCACTATTTTGACGCCGTCATGATCGAGGGCCTGTCCGTCATTCCGGAGCGCGAGGCTGTCGGCTTTTTCCATCCCTCCGGTTTTCTCATCAACCGGAGGGCGTTCCGCGTTTATTCACCGGACCGGCTCGGGCGGGGGCAGAACAACCTTGTGCGGCGGTTGCAGGTGCTCGGGTACCGCGAGGCGTCGGTGGAAGTGACTTCGCTGGATATCGACGGCGAGAGCGGGGCGGTGCGTCTGGCCCTGCGGGTCTCGGAGGGGCCGCGCTACCGTGTGCGGCATGTGCGCGAGCGGCTCTCGGCCGTGGCCGCGAATGTGGGTTTGGCGGCGGAAACAATTGTTCCGACGCGGGAGAAGGGCGTCGTCTTTTCCGCCGATCTGGAGCGCGACTTTGCCACGGAGACGCGCAACCGGTTTTTCTCGAAGGGCTATCCGGACACGACGGTGCGCAGCGGATTTGAGATTGTGGATACCGTGGACGGCGAGAGGCTGGTGGACGTGCTCCTTGTCGTGAATCCCGGTGCCCGCGCACGCTTCGGAACGGCGGAGTTCGACGGTCTGGAGGTGACGCGCGAGCGCTACGCGCGCTCGCTCCTCGATCTTGAGGAGGGGGAATGGCTGGACCGCGTGGCTCTTGAGGAGGCGCGCTTCCGGCTCGCGCGGCTCGGCGTGTTCAGCGACGTGCAGTATGCCATCGAGCCGGAGAGCGACGGCGAGCGCGATGTGAAGTTCGTGATTGAGGAGGACGCGCGCCATGAGTTCAGTATCATCGGGGGGTGGGGCAGTTACGAACGGCTGCGGGCGGGGTTTGAGTATTCGAGGTTCAATATCTGGGGGCGGGCGCACCGCGGCGACCTCAAGTTTCTCCAGACATTCAAGGGCACGGCGGGCGACTACGTCTACCGCATCCCCTTTCTGCGGCAGGCACCGGTGTCACTCAATTTCCGGCTGGCCGGCTTGCAGCGGGACGAGGTGTCCTTCAAGCGGCGGGAGTTTACTTTTGAGCCCGGTCTCGAGTACCGCCGCCCCGGGTCGGACCAGCGCATCGGTCTGCGTTACCGTTTCCAGCGCCTGCGCTCGATCTTTCCGGAGGAAGCGGAGCGTCCCGGCCTCGAATCCGCGCGGGTGGGCAGTCTTGTGCTGGAGTGGAGTCTCGACCGGCGCGACATGGCGGTGGCACCGACGGACGGCTACCGTGTGGCGGTATCGGCGGAATATGCCGACACATGGCTCGGCGCAAACACGACCTACCAGAGGTTTCTCTGGCGCGCGTCCTACCACCGCGAATTGTTCGCCGGTTCGCGGGTGCATGTCCGCCTCGAGCAGGGCGCGCTCACCTACTGGGGCGGCACGGAAGGGGCGACGCCCTTCAACCGCCGCTTTTTTCCCGGCGGGGAGAACACGGTGCGCGGATTCCGCGAAGGCGGGGCCTCGCCGCGCGACCACGACGGCGAAATCCTCGGCGCCGAGGTCTACACGCTGGGCACGCTGGAGTGGGAGCAGCGGCTCACGCCCTCGTTTTTCTTCGTCTTCTTCACTGACGCGATCATCGAGTCGGACCGCATCGGCAACTATCCAGGGGACACCTTTATCCTCACGGGCGGCGGCGGCCTGCGCTATGCCACACCGCTCGGGCCGCTGCGCCTCGAGTACGGTCGCAACTTTGTGCGGCGCGACGGCGACCGCGGGGCGGCTCTGCACCTGTCGCTCGGTTTTCCGTTTTGATTTCGGGAAAGGTCCGCTTAACTTTCCGGTGTATGTTGGCACGTGCTTATCTCTGGATCGTCGGCCTCGCCTACGCCGGGCTCGGGCTGTTCTGCCTCTTCCGGCCGCTTCGGGCGGCCGAGTCGGTGGGTTTCGATCTCGTCACCCGTAGCGCGCGGATCGAGTTCGCGACGTTTTACGGCGGGGGCATGCTCGCCCTCGCGGCGGTCTTCCTGACCGGCGCGGCGGCGAAGCGCTGGACGGACGCCGTGTGCCTCTTCGCGCTCGGCTTTCACCTCCTGCTCGCCTTTGTAAGGGGATTCTGGGCGCTCGCGCTGCACCCCGACCAGAGTTCGACGGTCACGTACTTGATTCTGGAGATTATCCTTGCCGCCGGGGCAGCTGTGGTCCTGCGCCCGTTCTGGAAACGCCTCCTCGCTTGAAACCGCGCCGAACCACATTATGGTTGGCGCATGGTCCGTTTCCTTTCCCGTGTTCCGTTCGCCCTTGCCGCCTTTGTCTGGACGCTTGTCCCGCTTGCCGGTTCCGTTGTCTTTGATGTCGATTCCCGCCCGGTACACGAGGCGGAGACCCATCGCTTCACGAGCTACGCCGATATCCTCGAACCGGCGCGCTCCGCCGTCGGCCTTGTGCGGGCGGAGTCCGTCCGCCGCTCCGGAGCCTCGGACAGCGACTTGTTCGATGAGCTTTTCCGCCGTTTCCACGACAACGGCGGGGAGGACGACGGCGAGACCGACAGCGACAGGCAAGACGACGGCAACGGCGGCAGCGGATCACCGCAGAGTGAAAACGACGGCGAGCGGGGCCGTCCCATTCCCCACGGAATCGGTTCGGGGGTGCTGATTTCCGCCGACGGGCTCATGCTCACTAACAATCATGTCATCTCCAGTTCGCGGGGACGCCTTGCCGACACTGTCCGCGTGACACTCAACGGACTGGGCGACTTCGAGGCCGAGGTTCTCGGGCGGGACCGCCGCACGGACATCGCCCTCCTGAAACTGGAGGGAGAGGATTTTCCGCACCTGCGCATGGCCGACAGCGATCTTTTGCGCATCGGCGATATTGTCTTTGCCGTCGGCAATCCGCTCGGTCTCGGGCAGACCTCCACGATGGGCATTGTCTCCGCCACGGGGCGGACCGACCTCGGTCTCCTCGGGGCGGGATCCTTTGAAGACTTTATTCAGACCGACGCCGCCATCAACCGCGGTAACAGCGGTGGCGCCCTCGTCGACGCGGCAGGGCGCCTCATCGGTATCAACACGGCCATTTTCTCCCGCTCCGGCGGCAACATCGGCATTGGATTTGCCGTGCCCGTCAACATGGCCCGGCAGATCGCGTTCGAGCTTCTCGACCACGGCGAAGTGCGGCGCGGCTTTCTCGGGGTCTCGATCCGCAACGTTGACCCGGTCATGCGCGGCGACCCTGCGGGTGTTTCCGGCGTCTATGTGGAACGTGCCGATCCTGACTTGCCCGCCGGTGAAGCGGGCATTCGCCGGGGCGACATCATCCTCGCCATCGACGGGCACCCTGTCGCCGACGTCAACCAGTTGCGTTTCCGCATCGCCGGATACCGGCCCAGCGCGCGCGTGGACGTGCGCTACCTGCGCGACGGCGAAGAAGAATCCGTCACGGTGGAACTTTCCAGCCTCGACCCGCCCCTCTCCGCCGCCGTCTCCCCGCAGACGCTCCCGGGCATTGAACTGTTGCCGGTTGGCGGTGAAGGCACCGACGGTGACGATGCCGCCGGACTCCGTGTCGTCCGTGTCGAGAGAGATTCGCCCTACGCCGCGCTGCTTGACGAGGGCGCCGTCATCCTCGAAATCAACGACCGCAAGGTCTCTTCCCAGGCCGAAGTCGCCGCAGCCCTGCGCCCCCGCGCCTCCAATACCCTCCGCGTCCGCGTCAACGGAGACACCGGATACGTCACGCTCCAGCCCCGCCGCTGACGCGGAAGTCGGAAGTAGAGTGGCGCGGAATGGCGCAGACCTTGTTGACAAAAAGCTTGAAGCTATACCGGTATGGAATTTCAACCAAAAATAAATTATGGGCGAAAGACGAATCGTATCTAATGAAGTATGTGTCTACCATCTCATTGCGCGTGTGGTGCAGCGGCGGCGGTTGCTTGCGGACGTGCAGCGGGAGGTATGGGTGGCGGCGCTGCGGCGCGCGGCGGAGTTCAGCGGGGTGGAGCTGATCACCTACTGCTGTTTGCAGAACCACTTCCACATCCTCGTGCGGATCGACCCGGCGGCGAAGGACTGTGACGACGCGGAGCTGGTGCGGCGTTTCCGCGCGCTCTACGG
>SLLG01000325.1 GCA_007134215.1 Opitutales bacterium | reverse complement strand
TGCTTGAGCGTCTGCATGAAGGCCGAGACGTCCCCCATGCGCGCGAAGAGCTTCTGTCGCACCTTCTCCGCCGTCTCCGCGCGGGCGGGGTCGGCGAAGAGCGCCGCGAGGTCGCGCGCGTCCATGCCGAGGCACTGCGCGCGTTCCTCCCCGTAGAGGGCGCGGAAGCGCCGCACCAGCTCTTCGTCGCCGCACTCGCGCGCCTTCGGGTCAATGCGCACGAGGAGGTGGAAGTGGTTCGACAAAATACAGTAAGCCAACAGCTCGACGCCTGAAAACACCGCCACCCTCCGCATCGCCGCCGCCAGCGCGTCCCGTGCCCCCTCGTCCAGCAACCTCGCCTGCCGCGTCACCCGCGCAACACAGTGATACCCCGCCGCCTTCGCTTCCGTTTTCACCCTGCAATGGTAGCTCATGAATCCCGAGATTGCCCGGCCCTTTGCCAAAGGCAAGCCAAAAATACAACTTCAAGTTATATAATGCAATTTCACATCTCATAATTATATATGTTGACCGGGAGATAGCGACTTCGGGATCGGATTTACCGCCGGACATGACCGGGCGGCTGTTGTTTATTTCCAGAGAACGCCGTGCATGGAGCCTCGTTCGAGAAAGCTCTGGTGCATGGCGTAGGCGCGGTCGAGGGTCTGCGGGGTGTGGCCGTCTTTGACGTCGGCGCTGTAGCCGAGCAGCTCGTCGCGGAACTCGGGGTGGGCGCATTTGTCGATGATCTCGGTGGCGCGCTCGTGGGGATCTTTCCCACGCAGGTCGGCGACGCCCTGCTCGGTGACGATCACCTGCACACTGTGCTCACTGTGGTCGAGGTGGCTGCACAGGGGCACGATGGGGCTGATCTTGCCGCCTTTGGCGAGGCTCGGGCAGGTGAAGATCGAGATGTAGGCGTTGCGCGTGAAGTCACCGCTGCCGCCGATGCCGTTCATCATGCTGCTGCCCATGATATGGGTGCTGTTGACGTTGCCGAAAATATCGACCTCAATGGCTGTGTTGACGGAGATAATACCGAGGCGGCGGACGATTTCCGGATTGTTGGAGATTTCCTGCGGGCGCAGGAGCATACGGCGGCGGAAGAAATCGAGTTCGCGGTAGATCTGGGTGAGCTTTTCCTGGCTCACGGTCAGGGAGGTGCCGCTCGCGAAGGAGATCCTCTCGTTTTCCATGAGTTCAATGACACTGTCCTGGATGACCTCGGAAAACATCTCGAAGGAGGGAATCTCCGGGTGCTCGCCGAGGGCGCCGAGGACGGCGTTGGCGATGTTGCCGACTCCGCTCTGAATCGGCAAAAACCCCGGCGGAATGCGCCCGGCGTGGATCTCGGCGGCAAGGAAGGAGGCGACGTTTTCGCCGATTTTGCGTGTAACGGCGTCGGCCTCGCGGAAGGCGCCGACTTCATCGGGCTCGTCGGTGAAGACCACACCCGCGATGCGCCGCGGATCGACCTTGGCGACCATGCGGCCGCAGCGGTCGCGCACGGTGTAGACTGGGATTTCGCGGCGGTTGGGCGGGTCGCCGGGTTCGTAGATGTCGTGCAGGCCGTAGAGTTCGGTGGGGTGGAAGCTGTTGACTTCGATGAGGATTCGTTCGGCCTGGGAGAGGAAGGTATTGGTTGCGCCGACGCTGGTTGTGAGCGTTATCTCACCGTCCTTGGTGACTTCCGCCGCCTCGACGACGGCGTAGTGCACTTTGCCGAGAAAGCCGTAGCGCACCCATTGCTGCAGGAGCGAGAGGTGCATGTCGAAGAAGCGTGTGCGGCCTTCGTTGATGTTGCGGCGCATGGCGGCATTGGACTGGTAGGGGGTGCGCCACGCGACGGCGTCGGCCTCGGCGAGGTGTCCGTCGAGGCTGTCGCCGGTAGACGCCCCGGTAATGACCCCGAGTTTGAAGGGCCGCCCGGCGGCGTGCTCGGCGCGGGCGCGGTCCGCGATCGCGCGCGGAATCGCCTTGGCCGCGCCCGCGGGGGTGAAGCCGCTGAATCCGATCGTTTGGCCGTGCTCAATCAGTGCGGCGGCTTCGTCGGCGGTAATTTCGGGAAAAGGGAGTGCCATGGTCCGTCTTATTGATTAGATTTCCTTACGCAGATCAAATATAAAATTAAGAATCCGAATGGATCGGGCTCTTCCGCCGCGGGAGTGACGTGAGAAAAAAGTAGGCGGGACGGGCGGCGGGGAGGTTGGGCTTTACTTGGCGGCTGTTCGTGCGAGACTCCGTCTCGAATGCGTACCACGGCATGCCTCTTCGTCTGGGTTTGGATGCTTTTCGGCGGAACTCCCGCGTTGTCTGCATCGGGTGGCATTGAGGAGGGCCGTTCGGCGGCTGTGCGCAAGTCTCTCGCCGGGCGTTGGCAGGCGCATGTGGGGCGCGAGTCTCTGGAGCTGAAGCTGGCCGAGGACGGCCATTATGAATTCGCGGAGCAGGCGGGTGGATGGTCGGTGGAGGGATTGCGGCTCATCTTGACGCCTGCCGAGGCGGCGGTCGGCGTGTCTTACCGTTACGAGTTGCAGGAAAATTTTCTCACGCTTTCGGAGGGCGACCTCGCTCAACCACTGCGGTTTGTGCGTTCGGGGACGGAGGCGGGGCTTTTGCGAAGCTATGTGTCGTGGGTCCGCGGGGCCTCCTGGCGTGCGGCGGAGGAGCGCGGGTTCCGCATCCTCACCGTCCTCGGGATTGTTTTGGTGAGCGTCCTTGCGCTCAATGTCCTGCGCTTGGTGAGCGGATTTCTTATCTTCAGCCAGTGGGGGCCGTTGCGCTATGTATTTGAGCGGGACAAGCGGCGCACGCGCACGGTCCATTCGGTCGCGCTCAATCTGCTGAAATACATTATCTATTTCACTGCCCTCGGGCACATTCTCAACGAGATCGGGATCAACTACACGACCTACATTGCTTCGCTCTCGGTCATCGGCCTCGCGGTCGGCTTTGGCTCGCAGGGATTGGTGCAGGATATCGTGACGGGCTTCTTCCTACTCTTCGACGGCCAGTTCTCTGTCGGCGACATGGTGGAGATCTCCGGGCAGACGGGAATCGTGACGGAGATGGGTTTGCGCACGACCCGCATCCGCAACTATCTCGGTCAGACGGTGGTTGTGCCCAACCGCAACATTGCCGTGGTGGGCAACTATACAAAGGGTTGCCTTGAGGCGTTTGTCGACATTGCCGTGCCGCCGGACCGCCCTCCCGCCGCCCTCGCCGCGCGCCTGACAGCAACGGCGGGCGAGTATTACCGCCAGTTTCCCGGAACAATTCTTGAGGCCCCGCGAAATCTCGGCGGGCTGCGGTTGAAGTCGGACGAGGCTTTCGTGCGGCTCGCGTTCCGCCTTTGGCCGCAGCAACAGGCGTTCTTCGAGGGCCAGATTGTGCCGCGCCTGCGTGAGAGCCTCGCGCGCGCGGAGATCGACAACCCCGGAGGCCGCGTCATTGTCTTTTACCGCCATCCCGAACCGGTCGCACCGGGAAGGGGGCGCTTCCGCCGCACGCCACCCAAACCGCCGCCCGCGCAATGAGTCTTGTCTCCGGGTTTGACGCCGGGGGAGGTGTCCGCACACTCTGTATAAGGATCCGGATGAGGTGCCGTTGCGCATACTGTCCGGCGAAAACGCCAACGCATTAGCAGAAAGAGCAAACATGAGCGACCACGTATACAAGAAAATCGAAATTGTCGGCTCCTCCACCACCTCGGTCGAAGAAGCCATCACCAACGCCGTGAACCGCGCGGCAAAATCCGTGAAGCACATGCGCTGGTTCGAGGTTTCGGAGGTCCGGGGTCACATTGACGACCAGAAGGTCGCCCACTTCCAGGTCGGCCTCAAGATCGGCTTCACAATTGAGGACAAGTAGCCTCTACGGCGCGTCCCGCAGAGGGGCTCCGTCCCGTTGCACCGGGCGGCTTCAGTCCTCCAGACGGTCGGCGAGTTCGAGCGCGCGCTCGATGCGGTCGCTGAGTCCGGGGCCGCCGCGGAAGTTGCCGAGCGCATGGAAGCCGGGGAGTTCGTTTTCGACGCGCTGAAGCGCGTCGAGGAAAAAGTCGTGCCCGATGTTGTATTGGGGGATGGCTTTGGGCCAGTCGTAGCGGCGAATGAGGGCGGGCATTTCGGTGATGCCGAGGAGCGCGGAGAGTTCGTGATGCAGGATTTCGTGCAGCGCGTAGTCCGGCTGGGTGGCGAGCCGCGGCATTGTTGCTCCGCCGATGAATACGTTGAAGGTGGCGAGGTCGGCGGGTGCGCGTCCGGGAAACAGGGTTGAATTGAAGATGGCGCCGAGGATTCGGCGCTTTTCCACGAGCGGCACGAGCATGCCGAACCCGTCGAGCGGATGGCCGACGGCCTCTTTTTTGTAGGCGACCCCGAGAACGGTGAGGGGAGCGTAGGGGACGGTGGGCAGGGAGTGGAAGAGATCGCGGACTTTGTCATCGACGGGCAGCGCCGTCCAGTCGTGCACCGGCAGTGTGGCGACGATCTCGGTGAAGGTGTGTTCGCCGGGGCCATCGACGCTCGTCCACGTCACGTTCCAGCGGCGGCCGACCTGCCGGATACGAAGCGGAAGCGCGCGCAGGCGGACGGTGTCGCCGAGTTCATCGGCGAGCCCGAGCGGGAGGGTTTCGAGGCCGGCGGCGTAGGAGACGAGCCGTGCTTTGAAGGGAATCTCTCCCCGCCGTTTCCGTTCGCGGCGCAGTTTGAGCGCGCCGCGGATGAGCGAACCGTAATTTGCCTCAAGGTTCCAGACCTTCGGAAAGGCGTGGCGCACCGACAGCTTGTCCGGATCGCCCGCGTAGATGCCGGAGGCGAGCACGGAGACCCCGTAGTCGCAGAAGGCCCGCCCCATGCGACGCGTGGCGAAGCTCCCGAGGCTCTCGTCGCGCTTGCCCGAGGGCTTGATGAAGGGCTCGCGCAGGAGGCGCAGTTTGTCGCGCAGGCTGTAGACGGAAGTCATCAGCCCGCCGGCGAGCGACATCGGGAGGGCGACGGGGTGCCCGTCTTTGACGATGTAGCGCTTGTTCGCGGCGGAGTTTGCCTCCTGCATCCTGCCCGCGCAGGCAAGACCGCGCAGGAATCCGTCCACCCTTTGCGACTTGATCTGCAGCGAGGTCGGCCCCTTCTCGAAGAGGCAACCGCCCACCCGGTCGGTGCGGATGACGCCGCCCGGCTCGCGCGCCGGCTCGAGGACGACGCAGTGAATGCCCCTTGCCTTGAGCGCGTGGGCGAGGGCGAGCCCGCCTATGCCCGCGCCGAGGATGAGGACGGAGCGCTTGTTCGGAGGTTCGGCGGGATGTGTCGTCGGGTTCAAATTGTGCGGGCGTGGCGGTTTTCAGCGGGGCGCGCGTAGGAATCAAAGGCCATGGCGATGTTGCGGATGATAAAGCGACCGGCCGGGTTGACAGCGAGTGTGTTGCCGTGCCACTCGACGAGACCGTCTTCCTCCATGGGGGCGAGACGTTCGCGCGCGTCGGCGAATTCCTCCCGCGGGTCGACGCCGTGTTCCGCCGCCGCTTTGTCGAGATCGAGGCGGAAGCGGCACATCAGCTCCATGATAACGGCCCGGCGCAGTTCGTCCCGTGGAGAGAGCCGGTAGCCGCGGGCGATCGGAAGTCGGCCGTTGTCGACGGCGGCGGAATAATCGCGCAAGTCCTTGTGGTTCTGCCGGTAGGCGCGGGCGCTCTGGGAGATGGAGGACATGCCGAAAGCGGTGAGGTTGAGACCTCCGAGCGTGGAGTAGCCCTGGAAGTTGCGGTGCAGGGTGCCGTTGGCGGCGGCGACGGCGAGGGGATCGTCTGCTTTGGCAAAGTGGTCCATCCCGATAAACACATAACCCGCGCCGGTGAGGCGTTCGACGGCCATTTCGAGGAGATCGAGCTTTGTCTCGGCGGCGGGCAGGACCGAGCGCTCCACGATCTTCTGCGCGGGCGCCACCCATGGCACGTGCGCGTAGCTGAAGAGGGCGATGCGGTCCGGATCGTAATCGACCGCCGCGTCGAGCGTCTTCGAGAAGGTTTCCGGGTTCTGCTTCGGCAGGCCGTAGACGAGGTCGATGTTGATCGATTCGAATCCCGCCGAGCGCACCCAGCCGAGGACCTTGCGGTTCATCGCGTCGGGCTGCACGCGGTGAATCGCCAGTTGCACCTCCGGATTCACGTCCTGCACGCCGAAGGAAGCGCGCGTGAAGCCGATGGAGCGCAAGACGTCCACCTTTTCTTCGTTGAGCGTGCGGGGATCGAGTTCGGCGGAGAATTCCGGGTCCGGCGCCGACGCGAAACGCCCGCCGAGGATTTGCCCGAGACGGGCGATCTGCGGCGCGGAGAGAAAACTGGGCGAGCCTCCGCCGAGGTGCAGCTGGGCAAGCGAGCGGTCCGCCGGCAGGTAGGGGTCCATTAGGTCGATCTCGCGTTCAAGGCAGTCGAGGTAGGCGTCCGCCTTGCCTTGGTCCAGTGTGATCACTGTCGTGCACGCGCAGAACCAGCACAGGCTCTCGCAAAACGGCAGGTGCACATACGCTGAAAGCGGCCCCGGTGTGCCGCGGCAGTCCGCGAGCAGGTCCGCCGGGTCCGCCTCGTCCGTGAACTGGAGGGCTGTCGGATAAGACGTGTAGCGCGGCCCCGGCCGGTCGTATTTCTTCACGAGTGACCGGTCGAAGCGGGGGGTGGTCGATATCATGGGCGGTAGTTATGCACGGTTTCCACAAGCGCGGCAACGTTTTCCACTTTTGCCCGCGGGGTAATGCCGTGTCCGAGATTGACGATGTGGCCCGTCCGACCGTTCATGCGCCCGAGCAGGGCGCGGGTCTCGCGGACCGCCGCGGCGTTGTTCAGTTCCATGAGGACGGGGTCGAGATTGCCCTGCACAGCGACATCCCGCGGGAGGGCGTCGCGCAGCGCGGGCAGGTCCACGGTCCAGTCGACACCGAGAGCGCGCGCGCCCGTAGACGCGAGCGCGGCGTGGTGCTGGGCCATCCCCTTCGCGTAAACGATGACCGGAAATCCGGCGGGCAGGCGTGCAATCACCGCCCGTATCCAGCGCAGCGACATCTCCTCGTAGAGCGCGCCCGGGCATGCCGCGCCCCATGAGTCAAAAATCTGCACGACGTCCACACCCGCCTCGATTTTCATTGTGAACAGTGTCACCAGTGCCTCGACAAGGCACTCCATCATCTCTCCGAAGAGCACCGGTTCCTCGAAAAACAGCGCCTTTGCACGGCTGAAGTCGCTGCTCGACCCGCCTTCGACCATGTAGGTCGCCAAGGTCCACGGTGAGCCGCCGAAGCCCAGCAGCGCAGTGCGCCCCGCCAGCTCGGCGCGCACCAGCCGCAGTGCGGCGGGCACGTAGCCGAGGCGGTCGGCGACGCCCGCCGGGGCAAGGGCGCGGATGCGTTCCGCGCTGTCGAGGGCGTATTCCATCCCGATCCCGCCCCCGTCGCGGAAGAAATACGGCTGCCCCAGCGCCTCCGGGATGATCAGAATGTCGCTGAAAAGTATCGCCGCATCGAGCGGAAACCGCCGCAGCGGCTGCAGCGTCACTTCCGCCGCGAGCGCGGGTGTGCGCACCATCTCGACAAACGAATGCTTTGCCTTCAGCGCGCGGTATTCCGGCAGGTAGCGCCCGGCCTGTCGCATAATCCACACAGGCGGTCGCTCCAGCGGGCGGCAGGAAAGGGCGGCGAGAAAGCGTTCACGGGGCGTCATTGATCGGTGAAAATGAGTGGCAGCCCCTATCCCATGGGGACGGGTGCCTGACGCGCAAGGTTTTCCGCATCCCGGTGTTTCTCCGCGGGCGGACACGGGTAGTAAATAAATTTATTTAAGAAATGAGTATTTTGCTCGCGCTGACCGGGCGGGGTGCGGAAGGCGGGATATTGGTTTGCGCCGCAGGGCTGCGATGGCTTTAGAAGGTGGGGCAATTATGCAGATATTGATCGCAGAGGACGACTTTATATCGCGGCGCCTGCTGCAGAGTGTGCTCGAGGAGCTGGGGCACGAGGTGATCGCGGCGGAGGACGGCGAGACGGCGTGGCGCTTGTATGAGCGGACGCCGACGCGGCTTGTGATCAGCGACTGGCTCATGCCGAAGCTGGACGGGATCCAGTTTGTGAGGCGCATCCGCGAGGCGGCGCTGAGCGACTACACGTATATCATCCTGCTCACGGCCAACGTAGGGCAGCGCGAGAACTACCTGCGCGCGATGGATGCCGGGGTGGACGATTTTCTGGCGAAGCCGCTCGACCGCATCGAGCTGTCGATCCGCCTGCGGGTGGCGGAGCGTATCCTGAAGGCGTCGTCGCGCATCCGTTCGCTGGAAAATGTCCTCACGATCTGCGCCTACACAAAGCGCGTGAATTTCCCGGAAGAAGGGTGGCAGACGCTGGAGACATTCATGCAGAACCACCTCGGGATCACGCTCTCGCACGGGATCGACCCGGAGTATTACGAGCGGGTGCTCAAGCCGCAGATCGAGGAGTTGAACCAACCGGGAGCAGGTATGCCGAAGTTGCCCACGACGGGGTAGGGCGACCGGCGCGGCGCCTGGCCGACCGTTTCGCGGTAGCGCCTACTTCCCCTTCTTTTTCTTCTTCTTTTTTGGGGTGAAGGGGGCGTTGCGCTGCTTGCGGTGTTTGCCGTAGCGCAGGCCGGGGACGTCGAGGATTGGTTTGCCCCCTTTTTTGGCGAGTTCGGCCTGGGTTTTGACGACGTTTTCGCGCAGCGCGGTGATGTCGAGTTCGCCGTCGTCGTTGACGAAGGTCTCGAAGTCGTCGCCGGCGTCGAAGGAGGGCGGTTTGGGCGGCGGTGCCTGCGGGGCGTCGGCGGGTTTGGTATCGTCGCGCGACTCCGCGTCTTTTTTCGCCGGCTCCGGGTAGTCGAGCCAGATGTCACCACCGTATTCCGGGGTGAGGCGGATGTTGTGGGCCATGCAGAAGCGCCGGATCTGGTGGCGCGTGATGGTGCGCTTGTATTCGGCGCGGAACCATTTCTGCACGTAGGTTTCCGACCATGAATCGGTGTCGATCCCGACCTCGCGGGGCTCTTTGCCGGTGATGGTGTCGTAGAGACCGCGGATTTGCGCCTCGGTGAGCGGGCGGTCTTTCTTGCGGCCGCGGCGGTCTTCGAAGATGGCGTCGCCGCGCTCGCGGTAGGCGCGCGCGATGTAGGAGACGTATTGGCGGGTTGTTCCGGTGGCCTCGGCGGCTTCGACCTGGGTGTGCCCTTTGTCGAGGATTTCGATGATCCGCTTTTTGAGTTCGCGGGATTTGACGGTCTGGGAGACGGGTTCTGGCATCTTGCTTGCTAAGGGTGAAAGGCTTGTCGGGCCGGGGCGTTCAGGAAACGACCATTTTGCCGTCGTAGATCCAGCGGTAGCCCTTGCCGCCGGAGTCTTTCATTTTGATACGCCGGAAAGTGAGGCTGCGTTTTTTGTCGAGGGCAACCTCGTGTGTTTCGGTTTTTGTTTTATCCGCCTCGGGCAGTTCCGCTGCGGCGCGGATGACGGATTCTTTGGAGGGAATGAATTTTTCGCTCATACTGGAAGAAATGTGGAATGGGTTAAAAGACCTGGCCGTTGGAGTCGAGGGCCTGCGCGCCTGGGTTGAGGGCTTCGCGGATGTTGCCGGTGGTCTGGCGGGTGACGAAGTGGAGGAGATGGCCCCCGTCTTCGCCGAGGTCGCGGTAGAACTCGACGCGTCCGTCGAGAAAGGCGACATGGCCGCCGCGGTCGCCGTAGACGCCGGGGTTGGCAGCGTCGAGAGGGGCCCAGCGACCGTCGGTGCCGAGCCCGCGCGTCCAGACAACGGGTGTGGTGCTGGCGTTGGCGCGGGAGGCGAGGCGGTTGGCCACGGCGACGCTGAGGGGGTGCCCGTTGAAGTCGGGGCTGACGACCCAGCGGCCGGCGGTGCCGTCGGCGGGCGGGGTGGCGATGTTGCGCGGAAAGTCGCGGCCCGAGCGTTCGACGAGCGGATCGTCGCCGAGGATGTAGAGGTCGGGGCTGTTGAGGTTGGCGCGCTCGGCGAGGATGGTGGCCCATTCGTAGATGTTGGCGGCGTCGATGGAGCGCGGACGGCTGCCCTCCTGCGAGTAGCTGTTGTAGGCGAGGGCGATCTGGCGCAGGTTGCTGGCCGCAGCGGTGCGCCGCGCGTTGTCCATGATGTTGGAGGCCACGGGCACCAGAATCGCGATGAGAATTCCGATGACGGCAATGACGGTGAGCAGCTCCACGAGGGAGAATCCGCCCGTTGCCCTGTATGCTGTGGGATTCCGCATCTTGACCGTAGAAAAAGGGATGCGGGGTCCGACCGCAAGCGCCGATGGCGGGTAGACGGCGAAGAGGGCTATGGCACGGGGGGCAACGCCTGTCGGCGTATTTCAAGCTGGCGGAAAGGGGCGTTTGTCCTCAGAAAGGCTTCATGGAGGAAGGAAACGCAGTTCACAAAGTGGTGCACTTTTCGGGTCGCGTGCAGGGCGTAGGGTTCCGGTACGTGACGGCGCGCACGGCGCGGGAGTTCGACGTGGCGGGAACGGTCCGCAATCTTCCGGACGGGCGCGTGCGGCTGGATGCCGTCGGGCGGCCCGACGAGGTGAAGGCCTTCATCGACGAACTGACCGACCGGATGAGCGACTTTATCCGGGAAACGGAGGAGCGCGGGCAGACGCCGCCGGACCGCTTTGACGGCTTTTCCATTGCCTGATCGGGCTGCGTTTGAGGGAACCCCACGCCGTGGAACCGCCGGTTGTCATTCGCGGACTGAGAAAGAGCTTCCGCGTGCGCGGGCGGCGGATTGCGGCGCTGCGGGGCATCGATGTGACGGTGCGCGCGGGCGAAGTATTCGGTCTGCTCGGGCCGAACGGTTCCGGGAAATCGACTGCGCTCCGCCTCCTCATGGGGCTGGCGCGGCCGGACGCGGGGCGGTGCGTGCTCTTCGGCGAGGCGGCGGCGGGGCGGGCGTACCTGCGGCGGGTGGGGTACCTGCCGGAAAGACTATCGTTTTTCGAGCAATCCACGGGGGCGGAGAATCTGCGCCTTCTCGTCCGGCTCGGCGGCCTGTCCGGCAGGGAAACAGGCGAAGCGGTCGAACGGGCGGCGGTGCTGACGGGGATCGCGGACTACGCGAACCGGCCCGTGCGCACCTATTCGAAGGGGATGCGGCAGCGCCTCGGTTGGGCGCAGGCGCTCCTGCACGACCCGGAGCTGCTCATCCTCGACGAGCCGGCCACGGGACTCGACCCGCTGGCCAAGGAGGCGTTTCACGGGCTGGCGGCGGAGTGGACGGCGGCGGGAAAGACCGTTGTGCTCTGCACGCACGAGCTGGACGAGGCGGAGCGGTTGTGCGGACGGGTGAGTGTATTGTTTGAGGGGCGCGTCCTCTCGGAGGGCGCGCCCGCCGGGGCGGGCGAGGCGGTTTTCCGTTTCCGGGGGCTCGGGACGTCGGCGGAGGAGCGGCTCATTCAGTGGCTACGCACCGAGGAAATCGAGTGGGAGCGATCGGCCTCGGGCGGCCTGCGTGCATCCGTCCTCGAAAGCCTGCGCACGGCGCGGGAGGGAGGGGGCGGATGAAGACGGTGCGCGAACTACCGGGTGCGTTGCATGCGGCGGCCGGTCTCGGCTCCTTTGTGTTCCGCGACCTGTGCCGGCGGCGGCTGTTCACGGGCTTCGCGGGGCTCGCGGTGTTCTTCGTTCTTGGTTCTACCTTTCTCGTGCAGATCGATTTCGGCGGTGACGCGCGGCGTTTCGTCCTCGATTTCTGTTTCGGGGCTTTGGCGCTTTTCGGTGCCGTGCTTGCCGTCGTGCTTACGGCGGCCACTCTGCGCGAAGCGCTTGAACTCGGAACGCTTGATCTCCTCCTTGCGCGACCAGTCGGGCGCGGGACCGTTTTTGCGGGGCTGTTCGCGGGGGTGGCTGCGGCGCTGGCGCTCTTTGTGCTGGTCGCCGGTGGTGTTACGGCCGTCCTTGCGTGGCGCTACTCGCCTAGCGCGGAAACGGCCGGATTGCCGTGGAACGGATTCTTTTTCGCGCTCTGGGTGGCGTGGCTGCGACTCCTTGTCATTGCCTCGATGGTCTACCTTGCCGCCGCCGTCGTCGACTCCGCGCCGGTGGCGGTGCTTCTCGGCACCCTTCTCGTCATTGTCGGCGAGGTGCAGGGTATTGCCGCCGGGGTATGGGGGCAGGGCGGGGGAGGCGCGGGGACGGCGCTGTTGCTGGCCGCCCTGCGACTTGTGCCGGATCTGCGGTACTTGCAGGCGGGCATCTTCCTCCACGGCGCGGATGTGACGGTGTCCGGCGTCACTGCGATTTCCCTCTACGGACTTCTCTTTGCGGCGGGTTACGCGGTGCTCGCGGTCTTTGTTCTCCACCGCCGCGCGGGCTGAGCGACGGGGCACGCGATGGTCAGGCACGGAGCATGGTTGTTGGCGGGGATCGTCCTCATCGGAGGGGCGCTGGCTTCGGTGCGGATGCTTCCGGCGCCGGCGGCTCCCGGCCCGGAGGCGGGAGACCCCGCAGCGGCTATTCTGCGCGGTGTGCTCGGGGGCACCCGGCAGAGTGTATCCAATTTTCTCTGGATCCGCAGCTATCTGTATTGGGAGGAACGGGACGCGGCGGGCATGGAGAACGCAATGCTGTGGGCCCTGCGCCTGACTCCGGAAAACAAGTGGTTCTGGAAGAACGCGGCGCGCGTCCTCGCCTACGACGTTCCCCACTGGGAGCGGAGCGGCGCGGGCGCGCGGGAGCCGGAAAACGCGCTGCCGGCGGCTCCACGGCGGGCGCTGCTGCTGCTTGCGCTGGCGGAGGACCGGTTTCCCGGTTCGCCGGGCTTTTCAATCGAGCGCGGCCTCATTCTGCTCAATGTCTTCGGTGACCGCCGGGCGGCGGCGCAAGCCTTCCGCGAGGCGTGGGAGCGTCCGGGCGCGCCCCACTACACGGCCCGCGTCCACGGGGAACTCCTGCGTGCCACCGGCCATACCGGGGCTGCCTACCGATGGTACCGCGACCTCTATCCCCGCTTACCCGACGACGATCCCGCGGCCGCGAAGTCCGTGATCCTCAAGCGTATCCGGGCTCTCGAGGAGGAACTGGGGGTGGCCGAGCCCTTCGAGCCGTGACCCACCCGCCCTGAAACCGCATGCCGCGCTTTGCCGGGCGCGGCGACGCCCGCAGTGGCGCGGGGACCGGTTGTACCCGCCGCGGAGTGCCGCGGTAGCGGAGGGTGTTGCGCGGACCGTGCCGAAAAAAAGACGCCGTCCCGGAGGACGGCGTCGGAAGAGAGTCGCGGTGTGAGTTCGCCGGGTGATACCGCGCGTTAGAAGCGCATGCGCATGCCGCCGAAGATCGTGTATCCGCTGCCTGCGCGCCGGACGTCGGAATACTCGTAGCCGAGGAAGAGGGCGTATTGCGGCGCGAAATTGTAGGCGCCTTCGATGCCGTAGGACCACGTCTTGACGCTGTCGTCGGTGTCGTAGTTGTAGTCGATCGTCGGGGTGACGTAGATTTCCGGGGAAACTTCCAGCTCCACGCCGCCGGTGAGCCCGATGAATCCGGAGGTGTCGCGCACGCCGCCGCTGCGCGCGCGCACGACGCCGCCGTTGGGGGCGAGGAACGGGCGTATGCCGGGACCCGTCTCGATGAAGAACGGAACGGTCAGCCCGGCCCCGAGGGCGCGCGCGCTTGCCCCGCCCTCCGAGAGGCGCACGTAGCCGGCGTCGAGCCTGAAGTCGATGCCGACGCCTTGGGCGACGTCGAGCGCGGGGAAGTTGACGGCGGCGCCGAGGCCCCAGCCGTCGGGCCGGAAGTTGCCTTCTTTCAGTTTGGCGTAGCCGAGGGAAGCTTCGCCGTAGGATTCTCCGAGAAATCCTTGGCCGGAGAGCGACGATGCGAGGCCGACCAAAAGGGTCAGCGCGAGGGTTTTTGTTGCTTTCATGAGTTTGGTTTATTGTTTGGTTATGGCTTTTGCCCTTTAGGCAGGGCAGCTTGTAAACGTTGGCTTGGTGAGGCGATAGTTCAAGAAAAATCGATAGGTCACGGAGAATCCGGATAGATGTCCGGCAAGACTACACGCGGTTTTTGCGGGCTTGCCCGCTCTGGCGGGAGGCTGTTGGCTGATCGGCTTATGGATATCGGATTCCAGCCAGCGAAGATGATTGACGAGGCCGTGCGCGCCGCCGCGCGCGGCTTGGAGGGCCTCGGGGAGGATTTTGATCCGCAGGTGCGTCCGGCCGATCCCCACTTCGGGGATTTCCAGGCCAACGGTGTGCTGCCGCACGCGAAGCGCGCGCGCGCCAATCCCCGCGCCCTCGGCACGGCGCTGCTGGAGGCGCTGGAGGCGCGCGGCGATCTGCCCGGCGACCGCGTGAGCTTCGAGCTGGCGGGGCCGGGCTTCATCAATTTCCGGCTCTCCCCCGTGTATTTGGACGCATGGCTGGCGCGCTTCGGGAGCGAGGCGGCCTTCCGCGAGGCGGCGGGGGCGCTCCGCGGCGGGCAGCGCGTTGTCGTGGACTTCAGCTCCCCCAACACGGCCAAGGAGATGCACGTCGGGCACATCCGCTCCACTGTCATCGGCGAGGCCGTGAGCCGCATCCTCGACTTCTGCGGGGCGGCGGTCACGCGCGACAACCACCTCGGCGACTGGGGCACGCAGTTCGGCATGATCATCTGGGCGATCAAGCGGGAGAAGTTCGACCTCGACGCCCCCGGCGCGGATCCCGTGGCGGAGTTGGAGCGTCTCTACAAGCTCGGCAACGCCGCCTACAAGGAGAGCGCGGAAAACGCCGGCGCCATCCGCGCGGAACTCGTCAAGCTCCAGCGCGGCGACGAGGAGAACCTCCGCATCTGGCGGCGTATTTCCGAGGTGAGCCTCGAGGCCTTCCAGAAACTCTACGACCTCCTCGGCGTGCGTTTCGACGAAGTCCTCGGCGAGAGCTACTACCGCGACAAAGTCGACGCCGTGTGGCGTGAGCTGGAGGCGGAGGGCATCGCGGAGGAAAGCGAGGGCGCGCTCGTCGTCTTCCACCCGGAGCACCCGCGCTTCAAGAAGCAGCCGTTTATCATCCGCAAGGCCGACGGCGCGAGCAACTACGCCACGACGGACCTTGCCACGGTGGCCGACCGCGTGAAGCGGCTCGCCCCCGACGAAATCCTCTACATTGTTGACGCGCGCCAGAGCGACCACTTTGAGCAGCTCTTCCTCACCGTCGCAAAATGGTTTGGAAAAACCGGTCGCAAACTGCCGCGCCTGCGCCACCTCAGCTTCGGCACCGTTCTCGGGGAGGACGGTCGCCCGATCAAGACCAAAGAAGGTGGTTCGGTGAAGCTCAAGGACCTCCTGCGCGAGGCCACCGTGCGGGCACGCGGCGTTGTCGACGAAAAGGCGCCGGACTTGCCCGAGGACGAGCGCGCCGCCATCGCGGAGTGCGTCGGCATCGGCGCGGTGCAATACGCCGACCTCGCGCAGAACCGCAGCAGCGATTACGTTTTCAGTTGGGAACGCGTTCTCTCACTGGAGGGAAACACGGCACCCTACCTGCTCTACGCCGTCGCACGCATCCACAGTATCTTCCGCAAGGCGGGGGAGAGCCCGGCGGACGCCTTCGCCGCCGCCTCGCCGCTCGAGACGGAGCGGGAACTCGCCCTCGCGCGCAAACTCATCGGCCTGCCCGCCGTCCTCGAACAAACGCTCGCCGACTACCGCCCGCACGTGCTCTGCGGCTACCTCTACGAGCTTGCGGGGGAGTTCAGCGGCTTCTACAACGCGGAAAAAGTCATCGTCGACGACACCGCCGTGCGCGCACGCCGCCTGCGCCTCTGCGCCCGCACCCTCGCCGTCCTCGAAACCGGTCTCCACCTCCTCGGCCTGCGCACGCTCGAACGGATGTAGAATCATCTGCCTGTCGCGGCTTCCGCTGTGTGGACGGCCCAGATTCCCGCGCCCATCCAGTAGAGCCACGGATAGACGGACGCTGAAGTCCACGCCCGGTCGTCCGCGGTCGTATCGAAAAAAACGCATGCTCCGGCGGAACCCCGAAGCCGCATAAGGCCATGCATAATAGAACGGGTAGCCGACCGCAGGCCGGAAGGGTATTCATTTTCGGAGGGACTTGGTTGTTTTGTAAAGGCACGGAAATCCGTTTGCACTCGTAACCGCAAGGTGAAAGTTAAATGCCGGGTCTCGGTTCGAAAGCGTCCTGCGTATCTTGCTTGCCACGGGGGGCATGGAACCTACGCTCCGCGGCAAATGAGTGACGCAGGCGAGCAGGGGGAGCCCTTCGAGGTATCGGAACTGGAGAAGTCGTCCGGCTCGGGCTGGATGCTCGGTGCGGGTGCCTTGGTGGTGGCGTTGGTTGGTGTCGGGTGCGGTCTCTTCGGCTTTGTGCAGGCGCAGCGCGCCCAGGAGATGGTCGAGGAACTGCGTGCCGAACAGTCGGCGCGGCCCGATCCCACCGCGGACCTGCGCGAGAGCCTCGACCGCCGCTACGAGGACCTCGACGGACGTCTTGAGCGCGCGGGCACGGAGTTGGCGCGGATCAGCCAGCTGGACCGGCAACTGCGCTCCCTGCGCGACGATTCCCAGCGGGCATTTGAAACGGTAACGCGCGATGTGCGGACCAACCGCAACGCGATCAACGAGATGACCGGGCGGATGCAGGAGATCGTCGATACGCTCGACGAGGTGCGCCGCGGCGCGCCCCGCACGGCCGCCGCCCCTCCGCGCGCCGCCGATAACAACGACGGTCCCCCCGCCGCCGACGCGCCCGAGGGCACCGTGCATGTCATCGAGAGCGGCGACACGTTGTCGAGAGTCGCGAGCCGCTACGGCGTCCCGCTCAGCCGTCTGATGGAGGCGAATCCGGGGGTGAACCCCAACCGGCTCCAGATCGGGCAGCGCATCTTCATTCCGGAGGAGTGAGAGGCGTGCCTTCGCGCTGGCGTGTCGAACGGGATGACTTCCACGCGGACTGCGGACCGTTTTCCATCCGCAGGCACCGCTGTGTGCACGCGGGCGACGGCAGAAGCGGCGACTTCTACATCATCGATGTGGCGGACTGGGTCGTGGCCGTCGCCCTGACGCCGGAAGGGGAAATCGTTCTCGTGCGGCAGTTCCGCTTCGGTGTGAGCGATTTCACATGGGAGTTGCCCGCCGGGTTGATGGACCCCGGGGAGACGCCCGCCGCCGCCGCCGCGCGCGAGCTGGAGGAGGAGACGGGCTACGTCGGGCGCGTCGCTGGCATGCTCGGCGTTCTGCACCCCAACCCCGCGCTCCAGGCCAATCGCTGCCACTTCGTTCTCATCCGCGACGCCGTGCCGCACGGCGAGGTCGGCGGCGATCTCAACGAAGAGACGGCGGCCCGCACGGTGTCCGTCACGGAGTTCCGCGCGTGGATACGCGAAGGGCGTGTCACGCACGCCCTCGCTGTCGCCGCCGTCGCTTTGTTCGACGACTGCGAAGTCAACTGACTGCGGCCGGTCAGGAAGCGCGTTTACGCGCGCCCTTGCGCGCCGCTTTTTTAGAAGTCTTCTTGGCGGCTTTTTTGCCCGCCTTCTTGCCCGCCTTCTTCGCCGCTTTCTTGGCCGCCTTCTTCGAAGCCTTTTTCGGCGCCGGGGCCGGATCGGCGGGGGCGGCGGTTTCAGCGGCGGCTTTCGCGGCGGCGCGCTTTGCCATCACGCCCACCGTGCCGGTGGCGTAGATCGAAACGGTGTCCGCCTTGAAACCGCGCGGGAGCAGCTTCTGCAAAGCGGAGACGGGTGCCTCGAAGGTGTAGACCTCGTTCGACGGGGCATCGACGAACACGTGGTCGTTCTTGTGTTCGGGCAGCGTAAAGCGCGCCGGTTGACCGGGGAGGTCCACACTCACCAGTTCGTTGTTCTCCACCATCGAACGGATATTGCGGTAGACGGTGGCGATCCCGAGCCTGGGCACCTCTTTCCCGGCCAGCTCGAGGATCTCAAGCGGCGAGAGGGGGCGCCCTGTGGCGTCGAGCGCGGCCCGGATGGCGTTGCGTTGTTTCGTTTCGCGGAACTGCGTTTGTTTTTTCATGCTGTCTGCTGTGTGTCTGATTTTAGGTGATTCCCTGAGATTGCGCTTCTCAAATCAATCTTCTGGATGGTGCTTGATTTCGTTAGCCTTAGCCCTAACACGACGGGCGCAATCACTGTCAATGTTTAACGAGGATCATTTTTCGCTCTCTTTCAACCCCGGACGTTCGATTTTCCGCAGGCCGCGCGCCGCGGGATCAGCCGTGAGGGAAGAAATGGGCGCGGGTGGACCATCCGCGCGGCGGTTTCCTTCTCGCTGCCGGTCCGGCGGCCGGACCCGGATCCGGACCCGCGGGCGCGGTCTTCCGGACTTGCTATTTCCGGTAAAATGGTATCCTATACTAGGTTTTAGCATGATTTCGGAATCATCCAGTGAAGATCCGGAGCCTGACGGTAGGCGGCGTCAGGAGTATTTTCGTGCCTGTGAACTCCGCGCGGCGGAGGGATTTGTTTCGGCGAGATGAGCGCGCTGGTCTTCGTCATTGTCCTGACGCTGGGGATATCCGCGTTCTGTTCGTTGCTTGAGGCGTTTATTCTCAGCACGACCTCTGCGGAGATCGAAAGTCTGAAGCAGCGCCACGCGAAGGTCGGGGCGCGGTTGCAGCGTTTCAAGGAACGCATCGAGCAGTCGACAACGTCGATCCTCACCCTCAACACGGTCGCGAACACGGCGGGAATGTCGCTCGTCGGCGCGGTCACGGTGGCGGTTTTTCCGGGGCGGCCCGACATCCTCGGGTGGGTCACCGCCGGTATGGTCGTGGGTATCCTCATCCTCTCGGAGATTCTGCCGAAGAATATCGGGGTCGCCCACCGCAAGGTTTTGCAGATCTACCTCGTCTACCCGCTCTGGATCGTGTGTATCGCCATGGCACCGTTTGCGTGGATCGCCTCGAAAATGCTGCGCAACGTCGTGCGCAACCAGATGCCCAGTCATGAGGAGCAGGAAGAAGAGATCCGGCTCCTCGCCGAGCGTTCGGCCCAGGCGGGCGCCCTCACCGGGAGCGAGCGCGACCTCATCACCAACGCGCTCAGCCTCGACGACGTTTACGTGGCTGACATCATGACGCCGCGCACGGTGACGACCTTTCTTTCCAAGGACCAGACGGTCGGCGAGGTGTGCAAGGACTTCCGGCAACTGCCCTTCTCTCGCATCCCGGTCTATGCCGACGGGTTTGACGAGATCGTGGGCATCGTGAAGCGGCGGGATCTCCTGCAGGCCTACGGGCAGGACAAAGACCACCTCAGCATGGGCGAAGTGATGAAAAAGGCGGTCTTTGTGCCGGAGACCGCGTCGGCTCTTGACGCACTGCAGCTTCTGCTGCGCACGCACAAGAAACTCGCCGTCGTCGTCGATGAATACGGCTCTACCGCAGGGGTCGTCGCTTTGGAGGACATTTTCGAGGAATTGATCGGCGAAGAGATCTACGACGAGTCCGATCTCGCCGTGGACATGCGCGAACTCGCGAAAAAACGTGCCGAGCACCGGCCCGCGCCGACACCCGACGCCGCCAACAGCGCGGCACAGTCGGAATCTCCCGCGGAAACGGCGAACCCCGTCTCCCCCGCCCGCAGCGAGCGCGGCTGAAAAACCGGCCTGCGCGATCACAGACCTCGGCAAAGCGCTTCCACAGTCGGGAAACCGGAAATCCGGTGCTCCGGCCGAAGCTGACGATCGAATACACGCCCGAAGATCCCGTGCCCGAACCGGGGAATCCGTTCACCGGGCTAGAGCCGCTTGCGGGTGCCCGCCCCTCAATACCGGCCGCTCTCTTGCCAAATGGTCTGCACGAGCACCTCCAGCATCTCCGGCATGCGCGGACCGGGAATGGCGAACAAATCCGGATCGACGATGTGGATGCGGTTCTCGCGCACGGCGGGGATCTCCGCCCAGAGGCCGTGGCGGGGCAAGCGTTCGATCCTGCGGCGCAGCGCCTCCTGTTCGCCCGGTGTGCGCCCGTCCGTGACGATGAGAACCTCGGGGGCGAGGTCGAGCAGGGCCTCGGGGGATGGTGTGCCCCATTGCTGGGCGAGGCGGGCGGTCACGCTTTCGCCGCCCGCGCGCTCAATGAGGTCGCTGATCCACGCCCCCCGCCCGGGCGCGAAGCCCGGCGAAAGGCCGGCGTCGATGCCGAGCAGGTAGAGCACCCGCGGGGCCGTCTCGTGCAGAGGGACCTCCGCCGCCGCTTCCGCCACACGGCCGCGCAGGTCACTCAGTAGGCGGGCCCCCTTCCCCGGCACGCCCGTCAGGCGCGCGAGCGTCGCGATGTCCGCGAACACATCCTCCATGCTGTCGTGCCGCAATGCGAGCGCTGTCGTGCGCGGCGGGTTGTGCAGGCGGCGGAAGATGGCGATATCGGTGTGCGTCGATCCGAGGACAATGTCGGGCGCGAATTCAAGGATCCGCTCGAGATCGGGCGTGTCCATCCGTCCGATGCTCCGGCCCATTTGCTGGATTTCGACGGCTCCCGCCGGATAGTCGCAGTAGTCGGTCACCGCCATTAGGTGGTCGCCCATGCCCATGGCAAAAAGCATTTGCGTGACACTCGGCGCAAGCGAGATAAACCACCGCGGCTGCCGTTCGACCACGACCTCGCGCCCAAAACCGTCCTTCACCGTGAGCGGATAATACCCGTCCGGCGCGGTCTGTTCGTGCCACGGATGGCGCTGGCGCTCCGAACGGTCCGGGCGCGGCATGAGCGACAGCAGCGTGATCCCCAGAACAACGCCGATGGCAAAGACAATTACACGTTGGCGCGTCGACATCCTCCCATCCACGGCCACCCGCCGCCCGCTGGCAAGCCGAAGCCAACGCATTTTCCCCGCCCTTCCGTGATCAAGGCACACGTCGCCGACCCCCCCCGAGTCCCGCTGCTCCGCCAGTCAAATAAATGAAATGATAGCTGTTTTTTGGCAATAATTATATCTGCGGGATTTCTATTTCTACCGCGACCGTAGGAGTGATACCGGGCAGGAATGTGGCGCGGGGTTTCGCTTGCCGTCAGATCTCCGGAAGAAAACTCGGGCGAATTATATGTCTCCATAAATTTTAATTTTACTCATGGTTATAATATTTGACGAGCGGCGGCGGCGGGAGGACCGGGGTGGTAGTACAAGGGGGCGGCGCCTTAATGGCATTTTTGTGCCAATAAGGCTTGCGGAGGGGCTTCGGACGGGTTGGGAGTGGAGGGGATGAAAAGATCACAATGGAAAACGAGCCTGTGGAGACCGTGGGCGGCTCTGGCGGCGGGCCTTGTTCCTTCAGGGGCGTGGGCCTCGATGGTGGATTTCGGGGATCTCTCGCTGGCGGCGGAGAGCTATTATAACGGCGCCGACGAAGCGGGCGGGTTCACGTCTGGGGGCGTGTTCTTCCCGAACAACTATAATAGCATGTGGGACGTGTGGCAGGATTTTGTCTACAGCAACCGCACGACCTCGGAAGTCTCTGCGGCTGACTTGGCCTCGGGGAATTTTCTGCCTTACCAGTACGAAACGCGTGCGGGCGGTGCGTTCGCCGGGGAGAATTTCGCGGTGGCCTTTGTCGGCGGATCCTTGCGGCTGGACCTTCCGGCGGAGCGGCGGGAGCCGCAGAGCATGGCGGTGACCAATGTGCTGTACGCGTGGGCCTCGATGACGCACGGGGATTCGTTTTCGAAACAGTTCACGGCGGAGGACGAGGATTTTTTCCGCCTGACGATCCGCGGACTCGACGCGGCCGAGGCAGCGATTGGCGAGGTGGAAGTGTGGCTCGCGGATTTCCGCGCGGCGGACGCTGGCGAACACATCATTCTCGACGAGTGGACGGTGGTCGACCTGACGACACTCGGCGGCGGCGTGCACAGTCTTGAATTCACGATGGATTCGAGCGACGTGGGTGACTTCGGCATGAACACGCCGGCCTTTTTCGCGATGGATGGTCTGGTCGCGGTGCCGGAGCCGCGTCTCGCGGCGCTGGTGTTCGGGCTTGCCGCGTTGAGCGGGGCGCTGGCGCTGCGGCGGCGCCGGAAGGCCTAGGCGATGGCGTGCGTCCGGCCATGGCTGTCGCGCCTGCTTCTGGCTGCGTGCTGGGCTGTGCCGGGAGTTCTCGGCGGAGGAGACGCCCATGAACTGGACCCGCAGGTGGTCACGGCGACGCATTTTCCGGTGCCTGCCGCGTCCTATCCCGGATCCGCATCGGTGCTGTCGCCGGATTTGCCGGGATTCTCCGGGCTGGCGGACACCCGCGAGCTGCTCGCCCGCGCGCCGCATGTGCGCTTCGGGAGCACGGGCGGATCTCCTGCCGACGCGCAAATCGGTTTGCGCGGGTTTGGTGCGGGCGGCGGGCGGGTCCTTGTGCTCGTCGACGGGCTGCCGCTGAACCGTCCGGACATGGGCGGTGTGAACTGGTTGCAGGTGCCGCTCGGCGCGATTGAACGGGTGGAGGTGCTGCGCGGCGGGCAGGGAGTGATTTACGGCAGCCGCGCGGTCGCCGGGGTGGTGAAGATCACGACGCGCGGCGCCGGGGAGGGCGGAATGTTTGAGATGATGGCGGGCGGTCACGGTCTCCGCCGTGCGGGCGTGCGTGGCGCGGGCAGAGCGGGCCCGGTCCGGGTGGTCGGCGGCGCGGCCTATCATGCGGAAGACGGCTACCGTGCGAATTCCGCTTTCGACGCTGGATCGGCATGGGCCTCGGCGGCAGGCGGCGGCGGCGCGACGGCATGGCGGCTTGCCGCTGATGTCGCATCGCTCACGGCGGAGCGCCCGGGGCCCTTGATCAGCGGGGGGTTTCCCGCCGATCCGCGCGCTTCGGTCATG
>SLLG01000248.1 GCA_007134215.1 Opitutales bacterium | reverse complement strand
TGGGAGGCGGCGGTAGAGGTCGAGGTATTCGCGCAGGGGCGTGAGGGGCGGGTGGGGCGCCGCGTAGGAGCAGTACCAGAATCCGGGTTTGCGCGGGTCGCGGCGCTTGATGAAACGGATGGTCTGGTCCGTGGTCCAGTTTGTCGGGTGCAGCGCGTCGGCGAGGTGCCACGGGCGGACTTCATAGTTGTTGTTGCCCATGCCGTGCCCGAAGGCCTGGCCATGCTGTCCGGCGTCGGCGAGGAACCATTCGTAGTCATCCACCGCGCCGGGCGAGCGCCGCCCCTCCTCGTGCAGTTGCACATCGTGGAAGCCGATGCGGTCGCGGCGGGGATGAACATGCAGTTTGCCCGCCGCATAGCACTGGTATCCCGCGCCCGCGAGCGTTCCGGCGAGGGTGGGGACGGCGGGCATTTCCAGCCGGTCCTTGTAGACGCGGTCGCCGTGGTGCCGCGGTGTCATGCCGGTCATGAGCGTGCGGCGGGCCGGAATACAAACGGGGCACTCGGAGTAAGCGGAGCTGAAGCGCGTTCCGGCGAGGGCGACATTGTCGAGGGTCGGCGTCTGCACGACGGGGTGGCCCGTGCCGCTGAAGAGATTCCAAGGCCAGTGGTCGGTCGTGATAAGGAGAATGTTCGGTTGTTGCATCGTTGGTTACAGTGTGGTTGCAGGCGGACCAGGGCGACAAGCTTTGTCCGTGGAGCGGGTCAGACCGGGCACGGGAGTTCGAGCGAGTGTTTTCCCGGCGCAAGGAGGGTGCCTGCCGGAACCACAAGGACCTCCACGGGTGAATCGAGGTCGATACGGAGCCTCCCGCCGGTGCGCTCCACCTTGAGCCGGATCCCGCCCCGCGGGTGCGGGACGTCCACGGAAAATGCGCGCAATGTCCCCGGATACGGATCGAGGAGGCAGCTTCCCCAGCCGGGCACCGACGGATCCGGAGCGAGCCCGGCGACCGTGTGGACCAGCTCGATATCGGGCATGACTCCCCAGCCGTGGCAGTCGCTGCGGGGGTTTTTGTCGCTCTCGGGCCATGTCGTGATGCCGCCTGTTTTCAGGATTTCGAACCAGTGCCTGAATAGGCCGAAGACCCGCGCATGGCTGCGGCAACGCCGGAGGGCCTCCGCGAGGTGTGCGCGGTAGTAGAGTGTGCCCGGCTGGATGACGCCGGGCGCATCGAGCGCCGCGGTGAGAACGGCGGCGGCCCCGGCTTCCGGCCAATAGCCGGCAAGCGCCGCCTGCACTTGGGTGTGGACGCTAAACGACCGTGCCGAAGGCGTATCGGCGAGCCTTCCGCTCCGCCGGTCGCGGCAAATGTCGAGGGCCTTCAGCAGCCCTGCCTTTGCCTCTTTCCAGTGTCCGGCAAATGCGGCGTGGCCGGCGAACACTTCGAGGGCCGCCATCCAGCCGCAGGCTTCCGCGAGGAGTGCGCCCGCCGCCGCCGAGCCCCCGTCGGTGTCCTGCGGCGCGCATCCCGCCGTGAAGCCCGTAGCCCAGTCGAAAAAGAGCGGTTCGTCGATGTATCCGGGCAGCCCGTCTGTCCGCCGCCGCGCGAGAAACCATTCGAGGATCGCCCGTGCCTGCGGGAGAAACGGTGTGATCGCCTCCGCCCGTCCACGGTAGACGCGGAAATCTTCGAGCATGCCGATCCATTGAAGGCTGTATGTGGCGATCACCTGATGAAAGGATGACGGCGCGTGGCTCGGCAGGAGTCCGGAGGGCAGGGGCGATGCCGCGAGATCGCGGATGGCCTTGAGGGCGAGGCGGTCTTCTCCCGCGAGCAGGTAGTGGTGGCGCGCCTGGATGCGGGCATCTCCGGAAAACTGCGCCTGTTCCCAGCCGGGGCAGTCAAAAAAGGTTTCGTGCGCGCAGGCCAGCGCCGTATCCAGATTTACGCGACGAAGCCGGTCCCACGGGAGGTCGTCCGTATCCTCCGGATCAATGCGCAGGGTCGGCTCGACGGGAAAGCCGGTGCGCCGGATCACAGGCGGATCGATCCGAAGAGGCTCGCCGCCCGTTTCCACGTCGACGACAAGGTAGCGGAAGGCGCGGATCCACGCGGGGGACCAGGTCCGCCCTTCGCCGCTGTCGCAGACGATTCGGTCGGTCTGGCCCGGGAGCGTGCATCCTTCGATACAATCGCGGTCGCCCTTGCGTCCGTCTTCGGCGATAGGCGCTTCGCACCATGTGAGGCGGATGCGGCTGCCTTCGCCTCCCGACCAGCGGAGAGCGGGGACAGCGGTCAGGACAACGCCGGCGTCGTAGACAAACCTCGCCCGTTCATGCGGGGGAAGGCGCACGGCGTCCCCCGTGGCACCGGACCATTGCCCGTCGGCGAACCGCCGCCGCCATGGGTGCAAAGCGGCTTTCATGGGTGGGAGCGGTTCCGGAACGAGACGGCAGCCGAGCGGACGGTTGCCCCACGGGTTGGCCTCCGTCTCCGCGGAAACGGGCTCGGCGAGAGTCCACGCGGTGTCGTCGAAATCCGGATGCTGCCATCCCCACGGGTAGTCGGCGGCGGAAAACGCCTCGCCCGCGCCGATAGCCCGGTGGCCGGAAAGTCCCGCCGCCGTGGATTCCCGCAGCGGCTGCCGGCTTGTATCCGGAAAACAACGCCACGCGTCTTCCCGGATACCGGCTCCGGCGGCGAGAAAGAATCCGGGGCCGCCGACTTGCCCCTTCCCTGCGGACGGACCCCAGTGGACGACCTCGGCCGCGAGCAGATGGCCACCCGGTGAAAGGCCGTTCAGGCGGATCTCCGCCACTCCCCAATGCTCACGCCCCGCGCGGGACGGCCCCGCCGCGATTTCGGTGCCGTCCAGCCAAATCCTGAATCTCTGGCTTGCTGTAATCCACAGCTTCGTCGGCCTGCCCGCCGCGGTAGTGGCTTTGATCGCCTGCCGGAAGAGGACAACCGTGTAACCGTCGCGGGATGTGGCGGGATGCCAAAGTCCGTGGATGTGACGGGCGGGGTGGTCGGGGAGCATTGCGCGAGTTGAACCTGCGGCGGGCGTTTTGTCTATCCCCGCTTCGCAGGTCAGTCCTCCGTCTTATTGGTAGAGCCACCACTGGCGGCTTTCGGCCTGAAAGGCGCGCGCCTGCCGTGCCCAGCGTTCGACGAAGCCGCGCACGTCGGCGTCCGCGCCGCGTGTCGTGATTTCCTCCCACCAGTCGCTGTCGCCGACGTGTTTGAGGTAGAGTTCGCGCTGGGCGCGGGTCGCCGCGCTGAACGGATTGCGGTCGGCCCACGCGCAGGCCAGCGCCATCATGTGAAAGCTTACCTCCGTCGGGCGCAGGGCGTCCCAGTCGTCGACAAACACATACACGCCGCGCCGGGTCTGCCCGTTTTCGTCGAAGCGGATGACGCGGAACTCAAGGCCGGGTATATTCCGCGCGGTGAGGGCGCGGGCGATTGCCTCGGGCGAGCGCCCTGAAAATTGCAGGAGGCGGAACGGATAGAGCGTGCCGTATCCGTGCCGGAAGTTGCCGAGCTGGGTGCCGAGTCCGGTCATGCTGTAGCCCATGGCGGCGGAAAGGTCCGGAATGGCGGGAGACGTCGGAATCCAGCGCAGGCCGGTGTCTGTCCACATCATGTCACGGCTCCATCCGCGCATGGGAATAACTGTGAGGTTTCCGCGGCGGCGGATGTTGTCCGGGATGTCGAGGACGCCCGGTTTTTCTTTGGACATGCGGGCGAGTTCCCCGATCGTCAGGCCGTGAACGTAGGGGACGCGGAAGGCGCCCACGTAGCTCATCCAGCGCTCCTCCAGCGGTGGGCCGTCGACCTTGAGGCCGCCGATGGGATTTGGGCGGTCGAGGACGATAACTTCTTTGCCGGCCTTGAAGCACTCCTCGATGACATAGCGCATGCAGCTGACGTAGGTGTAGCTGCGCACGCCAAGGTCCTGCAGGTCCACGACCATCACGTCGATGCGGTCGAGCATTTCGCGGGTGGGCCGCCGGTAGCGCCCGTAGAGCGAGAAGACCGGCAACCCGGTGCGCTCGTCGATGCGGTCGTCGACCGGCACATTGGCGCGTTCGTCGCCGTAGATTCCGTGCTCCGGACCGAAGAGGGCGACGAGATTCACCCGCCGATCGCGGTGCAGGACCTGGATGGTCGAGACTCCGTCGCGGTTGACCCCGGCGGGGTGGGTGAGGAGACCCACGCGTTTGCCTTCGAGCGGCGCGAAACCACGCTCGGCGAGGACATCGATGCCGAGGTGAACGCGCTGCCCCGGGGCATGTGTCGCTGCCAGAATGAGGAACGCTGCGCCGACCGCCGCTGCTAAGGCCGCACGGCGAAACCATGGGAAATCGTGTGTGATGCGCACCTGCGGATTCCGCCACACGATGACCCTGCGATTCAAGTGCAAAAAGCCAGTCTCTGCGCCGGATCCGCGCATTCCGCCGCAAACTCGTGCGGGGTCGGCGTGCTCGGGGAGGCGGAGGTGAGGGCGGATGCCCCCGTTGCATCTGTTTGGGTTTGAACCGCGCGCGCTGGATGGCGGACGATGGCGCGCATGGACAAGCGGAGAAAGTGGCGGATGCTTACGGCGACGGCCGCCGGATTGGTGGTGTGGGCGTCGGTGGCGGGCAATCCCGACCGGCGGGCGCATGCGGAGCGTTTCCGGCACGCGCAGGCGGAACGACTTGCGGCGGACCCGGTGGAGGCGCTGCCGTTGGAACGCTGGTTTATGCCGGGAGAGATCGGTTACGAGCCGGGCGCGCCGGCGCCGCGCCCGGGGGCGAATGCTTTTCTCACGCGCGCCATCGGGGGCACGCAGGCGGGAGCGGCGGGGGAATGGGCACAGGCCAATGACCTTACGCCGCGCCTCGCCAGAGCCCATTACCTCGACCGGATTATCACACGGGAGATGTTCGCGGAGCGTCCGGAGCTGTTTCCGCTCGTGGACGGTGAGCGGTATGAGCCGCCGGTACGAAGCCGGTCGAACTGGAATCCCGACCTTGGATCGGAGGCAGTGGCGGAGTTCGTGGCCGAGGCGGCGGCAGCGTTTTTCGACGCGAACCCGGATACTGAAGCCTTTCCCGTGGGGACCAACGACGGTCTCGTCTACGGTGAGTCGGAGGAAACACTGCGCTGGGTCTATCCGCCGCGCTGGTTCCGGCAGCGTCCCGACTACAGCGACCTCGTCTTTCAGTTTACCAACCGCGTGGCGGAGCACCTCGAGGCGAGCCATCCCGGACGCTACGTTACGCAGCTCGCCTACTACTGGTCGGAAAACGTGCCTTCGTTTCCGCTCCATCCTCAGGTAGTTCCCATCCTCACGGCGGACCGCAGCCAGTTCTACGATGCTGCTTTCCGCGAGGAGGAACTGGCACTTGTACGGGCATGGGGAGAGTCCGGGGCGGAACGGCTGTCGCTGTATGATTACTCGTATGGGCGGAATTTCCTGATACCGCGCATCTATGTACGCCATTTTGCGGAGCACCTGCGCAACGCCCGCGAGGCGGGCTTTACGGACTATTTCACAGAGATGACGCCGAACTGGGCTTTGGACGGACCGCAGCCGTGGATCATCGCCCGGCTCCTGTCGGATCCGCACAAGGACGTGGAGGCGCTTTGGGCGGAGTATTTCAAGCGTTTCCACGGTCCGGCGGCGGTTCCCATGGAGCGCTTCTTCGCGCTCGCGGAGGAGCAGTGGCGCACGCAGGACGGGCCTCCGTATTGGCTGAAGCACTTCCGCAACGAGTCGCAGGCTGTCGTCATTCCGCCGGGTGCGCGGCGTGCCCTGCGAGGCTACCTCGACGCGGCGGCGGATGCGGCGGGAACGCGGTCTCCCTATGCCGAACGGGTGCGTTTTGTTTCGCGCGGCTTCGCCCTTTCGGAGCGGTTTCTGGAAATGGTGGAGACCCGGCGGGAATTGGCGGATGCGCTCTACGCAGAGGCACCGCCGGACGTTTCCTTCCGTGCCGCGCTCGACCGTTACGAGGAGGCGCGCAGGGAGTTTGAAGAATATACGGAGACGCTTTGGAATGAAGACCCCCTCGCCGTCGCGCGCACTGACCTCTCGCCCTACCTCTTGCATGAGCCCGGACCGACGGCGCGGGCATGGCTGGACGGGAGGCTCGACCCGCCGGAAGCGGAGGAGGTCTTCGGCGCGAGGCTTTGGCAAGCGGGCGACCGCACGGGCGGGCAAGTTGCCGGATTGCCCTACCGCCTCGACCTCCCCGGGCCGTGGCGCAGCCAGGTGGAACCGTGGGAAGGCCTCATCGCCGAGGGCCGGCCGGGACCGGACGGCAGGCCCGTGCTGCGTATGGAGAATCACAAGATAACGTCTCTGTGGCAGTGGACGCCGGTGCGGGCGGACCATGTGGGCCGCGCCGAGGTGTCCGTGCGCGGCGAGCTGAGCCCGGGTGCCTACGCGCTGCTTTCGGTGCGCTGGGGGAGCGCGGCCGGTGCGCTCGTCGGACCGCAGACGGACGTGCGCTTGCCGGAGGGCCGCCATTGGCGCGCCGTGCCGTTGCGGCAGTTCATCGAGCCGCCCGCGGAGGCGGACTTCGTCCTCGTTCGCATCCTCGTCGCCCATCAGCAACCCGGGGACTGGCTGGAGTTCGGCCCGCCCTCGCTCCTTTGGTGGCGGGAAGTGCATTGAGCTGCGGGAGGTTTTCGTTGTCGCCGACCGTGTGGCGAATTTGTTTCCCGCCGACAATGACCTTGGTCCGCTTGGGGCCGCTAGCTACGCGGGCACCGCCTTTTTTGGTGAAACCGGAGACCGGCTGCTCGGGCACCTCGCCGTCCTCGACCGGCAACTGATACGCGATCCCGGTCGATTTGAGCGGGAGTGGTGTCGCTTCTGCACATGCCGGTTGTTTCGTGGCGATCCCGCACCTTCCATGCCGGACGCCGCCGGAAAACGGCAAAAGCAACAGGCCCATTTTGACAGCTTCAGCTTTTCCGATACTGTGAAAACATTGTGGGTAAAGCGGACGCAGACGTGCCGCCGCTGTCCGGTGACTGCGGCGGATCATCGGGGTCCGGCGTGCCGTCGACAAGTGGATGGGTGGCGTTTCTGGCGCACATGCTGTTTATCCTCGCGGCGTGGA
>SLLG01000224.1 GCA_007134215.1 Opitutales bacterium | reverse complement strand
GACGTGGCCGGTGGCCTTGAACTTGGCGTCAAGGTCGTGCTGCATGCGCTCCCAGAGCGTGTAGCCCCACGGCTTGATGACCATGCACCCGCGCACGGGCGAGTTTTCGGCGAGATCCGCGCCGCGGATGACTTGCTGGTACCACTCGGGATAATCCTCTGCCCGCGTGGGGGAGATCGCTGTGCGTTGCTGTTTGCCCATGGTCTGTGGATGAACGCTCTGTGAATCGCGGCCAACCACGCAACGCCAAAAGGATTCGGAATTGTGGGCAATCGGGGGTTGACGGGGGTGGAGGCGGCATGCAAAGACTGTTCTTTTTTCCGGCTCAAAAGGGAGGTGCGGGTCCGGCGCTTCCCTGAATCGGGTTTTCGAATGAACCGTCTGCTTTTCTCAGTTCCCGTGTTTCTCCTGGCAACGGCATCCGCAGCGGCGGAGGGCGTGAGTCCTTACGCCTACAAGTTGACGGAGCCGACGTGGTTCTTCGGCATCCCAATCACCAACTCCATGCTGACGGGGTGGGTCGTGTCGCTCGCACTTATTCTCATCGTGCGGCGCATGGTGGGCAAACCGACCCTCGTCCCCGGCAAGGGCCAGGCCATCGTGGAGAGCCTCGTCGGCGGGCTGAAGGACCTCCTCGAACCGATCGTCGGCAAGCACGCCATGAAGGGCGCTTTTCCGTTCCTGCTGGCGCTCTTCGTGTTCATCATGATCCACAACTGGAGCGGCATGCTTCCGGGGGTGGGGTCGTTCGGCTACTACGACGACAAGGGCACGCTCCTCTACTGGGTGCGCCCGGCCAACGCCGACCTCAACATGACGCTCGGCCTCGCCCTCGCCGCCATGGTGGCTTGGCTCTACTACTGCCTGCGCTACGCCGGACCGCGTATGTTCCTTTTCGAACTGTTCGGCAACAAGGCCGACCTAAAGGAGACGCCGTTTTTCATCTACCTGCTCCTCATTCCGATCTTTTTATTGGTGGGCGTGATTGAGATGGTGTCCATCGCCTTCCGTCCGCTTTCGCTGAGTTTCCGCCTCTACGGCAACATCTTCGGGGGGGAGAACCTCCTCGAGAGTATGACCAAGCTCTTTGCCGGTGACCGCATTTTGGACCACATCGGCAGCCTGCTTTCTTTTGTGGTCCCCATCCCGTTCTACCTCTTCGAAGTGATGGTGGGGGTGGTGCAGGCCTTTATTTTCACGGTGCTGGTGGCGATCTACATCGGCCTTGTGTGCAACCATGGAGACGACGACGCCCATGCGCATTGATTTTCTTTTCTCCGCTGTGACCATGGCGGCCTCCGGGACCGCCTCGACACCCGCCACGCGGGTGTGGTGCTAACGTGGGCGGCGGGGAAAAACCCGTAAACATCACAAACCAACCAATAAGAACACATCATGTTGAACCTCCTCGCTGAAATCTCCGGCAACCTCGTTGTTGCCGCGGCGGCACTCGCCATCCCGCTCGGGATCGCGCTCATCGGCTACAAAGCCTGTGACTCCGTGGGCCGCAACCCCGGCGCCAGCACGAAGATCCTCGTGCAATCGATCGTCGCCATGGCGTTTGCCGAGGCGATTATCTTCTTCGTCATCTTCCTCGCCTAACCCTTTGCCGCGGGCAGCGCCGCACACCGGCGCCGCCCGCGGATTTTTTCCTTTTCGCCGTCATGTTGACGTTCCTACCCACAGTATTGGCCGAGGCCTCGGCGGGCCCGGCCGACAAAATCGCCGAAGTGGCGGGCCGCTTCGGGGTGGAGTGGCCGATCCTCATTGCGCAGGTCGTCAACTTCGCGATCGTCGCCTACCTGCTCTACCGCTTTGCCTTCAAGCCGGTCGTCGCCACCCTCGACGAGCGCCAGCGCAAGATCTCCGACGGGCTTCAGTTCGCCGAGGAGGCCAAGACGCGCCTCGCCGAATCGGAAAAGCGCCAGGGGCAGATTCTGCAGGAGGCGCAGGCCGAAGCGCAGAAGATCCTCAAAGAAGCGCGGAACAACGCCGCCGCCTTCGAGGAGCGCATGCGCGACGACACCGCCCGCCAGATCGAGGAGATGCGCAAGCGCGCCGATGAAGCCAACGAGTTGGAGCGCAAGCGCATCCTCGCCGAGGTGCGGGGCGAAATCGCCCGCCTCGTCGTCCTCACGACCGGCAAGGTCCTGCGCAAGGAACTCACCGACGAGGAGAAAAAGAGCCTCAACACCTCTGCCTCGCGCGAAATCTCGGCGCTGAACTGAACCGACCCTTTTCTCCCGCCCGATGACCCGTAAACTGGACCCCAAGGACCGCCGCCTCGCGAAAAAGCTCGCGCGCCTCTTCGCGGAGGCGGGTGACAGCGGGGCGGACGAGCTGCACGCTGTCCTTGACAAAGTTCTCGGGCGGCGGCCCGTCGCCGCGCGGCGCGCCTTTCTTGTCTATTTCCGCCGCTGCGTGGAGCACGAGCTGGGCCTGCGCGAGGTGCTTGTCGAGCACGCGGGGCCGGTCGACACGTCGTCGGTCGAGGCCGCCGTCGCCTCCCTCGGCGAAAGCGCCGGACGCAAGCTCGGGCATCGCCTGCGCGACAACCCCGGCCTCCTCGGGGGCCTGCGCCTCACCCTCGGCGACGTCGTCTACGACGCCTCCGTCGCCGCGCGCCTGCGCGGGCTCGAGCGCGCCACCGCCGAGGCGCTCGTCTAAGATTTCCACGCACACCGCACAAACCGCACATTCGTTCCCTTTCCGACCCAAACCATGAGTTCGATTCTCGAGCAGATTGAAAAAGAGATCGCCGACCTTTCCACGTCGGTCGACCGCACCAACACCGGCATCGTCGCCTCCGTGGGCGACGGCGTCGCCAAAGTCGAAGGCCTCTCCGAGGTCATGTTCAACGAGATGGTGGAGTTCGAGGGCGGCATCACCGGCATTGCGCTCAACCTTGAGGAAGACGAAGTCGGCTGCGTGTGCCTCGGCGAAGCCGAGAAGCTCAAGGAGGGCGACACCGTGCGCTCGACCGGCCGCCTGCTCTCCGTGCCGGTGGGCAAGTCGCTCCTCGGGCGCGTCGTTGACGCCATCGGCAATCCCATTGACGGCAAGGGTGCGATCGACGCCAAGGAGTTCTACCCGGTCGAGAAAATCGCTCCCGGCATCATCCCGCGCAAATCCGTCGACCAGCCGCTGCAAACCGGCATCATGGCCATTGACGCGATGATCCCCATCGGCCGCGGGCAGCGCGAGCTGATCATCGGCGACCGCGCCACAGGCAAGACGACGATCGCCATCGACACGATCATCAACCAAGCCAAGATCAACCGCCAGGGGGCGGAGAGCGGCGACCCGGATTTCCGTCCCGTCTACAGCATCTACGTCGCCGTCGGGCAGAAGAATTCCACCATCGCGCGCACCATCTCGGCGCTCGAGGATGCGGGCGCGCTCGAATACACGACGGTTGTCGCCGCCGCCGCCGCGGAAAACCCGGCCAACCAATACCTCGCGCCCTTCTCGGGCTGCGCCATGGGCGAGTGGTTCATGAACAACGGCATGGACGCGCTCATCGTTTACGACGACCTCTCCAAGCACGCCGTTGCCTACCGCCAGATTTCCCTCGTCCTCAAACGCCCCGCCGGGCGCGAGGCGTTCCCGGGCGACGTCTTCTACCTGCACAGCCGCCTCCTCGAGCGCGCCGCCCGCCTCAACAAGGAAAACGGCAACGGCTCCCTCACCGCTCTGCCCATCATCGAAACGCAGGCGGGCGACGTCTCCGCCTACATCCCGACCAACGTCATCTCCATCACGGACGGGCAGATCTTCCTCGAGACCGACCTCTTCAACCAAGGCATCCGTCCCGCCGTCAACGTGGGTCTCTCCGTCTCGCGCGTGGGTTCCGCCGCGCAGATCAAGGCCATGAAAAAGGTGGCCGGACGCATCAAGGGCGAACTCGCCAATTACCGCGAGCTGGCCGCCTTCGCGCAGTTCGGGTCCGACCTCGACGCCCGCACCCGTGAGATCCTCGACCGCGGCTCGCGCCTCGTGCAGATGTTCAAGCAGCGCGCCTACACGCCGAAAAGCGCGGAAGCCCAGGTCTCGCTCCTGTGGTCCATCAACAACGGATATTTCAAGGACATCCCTGAAGACGACGTGCAGACCGAGGCCGAAAATCTCCAGGAGTACCTCGAGACCGGCAAGCGCGCCCTCCTCGACCAAATCTTCAAGGAGCGCGCTCTCTCCGACGAGATCGAAGCGGGCCTGAGGTCCGCCGCCGATGCGTGGAAAGCCTCGCGAAAGAAGGATTGAACCGAGCCCGCCGCCGATAGCCGCACCCGCACGAAGACACCGCATCCATGCCCAACACCCGCGACATCCGCAACCGCATCAAGGGGGTAAAGAACACCGCCAAGATCACGCGGGCGATGCAGCTCGTGGCGTCCTCCAAGATGAAGCGCGCGCAGGAGCGCGCGATGGAGCGCCGCGACTACTCATGGCTCATGTCGCGCATGATCGCGGCCATCGAGGAGCAACTGCCCGAGGGCCTGCACCATCCCTTCCTCGACGAACGCGAGGTGGTCACCCACTGCGTGCTCGTCTTCTCCACCGACCGCGGGCTCTGCGGCCCCCTCAACGCCAACCTCTTCCGCGAGATCGCGCGCTTCGACCGGGGCACCACCGCGTTCGTCACCGTCGGGCGCAAGGCGCGGCAGTTCATCACCCGCACCAACCGTAAACTTCTCGCCGACTTCCCGGTCTCCGAGGAGGCCCGCTTCAACGAGATCCGGCCCGTCGCCGAGTTTCTCATCGAGGGCTTCAACCGCGGCGACTTCGACGAACTCGACGTCCTGTATCCGCGCTTCAAAAACACCCTCGTGCAGGTGCCGACCACGGTCCAGATGCTCCCCATGCGCGACTTCCGCGCGCGGCTCGACGAGTTCAAGGACGACAGCGACATCGAGCCCCTGCAGGATCTGCGGACCTTCCTCTTCGAGCCGGAGGCGGAGGTCATTCTCGACCAGTTGCTCGATCTCTTCATCAAGCAGCAAATCTACCGCATCGTTCTCGACGCCCGCGCCTCCGAGCACAGCGCGCGCATGGTCGCCATGAAGGCCGCCACCGACAACGCGAAGAAACTCACCGATCAGCTCACCCTTCAATACAACAAGGCCCGCCAGGCGGCCATCACCCAGGAGATCCTCGAGATCACCGCCGCCACGCTCCACAGCTAGGCGGTCCCTCCACCAACAGAATTCTTTCGTATCCAAAAATGAGCGACAATACCGGCAAGATTGTTCAGGTCCTCGGGGCCGTCGTGGACGTGCAGTTCGACAGCAAAAGCGTCCCGGCCATCTACCAGGCGCTTCACGTCGACTACAAAGTCGGCGACAAGCCCGTCAAACTCACCCTCGAGGTGCAGCAGCACCTCGGCGAAGGCCTTGTGCGCGCCGTCGCCATGTCGACGACCGAGGGCCTCGTGCGCGGGATGAGCGTCACCGACACCGGTTCCGCCATCACCGTCCCGGTGGGCGAGGGCGTTCTCGGCCGTATCTTCAACGTCACGGGCGACCCCGTGGACGAGCGCGGCGACGTCAAATACGAGAAGCGCTACCCCATCCACCGCACGCCGCCGACCCTCGTCGACCAGAGCACCAAGTCGGAGATCCTCGTCACCGGCATCAAGGTCATCGACCTCATCTGTCCCTTCACCAAGGGCGGCAAGGTCGGCGCCTTCGGGGGCGCGGGCGTGGGCAAGACCGTTGTCATCATGGAGCTGATCAACAACATCGCCAAAAGCTACGGGGGCTACTCCGTCTTCTGCGGTGTGGGCGAGCGTTCCCGCGAGGGCAACGACCTCTACCACGAAATGTCCGACGCCGGCGTCATCGACCAGGAAAACATCGAGAACTCCAAGGTCGCCCTCGTCTACGGGCAGATGAACGAGCCCCCCGGCGCGCGCATGCGCGTGGGCCTCTCCGGCCTCTCCATGGCGGAGTACTTCCGCGACGAGAAGGGTCTCGACGTGCTCCTCTTTGTCGACAACATCTTCCGCTTTTCGCAGGCGGGCTCCGAGGTCTCGGCGCTCCTCGGCCGCTCCCCCTCCGCAGTGGGCTACCAGCCCACCCTCGCGCAGGAAATGGGCATCCTCCAGGAGCGCATCACCTCCACGAAGAAGGGCTCCATCACCTCCTTCCAGGCGGTCTACGTACCGGCCGACGACCTCACCGACCCGGCCCCGGCCAACACCTTCGCCCACCTCGACTCCACCATCGTCCTCGAGCGCCGCATCGCCGAGCTGGGCATCTACCCGGCGGTCGATCCCCTCGTCTCCACCTCCAACGCCCTCGACCCCGCCGTCGTCGGCGAGGAGCACTTCAAGGTCGCGCGCGGCGTGCAGAACGTCCTCCAGCGCTACAAGGACCTCCAGGACATCATCGCCATCCTCGGCATCGACGAACTCTCCCCCGAGGACAAGCTCATCGTTTTCCGCGCCCGCAAGATCCAGAAGTTCCTCTCCCAGCCCTTCAACGTCGCCGAGGTCTTCACCGGCATCCCCGGCAAGATCGTCTCCATCGACGACACCATCAAGGGCTTCAAAATGATCCTCGACGGCGAACTCGACCACGTCGACGAAAACGACTTCGCCTACAAGGGCGGCGTCGACGAAGTCCTCGAGGCGCACGAGCAACACAGCTGACCGGCCCGCGCGAACCCACCATGGCGTCCCTCACCCTCGAAGTTGTCACCCCCGAGCGCACGGTCTTCCGCGAGACCGTCGAACACGTCGTGCTGCCCACCGTCAGCTCCGGCGAGATCGATATTCTCCCCGGCCACATCCCCCTCATGACCATTATCGAGCCGGGCGCGCTCCGCTTTTTCAAGGACGGCGAACCCGACTCCATCGCCATCGACAAGGGCTTCATCCGCGTCTACGCCGACACCGTCAGCGTCCTCACTGAGGCCGCCATCGAAGTCGAGAAGATCGACGCCTCCCAGGCCGACGAAGCCCGCCGCCGCGCCGAGGAAGCCCTCGCCCAAGCCACCGAAGAAGGCGCCGATCCCGCCATCCTCGAAGAACTCGAGACCAAAGCCCGCTTCGCCGTCCTCCAGAAAATCATCGCCGACAACAAGCGGATGTAGGGAGG
>SLLG01000311.1 GCA_007134215.1 Opitutales bacterium | reverse complement strand
CGCGGATCTCGCCGAAAACTCGCCCGTGCGCGGGTGCATGGTCATCAAGCCGTGGGGCTACACGCTCTGGGAGCGCATGCAGCACGACCTTGACGCCAAGTTCAAGGCCACCGGCCACGTCAACGCCTACTTCCCGCTCTTCATCCCCAAGAGCTACCTCGAGAAAGAGGCGCAGCACGTCGAGGGCTTCGCCAAGGAGTGCGCGGTCGTCACCCACTCCCGCCTCGAACTGGGCGAGGACGGCAAGCTCCACCCCGCCGCCCCGCTGGAAGAGCCCCTCATCGTCCGCCCCACCTCCGAGACGATCATCGGCGAGATGTATGCCAAGTGGGTGCAAAGCTACCGCGACCTCCCCATCCTCATCAACCAGTGGGCCAATGTCGTGCGCTGGGAGCTACGCACACGCCTCTTCCTCCGCACCACCGAGTTTCTCTGGCAGGAGGGCCACACCGCCCACGCCACCGAAGAAGAGGCGTGGGAGGAGACCCGGCGCATGCTCGACGTCTACGCCGACTTCGCCGAGAACCACATGGCCATGCCTGTCCTCCGCGGCGAGAAGACCGCCGACGAGCGCTTCCCCGGGGCCGTCTCCACGCTCTGCATCGAGGCCATGATGCAGGACCGCAAGGCCCTCCAGGCCGGCACCTCGCACTTCCTCGGGCAAAACTTCGCCAAGGCCGCCGGCATTCAGTTTCTCAGCGCCACGGGCCAACAGGAATATGCATGGACCACCTCGTGGGGCGTCTCCACGCGCCTCATCGGCGGCCTCATCATGACCCACGGCGACGACGACGGGCTTGTCCTGCCCCCGCGCCTCGCGCCGCTGCACGTCGTCATCCTCCCCGTCGCCCCGAAAGAGGAGCACCGCGTCTCTGTCCACGAAGCCTGCGACAAACTCGCGGAGGAGCTGGGTGGACTCGCGTGGCACGGCCGCGCCCTCGAAGTCCATGTCGACAAGCGCGACCTGCGCGGCGGCGAAAAGATGTGGAGCTGGGTCAAAAAGGGCGTGCCCCTGCGCGTCGAAATCGGCCCGCGCGACCTCGAAAACAACGCCGTCTTCGTCGCCCGGCGCGACACCGGCGAAAAGCAGTCCATGGCGCGCTCCGCCTTCGTCGGAGAAATCCGCGACATGCTTGAAGCTGTCCAGGCCAACCTGCTCCAGCGCGCGCGCGATTTCCGCGCCGCCAACTCGCGCAACATCGATACCCTCGACGACTTCAAGGCTTTCTTCGAGGGCGAGAGCGGCGGTTTCGCATGGGCGCACTGGAGCGACGAGGCCGGACCCGAAGCCGAGGCGATCCTGCGCGACCTCAAGGTCACCGTCCGCTGCGTGCCCTACACCGACGCCGCCGAGCCCGGCGAGTGCGTCTTCTCCGGCAAGCCCTCCCCGCAGCGCGTCGTCTTCGCGAAGGCGTACTAAACCGGCACTGCCCGGAATCCGAAGAAGAACAGTGTGCCCGCGACTGCTAGCGGCGGGCGGCCTTCGGCGCGCGCACCTCGTCGAGGGTGCGCAGCCATTTCAGGTCGAACATGCGCACGATGAAGAAGAGAATCATCAGCACCGCCGCCGCCAGAAAACTGTAATGTTCCCGCACGATATCGGGAATCATCTCCATGAGCCGGAAGGCGAAAAAACCGGCCCCGACGAGACTCACCAGTATCCCCAGCGGATAGAGGAGGCGGCCGACCTCGAGCGTCAGCTCACCGTCAAAGTGCCGGATCGACAGGAAGAGGACGAATACCCCGCACCCGAATCCGGCCGCTACGAGCAGGTAGGCGATGCTGAGCGCGGGCTCCTGCCGCAGATAGAATGTGCCCGCCATGATGACGAGATACACGGCGCAAATCGCCAGAACCATCTGCGAGAAACGGAGAAGAAAGGATCGAAAAAACATACGTTACCAATAGTTGAATGGACGCAGCGTGGCGGTCCTGCCCCTGCGCCGCAATGAATTTCCCGCGCGCCGGATTCCCTTGCCGCAGCAGGGCGCGCGCGGTTGCATCGGTACCATGGACTGGAAACCCGCCCTCGAAGAACGCCTCAACCGCCACCTGCTCGCCCGCCCGCGCATCCACCCCACGGCCTACGTCGCAGCCACCGCGTGGGTCGACGGCGATGTCACCCTCGGCCCCGATAGCTCCGTCTGGCCGCAAACCGTCCTCCGCGGCGACATCGAGCGCATCGTCGTGGGCGAAGGCGCCAATATCCAGGACGGCAGCGTCGTCCACCTCGCCGATGACCTTCCCGCCCTCATCGGCGACTACGTCACCGTCGGCCACGGCGCCGTTATCCACGCCTGCACCGTCGAAAACGAATGCCTCATTGGCATGCGCGCCACCATCCTCGACGGCGCTGTCATCGGCGCGCAGTCCATTGTCGGCGCCGGAGCCGTCGTCACCAAGGGCACCGTCGTCCCGCAGGGCTCCCTCGTCATGGGCATGCCCGCCAAAATCATCCGCCCCCTCACCGCCGAAGAACGCGCCGGCCTTCGCGCATGGGCCGAAAAATACGTCGTCGTCTCCCGCGCCCACCTCGCCAAACACGGCGCGTGACTTGAGGAATCACCAAGCATGGATTCTCTTGAGCCCTTCGCCGCAATGAAAAGCACATCTTTCCTCCTCGGGCTCCTGCTCGCCGTTCTCTTCCAGGGCACTCCGGCCCAAGCCCGGCAAAGCGTGGAGCTCGATCTCGCCGGTGCCCTCGCCCGCGCCCGCGACGCCAATTTCGCCATCCTCATGGAGCGCGAAAACGTCGAAAGCCTCCGCCAGAGCGCCCGCCGCGCCCGCGCGCAACTGCTTCCGCAGGTCACCGCCTCCGCCACGCAGTCCCGCGCCATGCAGCCGAATGTCGGCGGATTCACCGAAAATCTCCCCGGCGTTCCCGACCGCAGATTCACCAACCGGTTCGACGCCCTCCTCCGCGCGCGCCTCTCCACCCTCGACGCCACCCGTCTCGCCGACTACCGCGTCGCCCGCTACGACGAGGAACTCGCCGCCTTCGACCTCGAGTCCACTGTGCAGGACATCCTCGAAGCCATCGCGGACGCCTTCTTCACCCACGTGCGAAACCTCGCGCGCCTCGACGTCATCGCGGCCAATATCGAGCGCGACCGCGCCCTCCTCGAGCTTTCCGAAAACCAGTTCGAAGCCGGCGTCGCCACCCCCATCGACGTCACCCGCGCCGAAGTCCAGCTCTCCCAGAACGAACTCGCCCTCCTCCAGCAGGAGACCCTCGTTTTTGAGAGCGAACTGCGCATCAAGCGCATCCTCAACATCGAGCTCGGGGCCGAACTCAGCGTCGTCCCGCCCCCGCTCAGCGAAGCCGCCCTCGACAGCGCACGCGCCCTCGGCCTCCAGGCCGTCCTCCGCGACAACGCCGAATATCAGCGCGCCACCCGCACCCTCGAACGCAACGAATACGCGCGCCGCGCCACCAATTGGGAGCGACTTCCCAATCTCGAACTCACCGGCGAATGGGGCTATGCCTCCCGCAGCCTCACCGGTGATATGCGCGAACAGTGGCGCATCCAGGCCGGCGTCTCCGTGCCTATCTTCGAAGGCTTCCGCATCCAGGCCAATCAACTACAGGCCGACGCCGCCATCCGCCGCCAGGAGTTCGCCGTCGCCAGCCTCGAAAGCGAACTCGACGCCGACCTGCGTCTCGCCCGCCAAGACCTCCGCTCCCGCTTCAGCCAGATCAACATCGCGCGCAAGCAGCTCGAACTCAGCGAACGCGAACTCGAACTCGCCCGCACCCGCTTCGGAGAGGGCGTCGCCGACAACCGCGATGTCGTCAGCGCCCAGGCCAACGTCGCCGCCGCCGAAGACGGTGTCGTGGAAGCCGAATACTTCTACAACCGCGCCCGCCTGCGTCTCGCGCGGGTCAGCGGCGATGTCGCCCGCATTGCCGGGAACAACTGACCGTGCCCGCCCCCGACGCTCCGGATCCCGCCTTCGACGGTCTCCTCCTCGCCTCCGCCTCGCCGCGCCGCCGCGAACTCCTCGCCTGCGCGGGCTACACCTTTGCCGTCCATTCGCCCGGCGTCACCGAACTCGACGACGCGCACGGCGACCCCGTCGCCCTCGTCTCCGAAAACGCCCGCCGCAAATGCGCCGCCGCCGCGCTCGACTACCCCCGCGCCCGTGTGCTCGCCGCCGACACGACCGTCGCCCTCGGCCGCCGCATCCTCAACAAACCGGGCGGGCGCGAAGACGCTGTCCGCATGCTCCTCTCCCTCTGCGGCAAAACGCACCGCGTCCACACCGCCGTCGCCACCGCCCCGCCGGGTGCCGCGCCATGCCTCTTCGTCGAAACCAGCGAAGTCACCTTCCACGCTCTCCCGGAAGGCACCGTCGCCGCCTACGTCGATGCCGCCCGTCCCTTCGACAAAGCCGGGGCCTACGGCATTCAGGATCCCGAGAATCCCCTTGTCCGCGCCTACACCGGTCTCCTCTCCAACATCATCGGACTCCCCGTCGAACGCCTCGCCGGTCCCCTCGCCGCCCTCGGCATCCGCCCGCGGACATAAAGCGCGGAGCGCGGTGATCCTTCACCGCCTTGGAGGCGCCGGAAGGTCAGCCGGAGACCTCGCGGTCGAGGCTGCGGTATTGGATGGCTTCGAGGAGGTGCGCGGTTTCGATTCCGGAGGCGGCGTCGAGATCGGCGATGGTGCGGGCGACCTTGAGGATGCGGTCATAGGCGCGGGCGCTGAGGCGGAGGCGCTCCATGGCACTTTCGAGGAGGTCGCCCTGCTGGCGCGAAATCGCGCAGTGGCGGCGGATTTCGCGCGGACCCATGTGCGCGTTGGTCTTCAATCCGGTGCCCGCGAAGCGTTCCGACTGTAGGTCGCGCGCAGCCTGCACGCGCTCGCGGATTGGCGCGGACGCTTCGCCGAGGCGCTTGTCCCGCAGCTCCGAGACGGAGAGCGCGGGAGCTTCGACGTGAAGGTCGATGCGGTCGAGCAGCGGTCCGCTCACCCGCGCGCGGTAGCGCCGGATCTGACCGCCGGAGGAGAGACTCTCGCCGCGGCCGTAGCCGTCCGGGCTGGGATTCATCGCGGCGACGAGCATGAAGCGCGCCGGGAGGGTGACACGACCGGCGCTGCGCGAGATGGTGACATCGCCGTCCTCCATCGGCTGACGCAGCACCTCCAGCGTGCTCCGGCGGAACTCCGGCAGTTCATCGAGAAAGAGAACACCGTTGTGTGCGAGCGAGATTTCCCCCGGCCCCGGAACGGCGCCGCCGCCGATGAGGCCGACGTCGGAAATCGTATGGTGCGGGCTGCGGAAGGGCCGCCCGAGAGAGAGCGATCCGTTTTGCACGGTCTGCCCGCTCGCCGAGTAGACGCTGAGGATTTCGAGGTACTCGTCCGGGCGCAGGCGCGGCATGATGGAGGGAATCCGCTTCGCGATCATGCTCTTGCCTGAACCGGGAGGCCCGATAAGCAGCAAATTGTGCCCGCCGGCGACGGCGACCTCGACGGCCCGCCGCACGGCGTGCTGCCCCTTGACCTCGGCGAAGTCCGCCGCCGTGTCGGCCACCTCCTCGAGGAGCGCTTCCGGCAAGCCGTTGCGCAGCGGCTCGATCCAATGCTCGCCTTTGAGGAAGCGCACGGCTTCGTCGAGCGAAGCGACGCGGTAGACATCGACATCCTCCACCAGGGCGGCCTCCTCGGCGGTCTGCGGCGGCACGATGATGCCCCGCTTGCCCTGGTCGCGCGCGAGGCGGGAAAGCGCCAGCCCGCCCCGCACCGGACGCGTCTCGCCCCCGAGGCTCAATTCACCGGCAACGAGGTAGTCCGGCATTCCGGGAAGACCGTCCTGCAGGCTTGCGCTGACGAGGGCGAGCGCGATGGGAAGGTCGTAGAGCGATCCCTCTTTGCGCAAGTGCCCCGGGGCAAGATTGATCGTTGTGCGCTGATAGGGCGTCTTATACCCCGAGTTGGTAAGGGCGGCGAAGACACGGTCCTTCGATTCCTTCACCGCCGCAGTGGGGAGACCGACAACGACGGTGTGCGCCTCGCCCGGCTCGCCGGTGTTCACTTCGACCTCAACGGGGACCGCGTCGATCCCCTGCAAAGCACCCGATGAAGCCATCGCCAGCATGCCCGCAAACCGTAAAACCCTTCGAAGCCAAGTCCAGCGCGAATCGCCGCGGACGGATTACCCTTGTCCCCGCCCGCCATCCCGTTACGACACATCCCTTACGAAACCCTCAATGAAATACCAGAGATTATACGGAATCTTCGGCCTGTGCGCCGTTCTCGCAGTCACCGCCGTCTGCCACGGCCAGCGCCAACTCTTCATCCTGGACGGAGAAGACATCCGCATCGTCCGCTCGGTGACAGACACCCAATTTGAATACCTCGCCGAGGGCGGCGGCACGGAGCGCCAGCCCTTTGACGAAGCGCAGACGATCCTCGCGCCCGCGGCGACTTACGTGCCCGGCTACATCCGCATCGAGGACGGGACCCTGCGCGAGGACGACACGGAGGCGGCCACCGGCATGATCCGCCTCGACTACACCGCCCGCCTCGTCGCCAACCGCGCCGTGCGCAATGTCTACCTGCTCGTTGTCGTGGCGGGCGAATCGGATGAGGACGTGCAAGTCTTCGGCCGTCCGGTGGGCGACCTCGAGCGCAACACCCCGCGCGAGGTGGAATTCGTCATCGAGCTGCCCGAGGACATCGGCGATGTCGCGATGGACGCGTTTTTTCTCTCCAACGGCATCGAGATCCGCACGGGCGACGACCGCTTTCCGCGCTCCAGCCCCTACGACCGCTACCTGCGCGATGTCGCCCGCGGCACACCGGAGGACGGGCCCGTCCGCGTTATGCGCAGCCACCAGCCCGCCACCGTGCGCGACTCCCTCGATATGCGGGTAAACGGAAAGGTGACTCTCCAGGTGCGGGTCGACGCCCAAGGCTACGTGAGCGAGGCAAGTGCCCTCGAGTATGACGACTGGCGCCTCGTCGAGAGCGTCATGCGCGTGATCCCGCTCTGGCAGTTCAAGCCGCGCATCCAGGACGGCGAGCCCCTGCCCGGAACGGCGCGGCTGCCGTTTGTGTTCTGACCGCGGAGCCCCGCCGCCCGCCTACCCGCGAGGCGCCTCTT
>SLLG01000204.1 GCA_007134215.1 Opitutales bacterium | reverse complement strand
GTGGGCTCGAACCGCCAGCGCCCGACCGTTGAGAGCGCGCTGCGGTCGAGGAGATTCGAGCCGGAGCTGCCGAGGAGTTCCACATGCGTCACACGTCCGTTCTCATCGGTCTCGACGCGGAGCGATACAACGCCCTCGTCGCCGCGGCGTTCGGCGGCGCGGGGATAGCGCGGGGGCGGGTTGTGGCGGAAGGCCGGCTGGGAATCGAGTTCGACCCGCGCAGAAGGATCGGGTTGCTCCGGAGCGGGCGCTTCCACTTCCTCCACGGTTTCCGGTTCCGGGGGCGGTTCCGGCGCCGGTTCCGGCTCGGGCGCGGGCTCTTCCGCCGGTTCGGGCGGAGGCGGCTCGGGCGCGGGTTCGATCTCCACGACCGGTTCCCGCTCCTCGGGCGGCTCCGGCTCGGGCTCCGGCTCGGGGTCTTCCATGAGCGGAGGGTCGGGCAAGACGGGGTCCGGCTCCGGCTCGGGATCGGGCGCGGCCTCTTCCGGGGGCACCGGCTCAATCTGCGCAATGGGACTGTCCTCCTCGGTCGCGAGGAGCCGCTCTACGACATCCGCGTCGGGCGGCGGGGTAACCACGTCTTCGGGTGGCGGCGGCTCGGGCTCGCGCGGCGGCGGCACAGGAACGAAGCGGCTCTCCATGACATGCGGCTGTTCTTCAAAGGCCACGCGGATCTCCACGACCTCGCTGTCGTACACCCAAAAGGCAATCATGGCGTGGAGGAGAACCGACGCCGCCGTCAAAACCAGCGGCGACCAGTTGGTCTTGTGCGGCGTGTTGAGCGGACGCCATTTTCGCTCCGGAGGAGACTGTGCCTCCGATGTCATGGATCCTCCACGACTTCCTCGTACAGAAAATGAAATTGCAGCGCGCCCGCGGCGCTCGCCGTGCGCATAATCTCGAGGATCGCTCCATACTGCGAGTGCGTGTCGGCGCGCAGGAAGACCGCGCGGTCGTCGACCTCGGGCAAGCGCTCGCGCAGGACCGCCTCCAGCCGCTCCAGCGGCACCGGTTCGCTGTTGAGGAAGCTGTTGCCCTCGGCATCGAAATTGATGACGAGCATGGGCGGTGTGGTCTCCGTCTCCACATCCGCGAGCTGCGGGAGAACAAGGTCGAGCGACGGATAGAGAAAGCTCGAGCTGAGCATGAAAAAGACGAGAAGCTGGAAAATTACGTCGATGAGCGGCGTCAGCTCAACACCGCCCTCTGTCGCTTTCGGATTCTCGAAATCGACTGCCATACCGCGCCTTAGCGTTCGGATACACCCTCTTCCGGAGCGGTCTTCCCCGCCTTTTCTTCCGGCGGCGGGGAATCGCCCTTCCCGCGCTCGCCCGTGACGATGCCGGCGAGCGTCATCTCGTCGAGAATGCTGATGACTTCCTTCATGCGGCGGGCCTTGCGCTCGCCGGTCGCCTGAAAGTATTGGTAAGCCAAAAGCGCTGGTATGGCCACGATAAGCCCGGCCACGGTCGTCAGAAGCGCTTCCCAGATGCCACCCGCGAGATCGTCGGGGCGCACCCGCCCGCCGAGCGTCTCGATGTTGTAGAAAGCCACAACAAGACCGAACACCGTCCCGAGCAGCCCCATAAGCGGGGCGACCTGGGCAATCGTAAAGATGATCTTGAGGTGCCGGTTCCAGTCGGCGAGGATGCGTTCGCCCTCACGACGGAGCGCCTCGTTGCGCAGCTCCGCCCCGACCGGCGCGTAGTGCAGGTAAACAGCGGCAATACGCGCCTCGGGTGCGCGCAGGCGCCGCAGCCAGTCCGGCACCGACCCCAAGGAGCTGTCGCGGTAGAGCGCCTTTACGCGGTCGAGAAACTTGTCGTAGGCGACGAAGGAGCGGCTGTGCGCAAAAATGCGGTCCGCGATCACGGCAATGCCGACAACAGAGCAAAGGAGGATGGGCCACATCATGAAGCCCCCTTTGACGAACCACTCCTGGATCATGTTCTGCTGTGGTGTTTCACGGGGAAGAGCAAACGCGCCGCAGTCACTCCGCTTCCACGCGCATGACGAGCTGGATGTTCACCGGCTCCGGATAAACCGTCAACAACGCCCCGGCGTCGTTGCGTTCGTCCTGAGCGAGGCGGCCCTGGGCGTTGGAGCCCCAACCGACGAAGCGACCGTCGCGCATTAACGCCACAGTATGGTTTGTCTGCGTGTGCAGCTCGCGCAGCAATATATCTTCAGGCAGAGCGCGCGGCGGGGAAAACGTAGTTACATCGCGTGTGCGCGTGCCGTCGCCGAACTGGCCCTGCGGGCCGTTGACGCCCCATGCGAAGACGCGGCCGTCTTCCATGAGAGCATGCACGTAGCGGGCACCGCCGGTCACGGCCACGGGGCGGGCCGCACCCTCCGGCATTTCGATCTCGACCGGCGGAAACACCGCGCGGTCGTCGGTCGCGGGAATCTGTCCAAACTGGTTTTCGCCCCACGCGAAGAGCCGTCCGTCCTCGAGGATGGCGAAAGAGGTGTAGTTGCCCACGCCGACCGCTGCCACGACGACGCCCTCCGGCAGACCTCCCACAAACGTCGGTCGACTCACCGTGTTTTCACCGGCGGGGCCGCCTGCCTGCCGGTTGCGGTTGCTGCCCCAGGCGAGCACACGATTGTCAGTTGTCAGTGCAACAACTTGATTGATCCCTGTCGTGATGTCCCGCAGCCGGACATCCTCAGGCAATTCGACCCGCGTCGGCTCAGCCACCCGGCGCGGTGCGTCCGGACCGAGCCCGAGCTGGCCGAGCGCGTTGTTGCCCCATGAATACAGCCCGCCCTCGGTCGTGATCGCGAGCATGAAAGCGCTGCCCGCCACGATGGCGGAGGAAGGCGGCAGCCCCTCCACCCGTCGCGGCTCGGGAACGATCTCCGTGCCTTTCGAGTGCCCGAGTTGGTCGAGGCGGTTGAATCCCCACGTCCATACCTCGCCGATATCCGTGACGACGGCGTTGGTGTTGAGCCCGGCGGAAATACTGACAGCCTTGCCGCCCCACACCGGATCGACGCGGTGGGGCCGCGGGTTGTCCTTGATGAGTTCGCTGTCCATGCCGAAGCCCATTTGGCCGAGGATGTCTTCCCCGACCGTCCAGACGTCGTGTGTTTCCGGATTCAGGAAGACGGAATGGTGGTTTCCGGCCCCGGCATGGCGCGGAACGGCATCGAGCACGGCGGATGTCACGAGGATGCTTGCAATAAGTAGGCTAATACGTTTCATAAGCAAATGATGGTATGAAAATCGCTTAACGCTGCTGAACCAAAAATGCAACCTGTGCCGCATATTTTCCTTGGAATCAGGAAAGAGCGGTGAACATCCAAACACAACCGAAATGAAAAATACCACCAGTTACTCGCACTCCACCTGCCGTATCCGGACAATGGCCGCCGCCGCCGCGGGCATTCTCGCCGCTCCGTTTGCCGTACTCGAAGCGAACTTCACCCAAATTCTGGATGTGGACGCCGTGCGCTTAAACAGCGACACGTCGACGATCCAGAACTTCGTCTTCGACGGCTCGACAGCCTACGTGGCCGTCGGCGGAACAGTCAGCTCCGGGCAATGGGACGGCCACGCCGTCCAGCAGGTGACGGGCGTCGGCACCGGCACGCCGGCGGTTACTACGCTCATGACCTCCGGAGACTGGGGGACCGGTTTCTTCTCCCCCATCCACAGCTTCCAGCGCACGGGCGACTTCGTGCAGTTCGGCACCACCGGCGCCGCCGCCGTTCTCGGTATCCACCGCGTCAACGTGAATTCAGGCGGACTGACGACACGCTTCGACCGGGATGCCATCATCGCCGCAAGCGGCGCCACCAACTACGCCCACCTCGGGGCGTCAGCCACCGACGCGGCGGGTGAATTCTACTTCGCCAATACAAACTCCCAGAACCGTGCCCTCCTGCACACGAGCGGCCCGGATGTGAACTTGCTTCTCAACTCCGCGCAACTCACCGCCCTGTTCGACGGGGCGGCAAACGAGAACATAAACGCCATGGCCCTCGCGGGCACAACGCTTGTGCTGGCCAACAACAGCGCGACGGTTCTCGCTGCCTACAACACAACGAACGCCGCGACTTCGACTCTCCTCAACGAGGCACAGCTCGACGCGGGCGGCTTCACCGGCAACTTCGCCCGGCTCTTCGCCGCGCCCAACGGACTGGTCTACGCCGCTTCCACCAACCGGGGTATCTTTTCCTTCGACCCGGGCGATGCGGCCGGCACCTGGTCCTTTGTCGCCACCACCGGGGACTCGACCGCATGGAACGTGCAGGCCCTCGGCTGGTACGAGGATGAACTCGCCTTCGCCACGACGAGCGGCATCTACGCCATCCCCGAACCCCGTTTCTACGCCGCCCTTCTCGGCCTCGGCGCGCTCGCCCTCGTGTGGATACGCCGGCGGCGCGGCTAACCCGTTTTCCGGCCACCGGACTTTTCCGGCGACGCCCGGCTCCCCGTGAGCCGGGCGTTATTTTTGACGCGGGCGCCGCCGCGTTCTGAGGCGCCCGCGTCCCTGCACAACGCCTTCGGCGTAGGCTGGAATGAACGACCATAATCCTGGGTAGGCCTCGCGACCAGCCCTTCGCTTTGGTGCGGAATCCCTTCGGGACAGAATGTGGGTGAAGCTCAGGCCGCGCCTCCGCGCCGACGCCGACGCAAACGCACGAGCAGCCGTTTCCACGCCATGTGCACGCGGTGCCCGAGCACGAGCATGGCGGGGGTGAGAAAGAGCGTCACACACGTGGCAAAGACCAAGCCCACCACGACGGAGGTGGAGAGCTGCACCCACCACTGCGTGGAGGGCGCGTTGTAGGTAACCTCGCGCTGAAGGAAGTCTACATTGAGACGCAGCACCATGGGCATGAGGCCGAAGGCGGTCGTCACCGTCGTCAACAACACGGGCCGCAGACGCTGCGCTCCCGTACGCAGCGCCGCCTCGGCGACCGGCGCGCCCTCCCGCCGCAGGCGCCCGAAGGTGTCGATGAGCACGATGTTGTTGTTCACGACGATCCCCGCCAGTGCGATGACGCCGACCCCGTTCATGATCACTCCGAACGGCTGGCCTGTCGCGAGAAGGCCGAGGAACACGCCGACCGTTGAAAAGACCACAGCGGAGAGAATGAGAAACGCCTGGTAAAAGCTGTTGAAGAGGGTGACGAGAATAATACCGATGACGAAAACGGCGACGACAAACGCCTGGCTGAGGAAGATCATCGCCTCCCGCTGCTCCTCGTCTTCGCCGCGGAAACGCCACGAAACGCCCTCGGGCAGTTCGATGCCGTCCTTCCACGCACGCAGTTCACGCACCCTCTCGTCGGTGAGACCGTAAGCGCGGTCGACATTCGCCGACACTGTATAGACGCGCCGCCCGTCGACACGCTGGATGCGCGAAACCTGCCGCGCCGGTCCCCGCTCGATAAAATTACGCGCGGGGACAACACCCTTCTCCGTGACAACGCGTAGAACGTCGATACTTTCGAGGGCGCGCCCTGAGCGGGGATACCGCACGCGGATGTCCACCTCGTCGTCCGCCTCGTCAGGGCGGTAGGTACCGAGAAGCAGCCCGTTCGTGACAAACTGCACGTAGCTGCCCAGCATGCGCACATCCGCGCCGAAGCGGCTCGCCGCCGCGCGGTCGACGCGCACCTGCCACTCCACCCCCGGCACCGGCCGCGAGTCGTCGACATCGCGCAAACCCTCCATTCCGTCGACAAATCCGCGCACAGCCTGCACGGCGGGCAGGAGGCGGGCGGGATTGTTCGAAGCCAGCTCCACCTGGATATCCTTTCCTGTGGGCGGTCCCGCTTCGAGGACACGCTGTTCAATGATCACGCCGGGCACCCCGCGCACCATGTCCGCGACCTTGTCCTCAAACCTTTTCAGATCGTCACCGTGCGCGCCCCCCGGCCATTCGACCTCGATCTCCGCAAGGCGGGATGTCGTGCCGTGAGGCAGCATATGGGTTCCCGCCGTAACGTCGACAGAGCGCACGCCCCCGAGCCGCCCAAGCGTCCGCCGCAGCCCCTGAACGCGCTCGTAGTCGCCGGTAAGTGACCTTCGCTCCGCAGCGTACACACGCACGCGGACGGAGCGGTCATCGCTTTCGGCATCCACCGGTTCGGCGCGGTAACGCCCCGCGCCCTCCACCGCGCGCCGGACCTCGGCAGGGAGCCCGCTCCCGGCCCCTTCGTCGAAGCGGAGCGCAAACTCGGCAAGCGGAAAATCACCGGAATCCGGGTACATTACCACCGAGCCGTCGCGCACGCGCAGCTCCAGGCCCGGCCGGGCCACAGTCATCCGGCCCGCCGTTCCCTGTATGTGGCGCTGGATACGCCCCGGACTCATGCCGAACCGCGTCTCCACCGCATAAACGGCATTTCCCGAATCCGCGTCCGCGAGGCGCCGGACCCGCACACCCGGCAGACCCTCCACACGGTACTCGATCTCCCGCAGGATTTCGCGGGCGGGCCGCCGGTCGCGCCAGTCCTCAAATTCGATCTGCACAAGGCCGTGCGTGTCCTCCGTCACACCGTCCCCGGAGAAACTGACCCCCGTCCGCGCGGTAAGCGAGCGTATGCCCCGGACCGGCAGGATGCGCTCTTCCACCTCGCGGACAAGTGTATCCATCTCGTGGACGGACAGGTTGCCGCGCATACGGATAAGAAGTGAAGCAAACTCGGGATCGACGTCCGGAAAAAACTCCACCCCTTTGCCCTTGATCTGGTAGGCGACCTGCACCGCGAGAAAGAGCAGCACCGCGCCGGAGAGCACGAGGAACGGATGGCGCAGCGCGGTTGCGAGGCGGCGCACATACCATCCCGTGATCCCGCTCAGTTCACGCAAATCACCCGCCTCGGACGCCGCGAGGCTGCGCATCTGGTCCGGATTGGCGGGCCCCGGCTTGCCGATCAATCCGCCTATCGCGGGCACAAAGACGAGGGCCATGAGAAGGCTGGCCGTCAACGTGCCGATGAGCGTAATCGGCATGTACTTCATGAACTCACCCACGACTCCCGGCCAGAAAAGCAACGGCGCGAAAGCCGCCAGCGTCGTCACCGTAGAGGCGGTGATGGGCAGGGCCATCCGCTGCGAGGCAAGAACATAGGCCTTTCCGCGCGGAAGGCCCTC
>SLLG01000343.1 GCA_007134215.1 Opitutales bacterium | reverse complement strand
CCTTCCATGCGCAGCGTCCGCGTTCTTTCGACCAACAATACGTAACCAACGACCATGGGACAACCACTCAAGATCCGCACGAAGCGCCGTCGGCGCAAAGCTTACCTCGCCCGCCGCAAAGAGCGCGAAAAGTCGCAGCAGGCCAAAAAGTCCTGATCGCCCGCAGCGATTCGATCCACTTCCAGCGCCCCGGCTAAAACGTCGGGGCGTTTTTTTTGCCGGACTTCCCCGCCATCCCCGCTACCGCTGACCGCGGCCCCAGCGCCCCACTGACCGCGGCCCCAGCGCCCCAGCGAGACGGGCCCATCACACTGGAATGATAGATGCCATACCCCTCTGTGTATTATCGTAAATAAGCTCTTAATTTATTCTCGTAATTTCATGCGAATTTTGCTATAGCTCAGAGCTGTTTGACCATGAAAATGGTAATTCCAAGACGATTCGATAGGACGCGTATCTTCGCTCATGCTTAATATTAATCGATACTGGGTCGAAAAAGTGGACAAATGAAATGGCTGCCATCTGCGACGCGGCGGGCGGCGGGATGACAGTTGATTATGACGGCAGGGCGTATCTTCGGCGGACGGCGGCCCGTTTGCGCCCGGCTTATCCGTCCGACTGCCGTCAGCCGTGTTTTTCGACGAGATCGGCGGTGCGCGCGTAGCTTTCGCGGAGGGCCGGGTAGAGCTTGGCGAACTCGGCGTAGAAGTCGTCGTAGACGGACTGTGCGGGGCCGGGTTCGGTGAGGGAGGTTTCGCGCAGGACGGACCCGCATGCGGTGCCGATGTCGCCGAAGACGCCCGCGCCCACGCCGCCGAGCAGGGCCGCGCCGTAGGCCGCGCCCTCGGTGGCGTTGACCGTGACAATCGGCGTGGCGAAGACATCGGCGAGAATCTGCCGCCAGAGGGGAGATTTCGCACCGCCGCCGGAGGCGACGATCTGTTTGGGCCGGAGACCGAGGTCGCGCATGATCTCAAGGGCGTCGCGGAGGCCGAAGGTCACGCCTTCGAGAACGGCGCGGGTCATGTGCGCACGCCCGTGGCGGAGCGTGAGGCCGGTGAAGGTGCCGCGCGCGTGCGGATCGGGATGGGGTGTCCGCTCGCCTGTAAGGTAGGGCAGGAAAAAGAGACCTTCGCTGCCGGGGGCAACTTCCGCGGCCTCGGCATCAAGGTCGCGCATGGAGGCGCCGCCGCCGAGGGTTTTGTGGTACCACTGGTAGGCTCCCGCACTGGAGAGCTGCACGCCCATGAAATGCCACTTTCCGGGCACAGCGGAGCAGAAAGTGTGCAGGCGGCCCTCCTTGTCGGGGGCGAACTCCTCGGCGTGGGCGAAGAGCACACCGCTTGTGCCGAGGGTGCATGAGACGACGCCGGGCGAAATGATCCCGCAGCCGATCGCGCCCGCGGCCTGGTCGCCGGCCCCGGCCGCGACGGGGAGGCCTTCCGGCAAACCGGTGGCTTTCGCCGCCTCCGCACTCACGCGCCCGGAGACCTCGGCCGACTCCAAAACCTCCGCCATCATCTCCGCTTTGACTCCGCAAGCATCGAGCATTTCCGGCGACCAGCGGCGCGCGCCGACATCGAGCAATGACATACCCGAGGCGTCGGAGACATCCGTGGCGAACACCCCGGTGAGGCGGTGGCGGATGAAATCCTTGGGCAACAAAATGTGCGCCGCTTTGGCCCAGACATCAGGCTCGTTCTTCTGCACCCAGCGGATCTTCGGGGCGGTGAAGCCCGGTAGGACAGGATTGCCCGTGATGCGCAAAACCTCCGCGGCTCCGACGGTCTCCGTCAGTTCGGCGCACTCTTTGCCCGTGCGCTGGTCATTCCACATGATGCACGGCCGCAGGACCCTGCCTTCGGCGTCGAGGAGGACGAGGCCGTGCATTTGCCCGGTCAGCCCGAGCGCCGCGACATCGCCGGGATCGATCTCCTCCAGAAGGCCGCGGACCGCCTTGACGGTGGCCTCCCACCAGTCTTCGGGATCGGACTCGGCCCAAAGCGGACGCGGAGTTGCAAACGGGTACTCCGGCGCGACGACTTTGACCACTCCGCCCTTTTCATCGATCAGCACGGCCTTCGCCGAAGAGGTTCCCACATCAATTCCAATGAGATAACGGCTCATGCCGCCCGATCCTTTTGGCGCGCGGCGGTTAGGCAAGGGAAAATCGGTATTTGCGGACTGGCCAAACACCGCACTATCCGTAAATTCATCGACACGATGAAGGCCGCCTCCCTTCAGGAAGAACTCACCCGCGCCGATGCCTCCGACGAACCCACCGTGATGTCGCAACGGTGGAGCGAGCTGCTTTTCCTGCACTGGTCGGTCGCGCCGGAGACTGTGCAGCCACACCTGCCGCCGGGACTCAGAGTCGATACCTTCGAGGGCCGCGCGTGGGTCGGCATTGTGCCCTTCCGCATGGACCGTATCCGACCGTTCGGTTTGCCCGCCGTTCCCGGCCTTTCCGCCTTTCCCGAACTGAATCTGCGCACCTACGTATCCGATAAAAAGCGGCGGCATGGCGTATGGTTTTTCAGTCTCGACGCGGGCGGCTGGCTCGGGGTGCGCATCGCCCGGCATTTCTTCCACCTCCCCTACCACCACGCGCGCATGCGCGTGCGGGAGGACGCCGACGGGCGCATCCACTTCAACTGCAAACGGCACGGCGGCGGGCCCGCCCTCGCCTACACATGGAAACCCCACCCCGGCGAACACCGGGCGGAAGCCGGGACGCTCACCCACTTCCTCGTCGAGCGCTACCGCCTGTTCGCCCACGACCGGAGGCGCGACCGACTCCTCACGGGCTGCGTATCCCATCCGCCCTACCTCCTGGGCAAAGCGGATGTCGACGCCTGCGACACCCGTCTCTTCACGCTGAACGGATTTCCCGCCCCGGACCGCCCGCCGGACCATGTCGTCGCCAGTTCCGGCACCGACGTCAGCGTGCAGGCCCTGACACCGGCCGATTGACCGCGACGCGCCGACAGAAGACCCGCCTTCACGATGGGGCGGTGAGCGGTGACAGCCTGCTTGCGCCTGCCCTAGGAAAATCCGAACACGCGCCGTATAAAACGCCAGAGGGCGTTATCTTCCCGCGGGGGGTCGCGAGGGGCGGGAGGCGCGGTCTCGCCGGGGTCGGCGGTGTTCTCTTCGCCGGGGCGCGGGGTTGCCGGCGGCTCGGCGTCTTCGTCGCCGGCTTCGTTTCCGTCCGGGCCGGGTTGCGACGGGGCACGTGTGTTTTCGGGCGCTTCGGCGCCGTCGTCATCCTGCGGGGACGGCGGGGCCTCGTCGTGGCGTGCTGACCATGCGCGACTGTTCTCGTAATTGAAGCGGTAGAGATAGACCCGACTGGTGGCGAGGGCGGGGCGTTGCGCAACGACTTCTTCGCGGATGGCAAGGAGACGGTCCTCCCAGACACGCGCCTCACCGAACCCGTTCACCGGTCCGAAATAATACCGCAGGTTTTCATGTTCGTAGACAACGAAATATCCGGGCACGCCCAAAACCTCCGGCGACGCCTTCACTCCCGGAAAGGCCTCGTGAAAGTCCGCCGCGCGCATCGTTGCGGAGGCGTCGATCGCCTCGACCGGCAACACCCGCCCGCCGGAAACCGCCGAGGCCGCATGCGCGAATAGCACCGCGGCGGCCATAACGATCAAAGTTCGCGCGCGCCCCGGCATCAGAAATCGGTCGGCACGGTGCTCCCCTCGCCGACGCGGCGCACGGGTTCGTTACGCGGTTGGCGCTCGTCGTTCCGGTCGACCCGGCGGGCGTCATCGGACGGCTCTTCATCAGGGTCGTCCCGCGCAGTCTCGCGCTCAGTCTGCGCAGGCTCTGTGCGGCGTTCGCCCGTTTCGGGCACACGGGGCATTTCGACGCGGGGAATCTCGACACTGTCGGGTTCCACCGGTCGGTCGATCCCGCCCGTGCCGCCGATACGCACATCAGGGACTTCGGGGAGGTCCCCGAGTTCCACACCGCCGCGGGCGGGATGCTCCGGCTCGCCGGGCTGAGTCGCGTCGCCGCCGCTATGCGGGAGGTTTTCGTTGCTCCCGGCCCCGTCCGGTGCCGCGGAATCCTCACCGTTGCCGGACACCTCCGCGCCGCTTGCCCCTTCTTCCGATTCGCCGGCCGCCGTGCCGTTTTCCGCCGAATCATCCCCGTCATCCGGCGCGGTCACTTCGGCACCGCCTTCTCCTTCTCCTTCTCCCGCGCCGTTTCCAGACGCGGCGACGAGCGACCCGTCGAATATATCCGGATCGGCGCGCGACTCACCCTCCGCCGCAGCGGCAAAAGCGACCATGGCGGCGGCGAGGAGGAAGCTGAAAAACGGTTTCATAGCACAAGGCTCAATGTATTGTATTGGACCCCGCCTCACCGCTCGCGTTCATGGGCGATGACCCGGACGGGTCCCGGAGGTTCGTCGCCCCGCACGAGAATCTCGAACTCCACAGGGCGGTAACGCGGGCGCGAGCCGCGGATCCGGTAGCGCCCCGGCAGCAGTTCGACGGTCTGCTCGCGCTCCATCACGGCGGGTGATCGGTTCATCGGACCGATGTAGCTGACAAGCGTGCGCCCGTCGCTGACGAAGGTGACCGGCACGGGACGGCTCTGTTGTTCCAGAAACCGCTGCAGCTGCTCCTGCTCCGGAGTGAGGTCGACGTAGTCCGGCTTTTGCTCCATGGCGGCGTTGAAGCGCGTAATGGCATCCTGGTAGTCGCCGCGGTCCGCCGCTTCGCGGGCAATCTGGATATTGATGGCGAAGGCCTGTTTCGCGCGCAGGACGCGGCCCGTGCGCTCGTAGCCCCCGATAACTTCGGGACGGTCCACGCCGGTGTCGATGAGGTCGCGGTAGATGCGTCTCGCGCGCTCCCACTCCCGCGCGCTCTCCGCCTCGCGCGCCGCGACGAGGGCGACACGCACGCGGTTGAGGCGGCGCTCTTCGGCAAAGGCCTCCATACGGCGGGCGAGGCGGTTGTCCTCCGGATACTCGGCGCGCAGGTCGCGCAACCGCTGTTCGGCGTCTTCCCAGCGGTCCGCCTCGATGAGCCGGGCCACCTCGCGCAGACCGTCCTCGACGGCTTCGTCCCGCAGCGCCCGGCGCACGCGCGACACCGCCTGACGGGCGTCCGCGGCATACTCGTCGAGGTCCGCCGCCCCCGCGTATTCGGCGAGCGCGCCGCGCAGGTCGCCGGCATTTTCGAGCCGCCGCCCCTCGAGCATGCGGGCGTGCACATCCGCGATGGTATCCGCGCGCTGGCGGCCGACAGCCGCCGCCTCATTCGCAGGCTCGAGTTCAAGCACACGGTCGAAAGCCTCGACCGCCGTCGCGGCGTCTCCTTCCGCGAGCGCGCGCTGGCCGCGCGCCACCACGGCCTGCAACCGTCCGCGGGCGCTCTGCCGCGCCTCCGCCAGCCGTGCCGAGGCGGACGCGGCGAGATCCGCCGCTTCGCCGTAACGCCCGACCTCCATGGCCGTACGCGCACGAGACAGCCCTTCGCGCACCTCGCCGAGCGCATCCGTTTCGAAGACCTCCGCAAGCGGCGCTTCCCGCAGATCTTCCTCAAGTTGCTCGATTCCGTCGTACGCCGCACGCCATGCAGCGATTTTCCGGCGCAGCGCCTCCAACTCGCGGACAGCGCGGCGGTATTCGGACTCCGCTTCGGCGTAGGCCCGCCGCTCCTCGGCACGCTCGGCGCGGACAAAGTAACGTTCGATGTCGAGGAGCGCGCCCTCCCCCGGAAAGCCGGCGGCCTCGAGGCGCACGGCATCGCGCACGGCGCGGGCTTGGTCGCGCAGGGCGCGGGCGTCGCTGCGGTCGCCCGTTGGCTCGGGGCCGTCGATTGCCGGATCCGGTTCCGGCACTGGTTCGGCGGGAGTCTCCGTCTGCGCGCGCCCGGGAAGAAACTCTGGCAGGACGACAGCCACACGCCACACGAGCAGCGCCAGCACAAGGACCGCGACCGCGAGGGCGATCCATTTGAGAGGCCCTCCGCCGCGCGGTGACGGGGAAGGCGGAGGCCGGGGCGCGCCGCCTTCCGGCCCGGCTTCTTCCGGGTTCCACGGCACAAGCCGCCGCCGGGGAGGTTGGCCCGGATCAGCCATGGGCGCCGCCTTCGCGCACCGGACGCAGGGCCGCGACAAACTCCTGGAAGCCCTTCGCCTGCTCCTGTAACCGCCCGCGCAGTTCGTCGTCCTTGACCGCGCCGGAGTCGTCCAGGAGATCGCCGATGCCGGGCATGAACACACGTCTGTTGAAATCAAACGCGTTCCGATAGCCGAAAATCATCTGCAACTGCTCGACAGGACGGAGGGCACCGCCCGAGCCCGCCGAGAGACCGACGTAAGCGGTGGGCCGCTTCTCGAAGCTCTCGGGAAAGGGCAGCATGTCGATGAAGAGTTTGAGCACGCCGGGGAAGCCGCCGTTGTACTCGGGCGTCACGATCACGACACCGTCGGCGTCAAGAACGGGTTTCTGAAAGGCCTCGGCGAAACCCTCCGGCTTTTCCGCGTAAGCTCCCGGCGAGAGGATCGCGGGCGGCAGCTCCGCGAGATTGACGAGCGTGACCTCCGCCCCGAGGTCGCGGTGCATCGCGACCACCGCCTTGGCGACCTTCAGCGTGTTGCTTCCTTCACGGTTCGTTCCTGCAATGACGGTTATCATCGCAACTAAGCTGTGCAGAATCCCGCACGGTTGCAAGTTTCACCGCAAAGGCCCGCGCGCGGTCCGGTCAGTCCGTGTACTTCGCCTTGAGGCTGTCGATGACGGAGGGGTCGGCGAGCGTCGTGACGTTGCCGAGGGCCTGTCCGGTGGCGATGTCGCGCAGGAGGCGGCGCATGATCTTGCCGCTGCGTGTCTTGGGCAGGTCGGCGCTGAAGAGGATCCGCTCGGGCCGCGCGAATTTACCGATGCGCTTTTCGACGAGCGCGTTCAGCTCGGCGCGGAGTTCGTCGCTGCCCTCGGCATCCTTGCCGCGCAGGAGGACGAAGGCGACGAGCCCCTGGCCCTTCACTTCGTGCGGTACGCCGATGACGGCGCTCTCCGCGACGGCAGGATGCTCGACGAAGACGCTTTCCAGCTCCGCCGTGCCGATGCGGTGGCCGGAGACGTTCACGACATCGTCCACGCGCCCGACAACCCAGAAATAGCCGTCGTCGTCGCGGCGGGCGCCGTCGCCAGGGAAGTAGTATCTGCCGTCCCAGTTGCACCAGTAGGTCTTTTCGTAGCGCTCGGGATCGCCCCACACCCCGCGCAGGATGCTGGGCCACGGGCGCCGGATGGCGAGCAATCCGGCGGAGACTTCCTCGCCAGCGGCATTGAGGATGGCGGCGTCGACCCCGAAGAACGGGAGCGTGGCCGACCCCGGTTTCGTCGGCGTAACGCCCGGCAGCGGCGTGATGAGTATGCCGCCGGTCTCTGTCTGCCACCATGTGTCAACGATGGGGCAGCGTCCGCCGCCGATCTTTTCATGGTACCACATCCACGCCTCAGGGTTGATCGGCTCGCCGACGGAACCGAGGAGGCGGAGGCTGCCGAGGTCGGCGCCTTCGAGCCACTCGTCGCCCCACTTCATGAAGGCGCGGATGGCCGTCGGCGCAGTGTAGAAGACAGATACGCGGTGCTTCTCCACGATCTTCCAGAAGCGCGAGGGATCGGGCGCGTTGGGCGCGCCCTCGTACATGACGACGGTCGCCCCATTCTGGAGCGGTCCGTAGAGGATGTAGCTGTGACCCGTGATCCAACCGACGTCGGCCGTGCACCAGTAGACGTCCTCCGGTTTCAGATCGAAGACATACTTCGCCGTGAGGTAGGTAAAGACGGAATACCCGCCGACGGTGTGCATGATGCCCTTGGGCTTTCCCGTCGAGCCGCTCGTGTAAAGGAGGAAGAGAAGGTCCTCGCTGTCGAGCGATGCGCAGGGGCAGACGGCGTCGACCTCCGCCGCCGCCTCGTGGTACCAGACGTCGCGGCCTTCCTTCATATCGCAGGGAAAGGCCTCGCCGAATTCATCGCGGCGCACGACGAGCACATGCTCGACGCATTCGCAGCCCTCGACGCCCTCGTCGACGATGGACTTTAGATCGAGCACTTTGCCCCGCCGCCAGCCGCCGTCGCCGGTGATGACCATCTTTGATTTGGCGTCAAGCACGCGGTCGCGGATGGAGTCGGCGCTGAACCCGGCGAAGATCACGGAATGCACCGCGCCGATGCGCGCGCAGGCCAGCACGGCGACAGCCAGCTCGGGAATCATCGGCAGGTAAATGGCCACGGTATCGCCTTTTTCGATACCGAGCGATTTGAGCGTATTGGCGAAGCGCTGCACCTCGCGGTGCAGGTCGCGGTAGGTGAGCACGCGGGTGTCGCCGGGCTCGCCCTCCCAGACGATGGCCGCCTTGTTCGCCATGGCGCCGACGGCATGCCTGTCGACGGCGTTGTGGCAGGCGTTGAGCCGGCCACCGAGAAACCATTTGAAAAACGGTTTCTCCGACTCATCGACGAGCGTGTGCCAGTCCTCGAACCATTCCAGTTCGTCGGAAACCTCGCGCCAGAAGGCCTCGGGCTCTTCAAGGCTGCGGCGGTGCATTTCTTTGTAGGCCTCCATGCTCCCGATGTGGGCCTCGGCGGAAAATTCCGCGGGCGGGGGAAAGAGGCGGCTTTCTTTCAGAACGGATTCTATATTCTCAATCGTCATGGTGCTTTGGAACAGGAGTTTGCTTTGAAGCGGCGCGACCAACGCGGAGAGAGGCAGACGGCCCACCGGAATACGGCGATGTTGTCCCGCCCGCGCCGCCGAGGTCAAAGCGTTTCTTCGGTTCGGCCGCGGCCGCTGGGGCGATCAATCGTGCGGGGTCCGCCGCAGTCCCGCCGTCACGCCATCCGCCGACCCGACGGCCCGGGACCGGCTTAACCCGTCCAACGCGGAATCCGGGGTGACGCCACCTCACAACATTGATGACGCCACGCGCTTCCGCTCACTTCTGGCGGGCAGCAGAAGACACCGGTGGGGGAGCGGGCTCGGCGAGGCGGCGCAGGGCCTCCTCGATACCGGATCTGCGCACCGGCTTGCGCAGGACGGTGATGTTGCCGGCGGCGGGGGTCGGTGCCGCGCCGTTGGCCCGCACGAGGAGAAGGACCGGCACGCGCTCGAATCCGGCGGGCAACTCCGCCGCGGCCCCGCCGGGCGGCCCGGCGAGCACCTCTTCGTCGATGATGCACAGGTCCGGCGTGCACCGCCTGTCTACGCGGATGCGCTCGAGGTCGGCGATTTCGCTGCCTTCCGCGGCGGCGGCACCGGTTTGGTCGAGGTAGATGGAGAGAATCCGGCGCGATGTCGCCACGGGATCGATGAGGGCGACAAGCGGATTTCCGCGGGAGAGCCCGCCCGGAGGCGCTCCGCCCTTTTCAGCATCCGGCGCTGCCTCCGCTTCCGGCGCGCGGTCGGCCGCCTCCGCGTTCTCCGCCACGGCGCGCGCGCGGGCGAGGGCCTCCTTGAGGCGGTCATTCAAATTCCGCAACTCCCGGTTGGTGCGCGCGCGGAAGCGCCCGCACAGGACCAGCCCGACAATCACAACAAGGAGCAAAACCCCGAGCGCAGCCATGGCAGCGAGCTGCCATGTGCGCCGCGCCAGCTCGGCCCGCGCCCGGTATAGCTCCGTCTTGGTGAGCGCCGCCTCAGCTTCGCGCACCTGCTCGCGCCCGGCATCCAATTCCGCTTGAAAGCGCAGCCGTGCCTGTTCGAGCGTCGCCGACTGCCGCCGCTCCATGACCTCGCGCCGGCCCCGCCCGTGGGCGCGTTCCGCCGCGAGCGCCTCCTCCCAGCGCCCGCTTTCGGCATAGGCTTCGGCCAAAACGGCATGGATCGGCGTCGACAGCATGGGCAGGTCGCGCCCCCGCAGGATCTCCAGCGCGACCTCCGCCTGGAGCGCGGCGGCCTCCGGCAGTCCCATGAGCATGTAGGCCTCGGCGCGGTGCCGCATCGATCGCGCCACCTCGGGATAGTCACCCCGCGAACGATGGATGCCGACAGCGCGCTCAAAGCGCTCGACGGCCGCCCCGTAGTCGCCCGCCTCGCGTTCGAGGATGCCTTCGTTGTGGAGCACGCGTGCCAGTTCCTCAAGTTCGCCACGCCGTTCATAGAACTCCCCCGCCCAGCGAAACTTGCGCCGCGCCTTGGCGAAATACCCCGTCTCCGTGAGAAGGAGCGCAAGGTTCGCCCATGCCGCCGCCCGCATCCGCTCCACACCCTGCGTCTCCGCGATCGAGAGAGCCTCGCGGAAGAGCGTCTCCGCTTCCGCAAACGCCTCCATCCGGTAGTGCACCGCCCCCGCGTTGATTAGAATACCCCCGTAGCGGACGGGGTCCTCCACAGGGTCGGCCAGCGCGAGCGCGGCGAGGTAGTCACCGAGGGCGGCCTCGAGATCCACCAGCAACCAGTGCGCCTTGCCGCGCACGATGTACGCCTCCGCCCGCACCTCTGCGGACCAGGCGTCCGCCTGTGCGAGGAGTCCGGACACCGCCTCCATAACCGCCGCCGGCTCCTCCGGCAGCCGGACCTCCAGCCCGGCAAGCAGCGATTCCGGACCGCCGTCCGGTTCCTCCGCCGCATCCAACAGCGGCAGCATCGACGCGGCCACGAGCCCTGTCCGGAGAAAAAGACGGACCCACCCGCGCGGCGTTTCCCGCCGTTTCAGAACCGCTGCCATGGGGCAAGGACATTGAGATTCGCTCCGCAAGCGTCAACCCCGGCACGCAACGGGCTTGCCAACGCGCCCCCCGCCCCTTGACCTCCGCTCCAACCGTGGACTCCCGTCTCCTCGACTACCCGCTCCCGCAGAGCGCCATCGCCCAGGAACCTCTCGCCAACCGCGACGAGGCCCGGTTGCTCTGCGTCCACCGCCGCTCCCGCCGCGTAGAGCACCGGCACGTGCGCGACCTCCCCGGGCTCCTTCCGGCGGGCACCGCCCTCTTCCGCAACAACGTCTCCGTGCTGCGCGCGCGGCTTGCGGGAAAACGCCCCGGCGGCGGCGGCGTGGAGTGCCTCCTTGTGCGTCCCGGCGACGCGTCCGGCGAGTGGTGGTGCCTCGTCAAACCCGGCAGGCGGCTCGGCGCCGGCGCGCGCTTCACGGTGGGCAACGGCCACCCCGCCGAGATTGTCGCCGTCGATCCCGGCGACGGCGCGCGACTCATACGCTTCGACACCGGCCCTTACGCCGATGTCGAAGCGCTCGCCGAGAGCGAGGGCGTCATCCCACTGCCCCCCTACATCGAACGCTCGGCGGACGACCCGCGCCGCGACCTCGACGCCGTGCGCTACCAGACCGTCTACGCCGATCCCGCCGAACGCCGCGCCGTCGCCGCGCCCACCGCCGGCCTGCACTTCACGCAAGACCTCATCGCCCGCACAGAGGCGGCGGGGCACCGGTTCCACGACCTCACCCTGCGCGTCGGCCCCGGCACCTTCCGCCCCGTGCGCACGGAGAACGTCCTCGACCACCCCATGCACACCGAGCGCTACCGCATCGGCCCGGACGTGCGCGCCGCCCTGCGCGGGGCCGCGCCAAGGCTCGCCGTCGGAACAACCGCCCTGCGCGCCATCGAAGACTGGTGGCGGCGCGGCGCGCCGGACCCGGAGGGGCCCTTCGAAGCCGACGCCGACATCTTCATAACGCCGCCCGCCGATTTCCATGTCGACGCCCTCCTGACCAATTTCCACTTGCCGCGCTCGACGCTTCTGTGCCTTGTTTCGGCCTTCCTTCTGCCGCAGCGCACAGACGGGATCGAATGGTTGAAAGCGCTCTACGCGGAAGCCGTTGACCTCGGCTACCGTTTCTTTAGCTATGGCGATGCAATGCTGATCCTCGACGACGGATGAGTTCGAACAATCACGATATCGACTTTGAATCCCTGGTGCGCGATCACTACCAGGGACTCTTCCGCTTCGGCTTCAGCCTTGCCAAAAACGAGAGCGACGCCGCCGACCTCACGCAGGAGACCTTCCGCATCTGGGCGGAAAAGGGGGGTGCCCTGCGCAACAAGAGCAAAGCCAAGTCGTGGCTCTTCACCACGCTCTACCGGGAGTTCCTGCGCCGCCGCCGCCGCGACCGCTTCCAGGCCGACGTCGAGCCGGAGCAACTCGAAAACGAGATGCCCGCCTCCGAGCCGGACCCGGCGCGCTCCGTCGACGCCAACGAAGCCATGGAGATCCTCCAGCAGGTCGACGACGTCTACCGCGAGCCGATGGCGCTCTTTTACGTGGAAGACGCCTCCTACAAAGAAATCGCCGAGAAACTCGACATTCCCATCGGCACGGTCATGTCGCGCCTCTCCCGCGGCAAGACCCAGCTGCGCAAACTCATGCGGCAGCGCATGGAATAAGCCGGAACGTGAAAGCCTCCATAATTCAGGGTTATGAACGAATTTTCTGAAGACAATACGCTCCTCGAATGGATGCGCGCCTACACCATCGATCCGAATTTAATCGAAGATGATGTGCTTCGCGACCGCGTGAAAGCGGCGCTCGAAGACCCGGCAATGCGTCGGCGCATAGACGAAGAAGACACCTTTGACCGGGCTTTCCGCGACAGCCTGAACTCGTACCAACCGCCTCCGGGGCTGCTCACCCGCATCCTCGTGGAGCAGGGTGCCGCCACCGGTCCGCGCCCCGCCGCCGAAGATCCGCCGCGCGGGAGTTGGTTCCATTTCGGCGCGTTCGGCACGGCGGCGGCTGCGCTCATCGCCGTGGCTGTCTCCATCACCTTTTTCCGGCCCGCCGCCGGTCCGGAGCAACCGGTCGCCGCCGCCGAGACCATGCGCGCCGGTTTCTCCGTCGAGCAATTCGTCCGGTCCATCGAGGGTGCGGTGCAGTCGCCCGTCGAAGCGCGCCGCGTCGCGCACTTGTCGGAAGCCTATTCCCTTCTGTCCTCCCACGGCATCAGTAACCCCTCCGCGCCGCCCGCCGGGCTCCGCGACGAGGACACCGTCACCTGCCGCGTGCTCGAGAACGAGGGCATGAAGATCGCCATGATCTGCTTCCAGACGGACGACGGTGTCGTCCACATGTTCACCTTCCCCGCGCGAAACATCTCCAACCGCGAGACGCTCACGAGCCCCGGGGGCCGCCCCGTGCTGCGCTCTGTGGGCGAGCATTCCGTGGCCTCGTGGGTGCGCGACGACGAGGTGCACATGCTCCTCAGCCGCATGGATCTCGCTAAATTAGCCTCGCGGCTTTGATTTACGGGCAAAGTTGCATAACTCTCCGAAGTCTATGAAAAGGCAACGATTGTTCTCCGGCCTCCTGGCCTTCTCGGTTTTCGCTTCCGCCGCCGCGGCGGAGGTCGTGCGCTACAAGATCGACCCGGTCCACTCCGGCATCGACTTCCGCGTGCGCCATTTCGTCAACATGGTGCCCGGCGCCTTCACCGGCTTCGAGGGCGAAATCCACTACGACAAGGAAAACCCGTCCAACAGCAAAGCCATCGCGACGATCGACATTGCGTCCGTCAACACGCGCAACGACGACCGCGACGCGCACTTGCGGCAGGACGATTTCTTCAACGCCGAGGAATTTCCGAAGATGACGTTTGAGAGCACTTCGTGGGAGCCGGCGGGCGACAACATGTACACGGTCACAGGCGACCTCACTTTCCACGGACACACCCGCCCGGTGGAAGTACATGTGCAGTTCCTCGGTGAAGTGGAAGGGCGCGGCGTCATGCGCTCCGGCTGGCGCGGCACGACCAACATCGACCGCACCCAGTGGGGCATGGACGGCTACACCGCCTTCATCGGCACACGTATTCCGGTCGAGTTGAATATCCAGGGGCACCGCGTCGACGAGGATTGAGCGGACGCCGAGGAGCCGGCCCTGCGCGCCGCTCACCCGTAGTTATTTTCACCCGCCCCGGATGATGTCCGGGGCGTTTTTTTTTCCGCGCGTCAGCCTTCCGCCTCCGCGCCCGGCAGTGGTTTCCGCTTCAGCGTACGCGGATTGACTCCCTTCTTGAAGCGGTTCGGGCTCGTCTCGAAGCGGAAGCCCACCTCCTTGAGGAGCTTGATCTGGGCCGGTTTGAGGCGGCCCTTGCGCGCGCGCTGCCGCTCCTGCGCGACAAACTCCGCAAGCGCTTGATCGGGCGGATAACTGCGCGGGACGTCCGCCGTGCCGTGTTTCTCCTTGAACTCTTTCAGCGCCTCGTAGCGCCGCATCCAGGCCGGGCGGATTTTTTCCAGCGGATTCCAGTCGAAGTGGATCGCTTCGAGCAGCCGGACCTTCTCCTCCGTCAACATCCCGCGGGTGCGCCGCATACGCTGGTCCGTGGCAAACGCCTGCAGGTGCGGGGGCGCCTTTTTGTAGTCGATCAATGCCCCGGGCCCGTGCTCCGCGAAGAGCGCCTTGAGTTCATTGTAATTCTTCAGCCATTTCTCGGAGGGCGGCTGCAGCCCCCGCGCCGGCACGATGTGTTCGCGCGGCGGATTCCAGTCGATGCCCAGCTCTTCGAGAATACGGATCTGCTTGTCCGCGAGCCGCCCGCGGCCCCGGTTGCGCCGCTGGTTCATGATGAAGCCCCGGCTCGTCGCGTCGAGTTCCTTGTCGGGCACGAGTTTATCCGTGCCGTGGTCCTCGCGCAGACGCATGCGCAGACGATCCACCGAGTCGAGCCAGCGCCGCGTGATGACGGGGGGAAGCTCCGCCGCCTTCAGGCCGAGGCGCCGGAGCTTTGTGCTGCGGTCGCGCGGCATGGGCGGGCGTGCGAGGGCCACGCGCTGCTTCGCCACCCACTTGCCGAGCCCGGGGTCTTCCGGCCAGTCCTCCGGCACATCCGGATTGCCGAAGCGTTTCTTGTAGTCGACGAGTTTCGCAAACATCCGCTCCCAGAGTTCCTCCTTTTCCGCCCAGGCGTCCCACGAAAACCCGATCGCATCGAGGCGGCTAACGTATTCCTTCTTCAGCTGCCCACGGCGGTGCGCTTTGCGCTGGGCGTTCTTCCAGCGCTCCAAGGCGTCATGGCGCTCATGCTCCGGCGGAAAGGCGAGCATCCCGTAGTCGCGCTTCGCCGCCTCCAGTTCGGCATAAAAGTTCCACCAGACCTTGGCGCGGCGGCGCACGCCCTTGAACTCTAGCGGCACATTGATCGCCTTGAAAAACCGGATCTCGTCCTCCGCCAAACGTCCCCGCCGGAAATTGGCGGGCTGCTTGCGCGCCCACGCCTGCACCAGACTCTCGGGGATCAGCGAAACAAAATCACGCCCCTGCCGGTCCGGATCCATCGATTCCCAGATGCGCGCGAGTTTCAGCGCATTGAGTTCAAAAAGCGTGCGCTTTCGCGACACCTCTGTCGCCACACGGTACTCCCGCAGGAGCCGGGCGGTCTCCTTGTTGACTTTGCCTGCCTTTATATCGCGGCGAATCGACCACAGCCGCCGCTGAAAAGAGTCGTCGTCCACCTCGGCGTAACGCCACGTGTCGAGATGCTCGCGGATGGGCGCGGGAAGCGCCGCGCGCGCGGTCTCCAGCTTCTCCTTGAGCAAGGGCATCCACACCGAACGGCTCTGCGACGAAAGCGCGGGCGTGACCGTGACCGTGCCCGTGCCCGGCTTGCGCCCCGCGGCGCGCTGCTTCTTCGTCCACTGCTCCGGACGCCACGGAAAGCCGAGCGCGTCGAAGAACCGCCGCTCGTCGTCACGCAGTTCGCCGCGCGCCCCGCGCTTGCTCTGCTGCCGCACCCACGCCTTGAGCTTCGGGTCCTTCAAACCGTCGAAAAACGCCTCGCCGCGCTCGTCGGTGCTCTCGTGCAACTCCATCAGCCGCAGCGCATTGCGCTCCCATGTGCGCCGCCGCCGCTCGGTGTGCCCGTCTCCGGTCGGCTCGGCTCCGATTTCCCGCAGCCGTTCGGCCTGGCTCTCGGGAATGTCCCCCTTCGCCCAATACTCGCGCTGCCGACGCAGCCAAGAGCCATATTCGTGTTCCTCGTACATCCACGTATCCAATGCGCGCAGCGGCGCCGGCAGGCGCTCCCGCGCCTCGCGCAGCGCCTCCACCCGGCGCTCCCACATCCGCGCGATGAGGTCCTCCGTCGGGGGCAGGCTCGCCGCAGCCTCCGCCTCCCGCTTGCGCAAAAGGCGCCGCCCCAGCGGAACATGCTGCGAGGGCTGCCGCCGCGCCATCAGTCCCTCAATCTCCTCAACACTCTTCAGCGGCTGCACGCCGGGCGGCGGCGCCTTCTTCGCCAGCGGGGGCCCATCCCACGGGAACCCGGCGGCGCTCAGCCGCGCCTCCTTGTCCTTCGCCAAATTCCCTGTTTCGCGCGCCGAGCGCTGCGCATCCACCCACTTCGCCATCTCGTCGTCCCGCTCCGCGAGCCGCCCGAAAACCTCCGCGCCCTCCGCGCGCAGATATTCCCCGAGACGCGCGAACATCGCCTCCCACTTTTCCTCCCGTTTGCGTTTCTTTTCCGACTGTAAGCTCATAAATCCAATAAATCTAAGGTTGAAGGCCAATACCATTGCATGGCCGGGACGCCTCTTGCCACCGAAAACACTCCCGCCCGCGAAGAAAAATCCTCCCACCCAGAAGTTCTGGGTGTAATCGTAAGTGGTGGGATTTATGCGGCGAGGTCGTTCCAGTATTTATCCCACTGATTGTTGGCGCGCAGGACGCGCAGCTGGACCATGGGTTCAGCGTTTTCGAGCGTCCATGCCATGCCGTTTTTCTTCAGGCGGCATTGCAGGATGTGACCTACCGCGCACAACCGCACCCTTCACTGACGCCGCGAGCGCCCAGCAATCCGGAAACGTCACGCCGCCTCGGGCCAGGCGCTTGACAGCGCCGTAAAATCTAGCCAGACTGTCCAGATTAAATTGGCAAAGAACGATGAAACCTTCCTGGCAATTGCAAGAAGCAAAAAACAAATTCAGCGAACTCCTCACCTTGGCGGCGAAAGAGCCTCAAATCATCACCCGGAGGGGCCGGAAGGAAGGAGTTCTGATGTCCTACGATGAGTATTGCCGGAAAATACGTCCGTCCGGGCAGAGCATGCGCGCACTGTATGCGGCGGCTCCGAAATTCTCTCCCGGCGAACTCGACCTCGAACGGAGTGCGGACACGGGCCGGGACTTCCGTCTATGAGTTGGCTGCTGGATACCTGCGCGCTGTCGGAGCGTCTGAACCGGGTGCCTAACCGGGGCTTTGTCCGGTGGATGGACGCCGCCGATCCACATGAGTTGTTCATCAGCGTCCTATCGCTCGGCGAGTTGCGAAAGGGCGTGGATCTGCTGCCCCGCTCGCCAAAAAGGAGGAAACTTGAAACCTGGCTCAACAAGCATCTGATTCCTTTTTTCCAAGACCGGACGCTGTCCTTCGACCGGGAGGTGGCACTCGCATGGGGGAGGCTCTTCGCCGAATGCCAACTGGAAGGCAGAAAACCGCCTGTGATCGACAGCCAACTGGCGGCAACCGCCCGCCTAAACGGACTGACGCTGGTCACCCGCAATTCCGGCGACTTTCATACCCTCAAGGTCGAGGTGTTGAATCCGTGGAGTTGAGGGTCTGCTTGTGAAGACCGGTTGCCTTGGCATGACTGCGATCCCCGGGAGATTCGACAAAGCCGACCTTCTGGTCACAACCGTTCACACCGCCGCGCGGGCGGTGAGGGCGGCGTCGTAGGCGCGCTTCATGCGCCGGAGGCCTTCGTCGAGCTGGGCGGGGGGGCAGCCGAAGTTGAGGCGCAGGAAGCCGGGTGTGCCGAAGGCGCCGCCGTCGCTGAGGCCGATGCCGTGTTGCTCGAAGTGGACGGCGGGGCTGCCGAGGCCGAGGGGACGCACGTCGAACCATGCGAGGTAGGTGGCTTCCATGGGGAGGATTCCCAGCTCCGGCATCGCCTCCGCCGCGAATTCGTAGACGCGGTCGCGGTTGGCGCGGAGGACGTCGAGGAGGGCGCGCCGCCACGGTTCGCCGTGCTTGAAAGCCGCCGCGCATCCCGTGTAGCCGAAGCAGTTGACCTCCGTGATCATGCCGCGGAGGGCGCGTTCGAAGCGGACGCGCAGGCGGGCGTCCGGAGCGATGACGAAGCTGCATGCGAGGCCCGGCAGGTTGTAGGTCTTGCTCGGGGCCATGAGGGTCACGGTGACGTCCTCCACGCCGCCGAGGGCGAGCGTGGGGATGTGGCGCGCGGCATCATCGAGAATCAGGTCGCAGTGGATTTCATCGGAAATGAGGACGAGACCGCGGCGCCGGCAGAAGGCGACGACCGCCTCCAGCTCGTCCTGCGTGAATACGCGCCCCACCGGATTGTGCGGATTGCAGAGGTAGAACACGCGCGTGTCCGGGCGCAGCGCCGCCTCCATCGCCCCGAAGTCAAAGGTGTAGCGTCCGCCTTTCACCGCGAGGGGCACCTGAATGCAGCGCCGTCCCTGGTTGCCGGGGGCGGTGAGAAAGGGCGGATACACGGGCACGCAGGTCATGACCGACTCGCCCCGCTCCGCAAAGGCCCGCGCGGCCGTGTTGAGCGCGGGGACGAGACCGGGCAGCCACAAGAGCCACTTCGGCTCGACGGCGAGCCCGTGGTCGCGCCGCAGGTAATCAACGACGGCGTCGACCGTCTCGGCGGGCGGCAAGGTATAGCCGAAAACCCCGTGCCGCGTCCGGGCCTCGAGGGCGTCGAGAATCTCCGGCGCGGACGTAAAATCCATGTCCGCCACCCAAAAGGGCAGCACATCGCCCCCGGCGTACTTCTGCCACTTCAAGCTGCCCGTGCCGCTGCGGTCCGGGCATGACGCAAAGTCGTATTCCATCCCGCGAGAATCCGCCGCAAGGACGCCCCCGAGGCAACACCGGAATCGCCGCGTCTGCCCCCGCAGACGGACGAACGCGTTTTTTTTCCGATGCCGGACGCGCGGCCGCAAGCACGGCCAAAAGTCTTTGCAAACACCGGACCGCCCGTCCACGTTGACGCCCGCCATGCCGAAAGAGAAAATCATCGCAGCAGTGGATCTCGGGGCGTCGAGCGGACGCGTCATCGTTGGCCGGTTTTCCGGCGACGGGCTGGCGCTGGACGAAGCGCACCGCTTTCCCAACGCCTTCCACGAACTCAACGGAAACGCCTACTGGGACGTCGGCGGCCTCCTCGCGGAAATCCAGACGGGCATCCGCGAGGCGAAAGAGCGGTTCGCCGCCCTGGAGAGCGTCGGCGTCGACACATGGGGCGTCGACCACGCCCTGCTCGACGCGCGCCACCGTCTCGTCTACCCGATCCACGCCTACCGCGACACGCGCACCGAGCACGTCCGCGAGCGCATCCTCAAGTCCGGCGACGCCGAACGCCTCTACGACCTCACGGGCCTCCCTGTCATCAACTACAACACGGGGCTCCAGCTCATGGAGACGCTCGAAGCCGCGCCCACCGTGCACGAGGCCTGCGACCGGGTCCTCCTGCTCTCCGACTACTTCAACTTTCTTCTCTCCGGCGAGGCGGTGAACGAGTTTTCCCAGGCGAGCACATCGCAACTAATCGACGTGCGCGGCACCGGCTACTCCCCTGAAGCTCTCGAATACTTCGGCGTTCCCGCGAAGTGGTTCGACGGCCCCGTCACCGCCGGGCGCAGTCTCGGAACCCTGCGCGGCATCGACGGCGTCGACGGCGTCTCCGTCTCCCTCGTGCCCGGGCACGACACGTCCTGCGCCTTCGAGGCCATCCCGCGTGAAGGCAACAGCCTCATCGTCAGCTCCGGCACATGGAACCTCGTGGGCACCATCTGCGACGCGCCCCTGCTCTCCAAAGAAGCGCGCGAACTCGGCATATCCAACGAACGCTGCGGCGACGGCGGCTACCGCCCCTGCAAGATCCTCCTCGGCCTGTGGCTCCTCGAACGCACCATCCCCGCGTTCCAAAACCGGCCGGCCAACGACGCCGAGTGGTCCGCCCTCACCAAAGCGGCGGAAAAAACCGCGCCGCCGCCGACGCTCATCGACCTGTCCGACGAAACGCTCTTCAACCCCGCCGACATGCGCAGTGCCATCGACGCCCAACTTAAGCGCAACGGCGGCACGCCGCCGGCCGACCTCACCGGCTACTTCCGCCTCATCTGCGCCAGTCTCGCGCGGGGAATCGCCGACACCGCCACAACATTCGCTTCCATCGCGGACCGCGAATTCGACAACATCGTCATCGTCGGCGGCGGCTCGAAAAACACGCTCCTCTGCCAGGAACTCGCCGACGCCGCCGGCATGGACGTCACCAGCTACGCCCTCGAAGCCACCAGCGTGGGCAACCTCGGCTACCAGCTCCTCGCTCTCGGCGAAGTCGGATCCATCACGGCCTTCCACGACATCATTCGCCCGCACCTCAAACAACAGCGCTACACGCCGCGGGCGTAAGCCGCCGCAGCGGTCTGCCCGCGCACCTACGGCGCCGCGACGACCGAAAGCGGCAGCAGCAACGTGACTGTCGTGCCATTGCCTTCGCCGCTCGTGAACTCGAGCCGGCCGCCCATGCGCTCGGCGAACAGCTGACAGACCCGCAGACCGAGACCCATGCCCCGCTCGCCCTCGGTGCCGGGCATGCTGTCAAGGTTCTGCTTCCCCAGCAACGCGTCGAGGCGCGCGGCGGGAATGCCCACGCCGGAGTCCTTTACGGCAAGCCGGTAGCCGGCATCGTCATAGTGCTGCTCCACCGCGACGGTGCCGTTCCTCGGAGTGAACTTCACCGCATTGGCAAGGAGATTGCGCACGACAAAGGCCAACATCAGCCGGTCGGTCTCGACCGTGACCGGATCGCCTTCGTTGAAGCCGACGCGGAGCTGCTTTTGCTCGATCTCCACCCGCAGCGTGTTGATCGACTCGCGGATGACCTTGTCGGCCACGAACATCGAACTCTTCACGGAGAGCGGGCCGCGGTGGATCCGCGCCCATTGCAGGAGATTTTCCAAGGCTTGGGTGAGGACCGCGCCCGCCTGCTCAAGGTCATCGGCGTAATTGCGGATGCGCTGCGGATCGAGGAAGTCGGGGCGGTCGCGCATCAAGTAGACGAGCGCGTTGATCTGCGAAATCGGCCCCCGCAGGTCGTGCCCGAGCACAGAGAACACCGTCTCCCGCATGCGGTACGACTCCTCGAGAGCGTCGCGCGTGCGCTTCAGCTCCGCCTCCAGTTCGCGCCGCTCGGTGACATCTTCGAGGAAGACCCGGAAGCCCCGCACGTCCCGGTCGCTGTCCAAAACCGGACAATAGTGCGCGACAAAACGGGAGCGCTCCGCGTCGCGGTAATAGTTTTCCTCGACCGTGAATCCGCCCTCCGCCTCCGCCGACGCAAAGCGCTCCGCCAACCGTTTACGCTCCGGCGCGGAGAGACCGTCCATGACGGATTCGCCGACGCGCGGGCGCAGACCGAAATGCTTCTCATAAAAGCGCTGGAAAGCGTCGTTGGCCTCCACGATCCGGTGCGAACGGTCCACCGTGAAGACCGCCCAGTTTTCCGGAAGCTCCATTCCCCCGCCCACCGTTAATGGAAAAATCCCAGCCACAAGCCCCATGTTATCTACCTAATCCAAGGGAGGGTGCAAGCCCCTAATCGACGCCTCGGCCCTCCCAAAACTCCGCCTCCCGCCCGGATCATCCATCCGCTACCACAGACGGTCAGCGATTGAAAGGGCAATCAGGCAGGGACCAAATGGATTCACCCTGCGCCCACCCAAGGCCATCCACTCCCCCCTCCGCAAATCCGCAGCACTCACCCGGAATAGATTTCTCATAGTTATTTTTGTTGACAGAAATTCTTTTCTCAGAGTTATGATTTTTGACATACATAAATCAGGGTTATAATGCTTGACGGGCAGGCGGGATGCCTGTGGGCGGCGCTTTATTCGGCGGGGATTTCGATGCGTTTGACGGCGGTGGCGCGGCGGGTGGCGGGGTCGATGTCGATGAGGACGCCGCAGATGCGCACGTCGGCAGCGGCGACGGGAAAGCGGCGGGGCATGCCGTCGCTCATGCGGGCGAGGATCGGGGCGATCTCGCGCCCGAGGACGCCTGTGTAGGGTCCGCTCATGCCGACGTCGGTGATGTACGCGGTGCCGCGCGGGAGGATGCGTGCGTCGGCCGTGGGCACGTGGGTGTGGGTGCCGATGACGGCGGCGGCACGCCCGTCGAGGAACCAGCCCATGGCGATTTTTTCGGAAGTCGTCTCGGCGTGGAACTCGAGGAAAACGGCGTCGGCCTCTTTGCGCAGGCGGTCGAGCCATGTCTCTACGGCACGGAAGGCATGGTCGGCGTCGACCTTCATGAACTGGTTGCCGAGCAGGGTGAAGACGACGAGCCGGAAACCGTCTTTTTCGAGGACAAGGTGCGTGCGCCCGGGGCAGGCGGCGGGCAGGTTGGCGGGACGGCAGACATGCGCGAGGCTGTCGATTTCGCGGTCAAACCCGCGCTGGTCCCAGCAATGATCGCCGAGGGTGATGCCATCGACGCCGGCGGCGGCGAGGTCCCGAGCGATGGAGGCGTTAAGGCCGGAACCGCCGGCTGCGTTCTCCGCGTTGGCCACGACCCAGTCGGCGCCGAGTTCCGCGCGCAAGGCGCGGAGGCGGGCGATGACGGCCCCCCGGCCCGGGCGTCCGACGATATCTCCGAGAAACAATAGACGAGGCATGGCGGGAAGAGCACCCCACGGAGCGGAAAGTAGCAAGCCGCAACCTCGGCTGAGCGCCGACCTCCGTCTGCCTACGCGGCGCTGCCGTCGTCGCTTCCGTTGCCGTTGCCCCGCCAGCGCGAGCGCAGGTCCCAAAGGGCGCGCACATCGGTGATCAGCGCCTTGAGCACATGCGGTTTGATGCTCTGCTTGGGATCGTCGCCGATGCCGCTGATGGGGTCGACGTGGGTCTCGACGATGAGCCCGTCGGCCCCGTAGGCGATGGCCGCGAGCGAGGCGGCGGGCAGGTTGGCGGGACGGCAGACATGCGCGAGGCTGTCGATTTCGCGGTCAAACCCGCGCTGGTCCCAGCAATGATCGCCGAGGGTGATGCCATCGACGCCGG
>SLLG01000189.1 GCA_007134215.1 Opitutales bacterium | reverse complement strand
CCAGCACACAGTAAGTGATCACCTCCACGCCGCTGAACGCCGCCGCACGGTGCAGCGCCGCGACCCACACCTCCCGTTGACCCTCCGCCAGCAACCGCCGCTTCTGAATCACCCGCGAGGTCACATGATGTACCGCCGGACCGTCCTCTCTCTTGATACGAATCTCGCCCATAATGGGCGCATCTTGGAGCCCCAAAGGCGCAATGCAAGTTCTTTTTCTTCGAGAAATTTGAGTTTCCGTAGGTCCGGACAGAGTAATTGTGAGTGATTTCCCGTGCCGCGAAGACTCAGGTTTCGGGGCCGACCCGATTCCCGCAGCGCAGGGGTGGAATCTCACCGGTCTCGGTGGGTTGAGGGGTTGAGAATTTGTGTGGCATCTTCCGGCGACGATGCACTTTCAGCATTCGGTCCAGGGGGTCATGGTTCCGGGGTGAGGATGAGGCCGGGGGGGAGGGATTCGCTGTAGAGTTCGGCGCGCTCGTCCTGAGGAAGGGGGATGTATTCGCGCAGGGGAGCGAGTCGTGCTTCGGGGACGCCTGCTTTGGCGAGGCGGGCGATGACGGCGCGGGCGAGCTTCGGTGGTGGGTTGAGGGCGGGGTTGGGCACTTGGCGTGCGGCCCGCAGGAAGGCGGTCGGCAGGTCCCGCAGTTCTGGCCGTTTGTTGTCGAAGCGGGGGAGCGCGTCGAACGCGGCGCGGACGGTGTCGGGCGGGGTGACGTAGGTATCCGGCGCATGGAAGGGGGCGCGGTTGAGGAGCCGTCCGACGGTGTCGACGGCGGCGGCGACGTTTTTCGTGGTGCCTTCGCGGGCGGCGCGGGCGATAAAGGCGGTGCAGCGCTCCGTGAGGATGGTCTTGCGGTCCGGCGGGATGCATTCGAGCGCGCCGGCGAGGCGGATGTGCTCTTCGGAGGAGGCGGCGGGATCCGCGAGGGCGGGTTCGACGGCGCGGAGGAGGGCAGACTGCCGGTCCGGTGGCAGTCCGGCGGCGAGACGCCGCCATAGGATGAGCACCTGCAGGCGGACGCGCTTGGTGTTGACGGCGGAGGGATCGCCGAACCGCTCCCACAGGGTGTCGAGGCGTTCCGGGTCGTGCGGGTCGCCGAATCCGGGACGCAGAAGAAATCCTGCGAGGTGGAGCCAGATTTCGAGGGTGGAGGGGGTGGCGTCCGGCCCGGGCGGGGAGGCAAGGAGGGCGTCGGCGAGGTGGCGGACGGCGGGCAGCGGCCAGTCGCGGGGCGGGGCGCGCATGGCCGCGGAAATCCGCTTGAGAACGCGGGCGGGCGTGACCGGCTCGCCCCGTGCGCCCGATCGCTCGAAAGCGCGCAGCATGGCGTCGCGGGCCTGATCGTATTGGGTGCTGTCGGTTTGGCGGGGTTGCGCCGGAGCCTCGCGCGCGGCGGCGGATGCGGGGGATGTGCCGTCTTCCGCGGCGCGGAGGTTGAATTCGAGCGGCCAGCGCTCCCGTCCAGGCAACTCGTCGGCGACGAGATCGACGCGCAGGAGCCCGAGTTCGTTGAGGCGGGTTTCGAGGTGGACAGCGACGGTTTCGCCGGGCGCTGCACCGGCCCGGCGGATTTCGCTTTCGAGGGCGGGCAGGCGGAACCATCCGCGCTCGTCTTCACCGTCGCTGTCTACGGTTTCGCCGGGTGGTGCGGTGTGGAGGTGGCTTTGCAGGACCTGGAAGCGGACGGGGCGGTTGAGCCGCGCGCGCAGACCGGGCAGCCGCACCCGCGTCGTTTCGCCGGGCTGCGTGCCGCGCGGTAGGAGGCACACGCGGCGTGTGCCGCCGCCGCCGTCGCCCCCGACTTCGAGGAAGACGGCGTGGCCTGCTCCGGCGGCGATGCGACCGGCTTCGTTTCCGAAAAGGACGCGCCCATAATATGCCGCGCCGCGCGCGACGGCGAGGTCGGGCTCGGGGTTGTTGAGGACGGCGGGGCGGTGGCCGTTCTGCCACTGCGCGAGCTGGTCGAGCAGCCGTTGGCGGATGAGCGGGGAGGCGAGGCTTCCGCCGTTGAAGAGGACGGCGTCGACGGAGGGCTGTCGGCGGAGAAATTCGGCGAGGTAGCGCGTGACGGCGAAGTCCGAGGCATAGGGCAGCCCCCATTCGCGCAGGGCGCTGCGATCCCGCTCGGCCACGGCTTCGCGCGCGACAAGCGGAAAAAAGCCTTCGAGGAGGATTTCGCGCAGCCGGGCGGCGGGGATTTCGGCGGAGAGGGTGCCTGCGAGCAGACCTGAGCCCGTCCCCGGCACGGACACGCGGAGGGCATCGCCGGTTGCGTCGGCACGGGCGGCTCCGAGCACGCTCTCCTTGAGGTCGCGGGCGCGGGCGACGAGGTGGTCCCATGAGGCTCCGCCGAGGCTGCCGCCGTCCGGGGCAAGGATACTCTCGAGGACGTGGGCGGCGGCGAGGTCAACATTGTCGCCGCCGAGGAGGATGTGCTCGCTCACGGCGATGCGTTCAAGGGCGAGACCGTCGGCAGAGTCGCCCGGTTCTTGGGCGCGGAAGAGGCTGAAGTCCGAGGTGCCGCCGCCGACGTCAATGACGAGCACGTGCCGGACGCCGTCGGGCAGGGCGGGGGCGTTTGCAGCTCCGGCGGCGCGGTTTTCGAGCCAGCGGTAGAAGGCGGCTTGCGGCTCTTCGAGGAGGCGGGTGGCGGGATATCCGGCGCGGGCGGCGGCTTCGAGGGTGGCGCGCTGGGCGGCGGCGTTGAAGGATGCGGGGATGGTGACGGTGACAGATTGGTCGGCAAAGCGGGGTGATGCGGGATGATCCGCGAAGGCCGCTTCCCATGCCGTGCGCAGGTGCGTGAGCAGCGCGGCGGCGGCGTCGACGGGCGAAATCCGCTCTTCCGGGGGAACGTCCGCCGAGTCTGCGGGCAGGATCCGGTCGCCGGGCGCGACGGCGGGGTTGGCGAGCCACGATTTGGAGGAATGCACGACGCGCCCAGGCGCCTCCGCCGTGCGGCGGCGCGCAAACCGGCCGACGATCCACCGGCTCGCGCCGGGGCCGGCGGTGCCAGTGGGGAGGCGTGCGCGCTCCGCCTCTGTCGGCATGTAGAGAACCGAGGGCAGCACGGTGTCGCGGATGACTGTCTCGACGGAGTCGAGTTGCGGCACGGCGACGACCGAGGAGGGCGCCGCGCTCCCGTCGAGCGGCAGGCAGGCAAGGGCGCAATGGGTCGTGCCGAGGTCGATGCCGATACTGAATGCTGGGCTCGCGGGCATGCCTCACTCCATGCGCACCTGAAACTCGACCTTCCAGCGGCGGTCAGACGCGGTGTGCTTCATCCACAGCTCGAGGTTGCCCAGCTCGGTGACGACCGGGTTCAAATGCACGGGGACCGGCTGCCCGTCGGGAAACTCTTCCATGGGCGGGAGAGTGATCTCGAGTCGACCGCTCTCTTCGAGCGTCTTCTCCGCGTTGGGCACGAGGGCGCCGGGTTCGTCGCCGCCGCGAACTCCCGAGGAGAAGAAGCGGAAGACTGCGGGGCGTCCCGTGACGAGACCGAAAGTGCGGTCGGCGATGAGGTGCTCCGTGCCTTCCTCCATCCCCTGGGGGACGACGCACAGGGCGCGCACCGGCGGTTTGAAACCGGGCACGGCGGGGCGCGACGACTCCAGCCCGATGTAATAGGAGCGCGCCGTGCCCGCTTTGATGCGCAGGCCCGTGCCCGTGACGCGGTTGCGCGCGTAGACGGCGGCGCCCTTGGCGACGGCGAGGTCCGGCTGATAGCCCTCCAGCTCGCGGGGCGCGCCGCCGCCGCTCCACGCGGCCAAGAGTTCGAGGACGCGGCGGCGCAGGGCAGCGGCCTTGAAAACACCGCCGTTGAAGAGCACGGCGGTGGGCCGCAGAAAGGAGCCTTCGAGGGCTTCCGGGCGTTTGCCGACGAGGCGGGAGAGCGCCTCGCTGGCGCGCACGTTTTCGAGGCTGCGGGTAAGGAAGCGCGCGAGGTGCTTGCTCACGACAGCGTCGGCCGCGTAGGGGAGGCCGAATTCGCGCAAGGCCGCCCCGCCGTCCTCGGCGGGCATCTCGTCCGCAGCGGTGCGGGCGAAAAACCCCTCGAGGACGACCGCCTCCAGCTCGGCGCGCGTCAGCTGGGTGGAGAGCGTTCCCGCGAGGAGGCCCGACCCGCGCGAAGGCACGGCTACCGGGGCACCGGGGAGCGTTTCGTCGGTGAAGAGGGCGACCTTGGCCAGCCCGGCGGCGTGCGTGAGGGCGAGAAACTGCCAGTCGTCGAGGGCATTCCCCTCCTCTTCCAGTTTGGCCTGGAGCGTGTAGGCGAGGGCAAGGTCCATATTGTCGCCCCCGAGGAGGATGTGCTCGCCCACGCTGATGCGCTCGAGGGCGAGGTTGCCGTCCTCCTCGGATACAGCGATGAGGCTGAAGTCCGCCGTGCCCCCGCCCACGTCGCAGACGAGCACGATGTCGCCCGCCCCGACCTGCGAGCGCCACGCCGGACCCGCCTGCTCCGCCCATGCGTAGAAGGCCGCCTGCGGCTCTTCGAGAAGCACGACATCCCTGAATCCGGCGGCCTCCGCCGCTTCCGCCGTGAGCCGGCGCGCCGCTTCGTCAAACGAAGCCGGCACCGTGACGACGACCTGCGCGGCAGCGAGGTCCCGCTCCCGCCCCTCGCGCGCTTCCGCGTGGAGCACACCCTCGCTCAGGTGCTCCAGATACCGCCGCGAGCATTCCGCCGGGGAAAGTTTGCCCGCGGCGATGTCCGAGCCCCAAGGCAGCACCGGCGAGCGCGGGTCGATGTGCGGGTTGGAGAGCCACGACTTCGCCGAGGTGACGAGCCGGTCCGGCACGGCTGCGCCGTGGCTGCGTGCGAAGGTGCCGACGACCGCCGCCGGGCCTTCCGCACCGTTCTCCCGCTCCCACGGCAGGCGCAGGCTCTCCGGCGCGAACTCGCCCGCGCGCGGAAGATAGATCGTGGAGGGCAGGGTGTCGCGCTCGCCGACCTGTCCGGGGCCGAGGATTTGCGTGATGCCGGGCACACGGGACTCCCCGGAGGGAAGATCCTCCAGCGCCGCCGCGCTGTTGCTCGTGCCCAAATCGATTCCCAGAGTGAATGTTTTTTCCATGGTGTGGCCTCGCCGGAAGCACAAACCTTCAGCGTTCTCCGCCGCCGGTCCGCCGCTTCCCAAAACCCGCCATACAAAGCCTCATTCGGCGGGCCGCTCAACCCCATTCGCTCACGCCCGCGCGAATTCGCGAAATCCGGGATGGACACGGCGGCCCCTTCCCTGCGAGCGTTTGCGTCATGGCCTACCAGCTGACCGGAACCGTCAAAGCCGTCTTCGACACCCGCACCTTCGCGAGCGGCTTTTCCAAGCGCGAATTCGTCGTCACCAGCGAGGACAAGTTCCCGCAGGATGTCGCCTTCGAGTGCCTCAAGGAAAAGGCGTCGCTCCTCGACAACGTCGCCGAGGGCCAGCGCGTCACCGTCCACTTCGACATCAACGGCCGCGAATACAACGGCCGCTACTTCGTCAACCTCGCCGCGTGGCGCATTGACGCCGCCGGGGCAGGCGGTGAAGCCCCGCCCGCCGAGGCTCTCGAAGACACCACTGACTACGCCGAGCCCGACGGCGAACCCCCGTTCTAACGATTGTCGCAATTTTGCCCGAAAACGACGCGAATTAGTATAGATGTTTCCCGGCCCTTCTGCTATTTTCCATCCCGTGTTGGTTCTTCTCCCTAAGGCAGCAAAGCTCCCCAACGACGGTTTCCGGCCCGGTCCCTCCGACTTGCGCCGGTTTTTGTCAGGTTTTGTTGAATTTACGGATTCCAGACCGCTCTTCCGGCGCGCAGGGCAAAAAAAACCTTGCACCCGCCGGGGCAATCTCTACGGTTGATCCCTACGGTCGCCGTGGCCTTCATACACAAACATCGCTAGGAAAAACACTTACCTTAACAACCAATGAATATGAGATCCCTAAAACCAGCCCTCCTCGGAAGCCTTCTCGCCTCCGCGGTTCTCCCCATCCACGCAACCTCCGTTTACACCGACCCCGTCGGCGCGGTGGTTTATAACCTCGACGCAGGGGCCTATGTAATCTCCGCTCCTTTGCAAAAGGCGAAAATCTTCCAAGGCGTCCTTGAGGATGTCGACGGGGCGGAGCTGACGATTGGTTCGTCTGTCTCCCTTGACGGACCCTCATACGTCCAAGTGCTTTCCGGTGCCGCCGGAGGCGCGATTGTGACTGTTGCCTCCGTCAGTGGTTCCTCCGTTGTTCTGGAGGATACAATACCCGGTCTTGCTGCCGGAGACTCTGTTGCCGTCAGAGGGCACCTCGTTCTTGCAGATCTTGTGAGTGCGGCGGGAGGAGCTATTCCCGATCAAACTACGATTACGTTGTATAATCTTGACGGGACGACATCGAGCTATGAAACCTTCGACAATATCTGGTATGATGGCGATTTTGGCGTTGCCAGCAATGTCGAGGTGTATCCCGGAGAAGGCTTTGTCCTTGGACTCCCGGCTGCGGCGGAATTGACCATGGTTGGTTCTGTTGCGGTCGATCCGGTTCTTGTCCCCCTGAATTCCGGCGTTCTGGCACTCGTCGGCTCGCTCAATCCGGCTCCTTCCGTAGCGAATCCGTCTTCTATCGGGCAGATCTTCGGCAATCTCGGTGATGAGTCCACTTTGACGTTGTATTCCGACGATGGTGCCTTGGCTGCCGTGGCGAGCTACGAAAGCTTTGGCGGAAGTTGGTTTGATCCGGATTTCACCGGGGTCGATGACGAAAGCCTTGCCGCGCCGAATTCTTTCGCGGTCCTTTCCTCCGACATTTCTTATGCCATTCTTCCGCCGGCCTTCAGTAGCAACTGAGCATTAGCCCTCGAATACGTAAACCCTATTGCTAAATTCCCTAAACTAGATTCCACAAAATGAATAAAACAGCCTTAATTATGTCGTCGCTCGTCGCCTTTTCGGCGGTCGGCGTAGCTCAACAAGTAACCTTTCGTGCCGAAATTGATGCGGTATCCCTGATGGGCACAGCCCTTGACCGGGCGGCAGCCGCTGAAAATGAGGTATCCGGATTCGGGTTTTTTGTCCCTGCGGCAAATTTCGCGACCTTTACGGATTCGGAATTTTGGGGCGGCTTTGGTTCTTCGATCACTCCCGAAGAACTGGGTGT
>SLLG01000332.1 GCA_007134215.1 Opitutales bacterium | reverse complement strand
GACCAGATGTCGGCAAGTTTGCCTTACGGAACAACCGTTCTCGTCGAGGCGGAGCCGGCCACCGGTTTTACTTTCCTCGGCTGGGACGGCATCGACGGGGAGAGCGGGCCGACCCACAGCCTTGAAATGGTGCGGCGCAATCACGTGCGCGCCCATTTTGTTCCCGAGCGTTTGCTCGGGGCGTTTCCCGGTCTACGCGCGCACACTGTCTTCGGTTGGTATGTGGATGAGGGGGAGCTGGCGGTTTCACCGGTGACGGCAGAGTGGAGCTACTACGAACTCCTCGGCTGGGCGCATATTGACAAGGCGGATGCGGACGGGGCTTGGCTGTGGTCTTCGGAGAGAGGCTGGCTGTGGCGGGTGCGGGCGACAGACGTCTTCTACGATCCGCTTCACGGCGAGTGGATTCGTCATGGAACCGAGGATCTTTGAATTCGAATCGGCGTGGAAGTCGACGGGACGATCTTTTGCTGCGCCCACTGCGCGAATGCGGACGGCGCCTCAGGCGTGGTCGACCGCGCCTGAGGAAGCCTTGCGTCCGAAGCGGAGGCAGGAAGCGTCCGTAGCGGAGGCAGCCGCGGGGCAAACCCGTCCCCCCGTCGAATGAGATTGGGCTCGAAAGCGGGGACGGGATGCCCGACAGTGCGGGAATGATCGCCGCCGCCGTGTTCATCGTGGCTGTTATGGTCGCGAATTTAACCGCGACTCTCTTTATCCCGTTCCCGGTGTTCGGGCAGGTGGCGGTGGGCACGCTTGTCTTCGGGATTACCTTTACCCAGCGCGACCGTATCCACCACCGCGGCCGCCGTTTCGTCTATGCGGTGATCGCGGCCGCGGCGGCGGTGAATTTCGTCATGATGGTGTCGCTCCAGCTCTGGTGGGGCGCGCCGGCGCAGGCATGGATGGCGGGCCGCGGCTGGCTGTGGATGGCGGAGGCGCTCGGCTACCTTGAAATGAGCGGCTGGCGGGTGCTGCTGGCGTCGTTTCTCGCCATCCTCTTTGCCGAGACGGTGAACACGGAGGTCTACCAGAAATTCCGCGAGCGCAGCTGGATGGGGCGGGTGTCGCGCTCCAATGGAGTGGCCATCCCGGTGGATTCGGTGATCTTCAACCTCATCGCCTTCGCCGGGGTCTTCGCGATGGTGGAGTGGGTGTCGATTGTTTTCGGGGAGATTGTGACGAAGTTCGCCGTGGGTATGGCGTATGCGCTCTTCCGCCCGCGCCGGGAAGCGGTGGCACCGCCGCCGGCCGCTCCGGCGGAGGGCGAGGTGCTGCTGCGCGGCTGACGCGGCCGCGCATCGTCTTGTCATCGGCGGCGCGTTTGTCTGGAGTGGCGGACGATGAGACAGCATCAGAGCCGTTTTCGTGTTTCGACAAAAGGCAAAGGCCCCGTGGAGCTGACCGGTCGCGTCGCTGAGTGCCTGCGCGAATCGGGGGTGCGCGAGGGGTTGGTGCATGTTTTCTGCCGCCACACGAGTTGCAGCCTCGTGCTCATGGAGAACGCCGATCCGAGCGCGTGGCGCGATCTCGCGCGCTGGATGGAGCGCCTCGTGCCGGAAAACGATCCCGACTTTGCCCACACCCTCGAGGGTCCGGACGACATGCCCAGCCACATCAAGATGGCCCTCACGCGCTCGGGGGAGACGATCCCGGCGCAAGGCGGGCAACTCCTGCTCGGCACGTGGCAGGGGATCTTTTTGTGGGAGCACCGGGCGAGCCCGCACGCGCGCGAAATCGTCGTCACGGTGCAGGGAACGGAGTGAAACCTGAACTTGCCGCCGTTGTCCGGCACTTTGCGCTTTCGCTCGCGGCAAAGTTCGTGAGATAGTGCACCCCAGATGTTGGACAGGCAGGACAGTCGGTTCCGGCGGGTGTGGCGGTGGCTCTTTGTGTTGCTCGCCCTGGGGCTCGCCGGTTGCCCGGAGGCGGAGCGCCTCGTCGACGAGACGGATGAGCGCGCCTACCGCCGCGGCAAGAGCCTCGTGCGCGAAGGCCGCCACAACGAGGCGCTCACTGCGTTTTTGAGCGTGATCGAGAACCGCCGCGTCGCCCCGGAGTCGCACCTCGAGGCGGGGCTGATCCACCTGCACGAGGTGGGCGATCCGCTCGCGGCGATCTACCACTTCCGCAAATACCTCGAGTACATGCCCAATTCCGACCAGTCCGAACTCGTGCGTGACCGTATCCTCACGGCGCAGCGGGAGTACGCCCGCCAATTGCCGGGAGCGACGTTCGCCTCGACGACGGAGCGGCTCGACCTCGCCGACAAGGTGCGGCAACTGCGTGAGGCCAACGATGAACTGCGCCAGGAGTTGGCGAACGCCCGAGGGCGGGCGCAGCGGGCGGAGCGCGAGTTGACGCGGGTGGCCGCCGCCCTCGAGGATGCGCGGCGCGCCGCCGGGGAGGGCCGCGAGGTCGCTCCGATTGTCATCCAGCCGCCGCCCGAGCGGCGGGAAACGCCCGAGCGCCGCCAAGGAGAGACCCGGACGGCGGAGGCCTCGCCGTCGACCTACGTTGTGCGGCCCGGCGATACCCTCAGCCGGATTTCGCAGCACGTCTACGGCACGCCGGGGCGCTGGACGGAAATCTTCGAAGCCAACCGCGACCGCCTCCCCAGCCCCAACGCCCTCCAAGTCGGCCAGGAGCTGGTCATTCCGTAGGCATTGAGAATGGTCACGCTCTGCTCGGTTGAGCCCGCAGTTCGTACGGGCGCAGCCCGCCTTGGACGGCGGTGATCCTTCACCGCCTTGGCCCGTGTGCCACCTTGCATCTGCACAAGCCATCGGTTCCCGCCGTACATGATGGCGCTTCGCGCAAAACGACTGGCCAAACACACGCGATATATCCAAGCTTGGAATCATGAGGGGTGTCTCCGCTGTTCGCCGCATTCTTGCCGGACTCGTCTTTCTGATTTTCGGTCTGGCGTGTTTGAGTTGGATCCTCGTGATGACGGACGGGTTGTGGCCGCAGGTCCCTACACCAAAAGACTTGTTGGCCGTTACCGGGGTCGCGCTCGCGGGCCTTGTCCTCTATCCGTTTCGTGAGAGTTGGATGCGGCGGATGTCGCAGTTGTTGTTCGCGGGGATTATCTCTGTCTGGCTTTATGCGGTTTTTCTCGAATACTCTCGTGTTCAGCAACTGCCTGAGCGGTTAATCCGAGCCGATGAGGTCCGCTTTGCCTACCTTGATAGCGTAGCCTCACACATTTCGTGGATTGACAGGGAACTCTCCGACTTGGAGCGGCGCGACTTGGCGCTTGCCTTCACCTCCGCGCGGATGCCGCTGCGTTGGGGCGCGACAGTGTTGGACTCTTTGAATTCGCCTCGGTTTGTTTCGCCGCCTCGTGGTACGCTTCAAATTCGAGAGGATGATCGTGCATACGCGATTCGATTCTACTCCGGGATGATTCTTCAGAATGGAATCACCCGCATTGGCGTGGACCCGGACACGGAGGCGATACTCCACCGTATTGGCCGGGCGTATTCGGAGGATGCCGATTCCTCCGGAACGATCATCACCGAGCCCTCTATTGTCTTTCCGGAACTGCCCCGATGACCCGGTGTCGCTGGGAGATCTATGCAAACCGTCGGGAATGCCTGATCGGGCGCACCGAAAGCCGATTCCGTTGAAGGAGTCTCTCAGCGGCGCAGATGCTCGTTCAAGAACTGACCGATCGCCGAATAATAGCGGATGCAGTCCGACTCGACGGGAAATCCGTGACTGCCCCAGTTGCGCACGTCGTACTTCGGAGGGTTGCCGCCTCTGCGCAGGGCCCTTCTCATCGCGCTGGCCTGCGATGAGCTGATTCTCAGGTCTGCCCTGCCGTGAAAGAGGTAAACGGCGGCGCTGATGTCGGCGGCGCGGTGGACGGGTGAAGCTTCGCGGTAGTCCGCCTCTCTCTCCTCGAAATCCGAGCACAAGTTGGGACAGTTGCTCGCCGAACCCGACGAAATCGAGATGATAGTTTTGGGCAGCCGCTGAAATGGCGTCGAAGATCTGCCGCATCCGCGGATCAAACCAGACGATTCCAGGTTTTTCCGCGTGGTACCGCATGCCGATGGGCGAGTGACCGTGATTGTTGTGGATTATCGATTCGTTGATATCAAATCCATCAATGTGGAACGGAGCGGAACTCATTTCCTCCTTTCCGATGTCCCATGCGCCTATCCCGAGGTATCCTTTCTCATTACGGACATTGACGAGAAGAAAGGCTCCGTTTGAGGATAGCTCGAGCGGAATGATGCCTACCGGAAATTCGTAATCTTCGCCGAACGTATCAGCCCCGGCGTCGTATGCACGGTAATAGATCCGGCCTTCCCGCACCTCATTGACGCCGATGAGGATGCCATTGCTGTCACAGAACCAGTCCTGGATATGCCCGGTATTCCGCGTGATGCGTGAGAACGTCTCTCGGTTCAAGTCGACCATGTAGAGGTCCAGCGGCCCCCGGCGGCCCGCCCGCTCGAGTGTTGCCACAAACCGGCCTTGCTCCTGCGGCAATGGATGCACCACCCGTCGCAGCACCATATCATTGTCTGCGAGAAACCGTATTGACTCCGGGCTTCTTCTGCCGACCGAAAAAGATTGGGCACCCACGTAGTAGTAGTTCCACTGGGAAACTGTGTAGACGAGCGTATCTTTGTCGATCCAGTGGAACTGATCGATATCTTCGCCGGTCTGGACCGTGGCCCCGCTGAGGATTTTCTCCTCCGCGATGTTGTATTGAAAAAGGCTCCGTTTGCCCCGGTAATGCCTCATGTAAGCGATATGCCGGCCATCCGGCGAGACCCGCATCCCGATGAAGTCGGGGTCTTGGAAAAACAAGGAAGCCAGTTCCTCCGGTCCGGGTTTGTCTATTCCGCCGGGGAGGGATGGCAAAGCCCCACCGCAAAGGAGCATAGCATGAGGGCAACGAAGAAGCGTACCGGATAGTGCATCCGGAAACCAAAAAGGTGCTGGCCCCTAAAATAAAGTAAAAATGTGGATTGGGCGAAATTTCCGCACCGAAAGCGGAAAAATGCCTGCGCCGCATCGTGACGCGATGGTTCGTTCTACGCCTGCCCCGCGCGCAGTTTGTCTTTGGCGCGGTCGCGCTCTTCCTCGAGGCGCTTGCGTTCGTTGATAAGCTGTTCCTTGAGCTGGGTTACGCTTTCGGCGTCGTGCTGGCGCTTGTAGGCGGCGAGTTTGCTCTGCAGAAAAACTTCGCGCTCCGCGATTTTCGCGGCGTATTTGCGGTCGATTTCCGCGAGGGCCTGTTTCTGTTCCTCCGTTACGGCAGGACGGTCTTGCGGGTCGTCCCCTTGCAGGCGCTCCATGGCGAGTTCGTAGGCGCTTTTCATTGAGATGAGTTCGTGTGTGTTGGGAAGATGTTTACGGTGGTCTCTCTCAGTAGGGCAGCGGGTGCGCCTTGCAGAGTTCGAGGGCGGTGGCGCGTGCGGCGCCGAGCGCGCTCTCGTCTTCCGGCGCGTTGAGGACGGTGTCGATGGCGGCCGCGATCTTGCGGAAGTCGCCTTCGTTCATGCCGCGCGAGGTGCAGGCCGGGCTGCCGAGGCGCAGGCCACTGGTTTGGAAGGGGCTGCGCGTTTCGCCCGGCACACTGTTGCGGTTGGTCGTGATGTTGGCGCGGTCGAGGGCGATCTGGGCGGCTTTGCCGGTGAGGTCCGGGTGGCTCTTGCGCAGATCGACGAGGATAAGGTGATTGTCCGTACCGCCGCTGGAGAGCTTGTAGCCCTTTTCGACGAAGGCCTCGCCCATGGCGCGGGCGTTTGCCTTGACCTGTTCCTGGTAGGTGCGGAACTCTGGCTTCGAGGCTTCAAGGAAACATACTGCTTTGGCGGCGATAACATGCATCAGTGGACCGCCCTGCCCGCCCGGGAAAATCGCACTGTTGAGCTTCTTGCCATACTTTTCCTTGGCGAGAATGAGACCGCCGCGCGGGCCGCGCAGGGTTTTGTGCGTCGTGGTCGTGACGAAGTCGCAGTGCGGCACCGGGCTGGGGTGAACCCCGGCGGCAACGAGCCCGGCGATGTGCGCGATGTCCGCGAGGATGTAGGCCCCGACACCGCGGGCGATCTCCGCCATGCGTGCAAAGTCGATTTCCCGCGGGTAGGCGGAAGCCCCGACGGTGATCATTTTCGGACGTTCGCGCTCCGCTTGCTCGGCGAGGGCATCGTAGTCGATGCGACCGGACTCCGGGTCGACGCCGTAGTGCGCCACTTCATAGAGCTTGCCGGAGAAATTGACGGACGCGCCGTGGGTGAGGTGCCCGCCGTCGGCCAGGTTCATCGTGAGTATTTTGTCGCCCGGTTCGAGGACGGCCGTGTAGACGCCGAAGTTGGCTTGGCTGCCCGCGTGCGGCTGGACATTGGCGTACTCCGCGCCGAAGAGCGACTTCGCGCGCTCGATGGCGAGGTTCTCCGCTTCGTCGACGAACTCGCAGCCTCCGTAGTAGCGCTTGCCGGGGTAGCCCTCGGCGTATTTGTTGGTCAGGACGCTGCCGGTCGCCTCGATAACCGCCGGAAACGTGAAGTTCTCCGAGGCGATCAGCTCGATGTGCGTTTCCTGGCGCTGCCGCTCGCCCTGGATGGCGGCGAAAAGCTCAGGGTCCAGCTCGGCGAGCGGGGTTGTGTTGAGAAAAGACGGTTGTGACGCTGCTATAGTCATGAGTCTCCAAACCTTGGCGGCTTCTCTCCCCGCGTCAACGAAGGTTTGCACGGCATCGTACGGCGGTTGCCCCGGGTGCCGAGGAATGGAATGGGCCGCTGCCCCCCGCGGGTTTACAGTGGATCACTGCGCGGGGCTGCCGTTCCTCCTTCGTGTTTTTTGGAATGGCCGTCTTAGGGGCGGTCTTATCTCTTTGATTCTTGGGAGCTTTCTCTCGCCCGTAGCCACTGCCGTGCGCAGGCGAGCGATTCCTCCCCGGCGGGGGAGGGTACCGGTTTGGGTGCGCGCCTGCGCCGGTAGCGCAGGCCTGCGTCCCCGCGCAGCGCCGCCTCGACAAAGGCCTTCGTGCCCAGCACCAGACCCTCGCTGAATTGCCGGGTCTTGCGCAGGAGCAGCTCGTGCGCGGGCAGGCGGCCCCCGCGCTCACGCGCCTCCGCCGCGACCGGCTCCGGCACGCGCGCGCCCGTGCCGTCGCGCTTCGGCCGCAGCCCCTTGCCCAGCACGTAGAGGCGGTAG
>SLLG01000031.1 GCA_007134215.1 Opitutales bacterium | reverse complement strand
CGGCAGGTCGCCCGGCACGAAGACGCGCGAGACGTCGACCGGCGGGCGCACCACCTGCGCCGGCGCGGGCGTGTGTTGCGCGGCGGCAAAGGCGGCGGCGCACAAACCGAGGAATAGACCTGCAATGAGGACGCGGGGTCGGAGGGTTTTCATAAGATTTATTTATTGAAAAATAGATTTCAGGTAGCGGGCGTTGGCCCCGTAGTTGCCGATGACGTCGCGCACCCGCGTGGCGTCGCGCGAGCGTTCCATGACGAGCCACCCGCTCCACCCCATGGCGTCGAGGGTCGCCTTCACCGCCGGCATGTCGATACGGGGATTGTTCTCCAGCCACACGCCGTCGGTATCCGTGCAGTGGATCTGGCAGATGCGGTCCTTGCCGAGTGTCTCCAACTCGCGGGAAAGGTCACGTCCGTCCTGGATGGCGTTGGCAAAGTTGAAATAGCAACGGACGGCGGGTGAACCGATCTCTTCGAGCAGTTCGACGTCTCCGGTCGCATCGAGCATCGTCTCGATTCCGATGACGACACCGGCGGCTTCCGCCATTTCGCCGATACGGCGCAGGCGGTCGACGACGGCGGGCCGCAGCTCCGGGTTTTCGGCGAGGTTGCTCGGCACACCGAGCGGCAGAAACGCGACTTTCACGCCCATGAGATTCATCGTGTTGATGCAGTCGCGCGCCATGCGCTCGACGACCCCTTCCCGCTCCGCGAAGGACTGCCCGTAGAATCCGGACATGGCGATGGAGCAGACTTTCACTTCGTTCTCCGCCGAGGCGTCGAGGAAGCGCCGGCGCTCGACCGGATCGAACAGCTTGCTGTTGAAGGTCTCGCGGTCGCCGAGGCCGCCCATGTCGACTTCGACACCGTCGGCCCCGATTTCCCGCGCCCTGCTGAAGGCACCGACGTGCTGCCGCCGCAGGATCATCCAGTCACACACGCCGATGCGGTAGCGCGGGACGGACCCAGCCCTATCCGACGCAGCTGCCCGCCGCGCCGCACCGTGCAGCGGAGCGGTGGCGGAAAGAATGCCGGCGGCAGCCGCCGCGCCTAGAAATTTCCGTCGGTTCATAACGTCAGTCCGTGGCACGTGCGCGCATATCCGCCTCGGCCTGCTTCAGGTCGTAGCCCGCCGCCGAGAGCATGTTGTTGATCCGACCCTTCGCCTGACCGAAGACGCGGTGCCGTCCGTGCGAGCTGCCCGCTGTCACCGCATGCTCACGCGCCTCGGCCAACTGTGCCATGATGAAGTGTTTCTCGTCCTCCGTCAGGTCCGGGAGCATCTCCATGTAGACGCCGTAGGTCAACGGGACGACCCCGTAGGTGATGCCGTCCTTCACCGCCACGACCTGCTCCGGAGTGAGCACGGCGGAGAGCTGCCCCGTGAAGCGGTGCCCGATCACCAAAACCTCGTGATCCACCGCCTCGCGCAGCGCCCGGATGCCCGCCTCGGCGGCGCGCGGCGGCAGGGCCGCCTGCCCCCGGATCGACGCAACCGCCGCATCGCGCGCGTCCTGCGTCGCGCTCAGGTCGCGGTAGAGCTGCTTGATGATCCCCTGCACCCGCGCATAAACCGCGTCATCTTCAAGGCCCATGGGCTCGAGGATGCGCTCGGCCCGCTGCGTGATGACACGGGTGTAGGCGGCATCGGGATCCTCCGCCATGGCGGGGCACGCCGCGCAGGCGAGCGCGAGGAGAAGCAAGGGGCGCGGAACCCGTGGAAAATTGCGGAGCATTTCTTTCATGTTGCGGCGCGGATGGACCGGTCAAAACCGACCGGAGAGTCCGACGGTGAAATTGATCCCATAGGAGGAGCGCTGCCCCTTCATGGCATATTCGGGGAAGCTTCCGTCGAGGCTCCGGATAAAACGCTCGCGCCCGGTGTCGGTGATATTCCGCGCCGCGAAGTCCAGGGTGAGGCGGTCGGTAAGGCGGTAGGCCATGTTCAAATCCAATCGAATCTCGGACGGACGGTAGGCTTCGAAAGGAATCGGATCGAAGGTCGAAGAATCGTTGGTGTCACGCGGAACCTGAGGGTTCGTCAGACGCGGCATCGTTCCCCGTGAAATGATCTGTTCGTTGCGCCATGTCACGTTGACCCGACTGCTGAAGCGGCGGAGATTGAAGTTCAGGCCGCCGGAAGCAAAGTTGTCGGGAGCGTTGTTGCCGAACTGCGCGTCGGCGTTTTCCACCGTCTCCGCCACAGAGCGCCGTTTTGTCGAGTAGCTGGCGAAGAGGTAGAAGTACTGCCCCCAACCCCCGAGGATGGAGAGGTCCTGCTGGAAATCCACCTCCCAGCCATACTGTTTTCCGCCGTCGGGTGCGTTGATGACCGTCGTGACTTCCCAGTCCCCCCGCGCGTATTCCGAATCCGGACCGAATCCAAGGTCCGAAAGAATCTGAAGGAACCGGACGTCATCCTGGGTAATCGTAATGGTTTGGTGCATGTCGGAAATACTCTTTGTAAAGTAGTTGAAAGAGTATTTTCCGCCCGACTCAGTGTAGTAGGAAAGCCCGAAGTCCCAGTCGTCTGAGTTCCATGGCTGCAGCGACGGATTGCCCACGTTGATACGGCCTGGCACGCCATCACGCGGTTGCGTGAAAGTAACGTTGCGGAGAATACCGTAGGGTCCCTCATAGGCGGGCGGCGCGTATTTGCGCGACCACGCCGCGCGGAACACGAGTTGTTCCGTGATGTCAAAGGCACCGCTCACCATGGGCGCGGGGCGCCCCTTCGATTTCTCGTCGATTTCGTAGTTGGGAATCTGACGAAACTGACGGTGCCGCAAGGTACCCTCCGGCACCGGGGCATGGAACATACCGTTGACGTAGGTGCCTAAATGATTGATGTAGGGGTGCCGCGGGACGCCGGGAGGCGGATCGAACAGCGCCAAATCCGCTACGCGGAACGGTTCGCCGTCGGGATAGACCGCACCCATCGCCTCGAACGCCTGCGCGATGTCAAGCCGGATGGGCGTGAAGATACTCTGCGCCCCGAACTCCGGATGCCTCAACACGTCCAACCGTCCGTCACCGCGCGAGTCCTGCGGAAGCCGCAGAAAGGGAGCGTCGTTATCGGTGAATGGCGTCTTTCCGCGGCGGCGTGACTCCTCCTGCCGGTAGCCGCCCACAAGCATGAGCCGGTGGTTGAAGAAGCTGCCCTCCAATTGCATGTAGTGGGAAATCGATGTCTCTGTGATTGCCTTTTGCTGGTTGACAAAAGACGACCAGTTCTCCGCCGCGACGGAAGCCTGCTCCAATGAGGGAAGCGTTCCAACGACAGCGGGCGGACTGTAGATAGGCTGGTCGTTGGTGTTGCTGAAGGCGGCGGGGTTATCGAGAAAGTAGCGGTAGAGTTTGACCGTGTCCGGCCACTCACGCGGATCGAAGCCGAACCCGGGGCTGACACCAATATAATAGTCGTCGCGGAAATCGCCGAGGTTCAGTTCCACGCCCGATTCGCCCATGTATTGGTAGCGGGCGGTTGTGCCCGCGCCCCACTTCCGCTCCCGGCGATCCTGCCAGAAGATACCTGTCTTCACCGAGAACTGCGCGAAATCGTCGAGCGGCAGAAAATCAAGGTTCCGCTTAATATCGAACCTGCCCGAGTAGTTTTCGCTCCGGGTGGTCGACTCGCCGGCCATCACTTGAAGACGGCTCGCGCTTATGTCGGACGGATCGTAGCCCTGTACCCGGTAGGAATCGAGGCGGGTCGGGTCCATCAGGTTGCCCTCCGCGTCGTAGAATTCAACGGACTCGGGAACACCATCGACAATACCTAAGATGAACGCTTTTTCGATACCTCCCATATTCAAGTCGAGGCCGGAAAATCGACCGTTACGAACGCTCACCAGTTCACCGTCCGAGACCGAGGCGCTCCCGACGGCGAGAATATCCCACGGCCCCTTGATAAACGACCAGCGGAGGTAGCCCGAATGCGTCTCACCTTCACGGTCGAGCGCCGTCACATTGATCTCCGACTTGCCCGATCCGTCCCGTGATATCACATAATCGGGGCCGTATTCTTCAATCCCCCCCGCGCCACCCGCGCCGACCTCCACCCGTCGCCCCGCGTCGCTCGCGGAAAAGGTGGAGTATTGGTAGTTGAGCGTCATCAGGTGTCCGCTGAAGGGCGCATAGTCAACCTTGACGCTCCCTGAGGTCCGCTCGCTGATACGCGGCGAATCCGTCAGTTTGATGTTGTTAAGAAAAGGACGGGTTGCGTCGGGATATGCGTTCTCGAGGACTTCGCCGTCGACCGTGACAATGCGCGGAAAGCGCTGGTCACGCCAATTCTGCCAGTCCGGCTCGTAGGTCCGGTTGGCGTTGAATTGGTTGGCCATAGCCAAGGTGAAGGTCAGCCCGACCTTCTCGTTGAGCGGCCATGCGTAGCTCATATCGATGCCGGGAATGACCTTGTACGTGCGGTCGTGCATCGGGCCCGGTGTCCGCCGGAAGAGGGTCAGGTGCTCCGAGTTCATCGCGAGGTAGGTGCGGAAGCTGAAGGTCGGTTTGGGATACTCGAAGGCCGTCTTGCTGATGAGGTTGACGGAGCCGCCGATGGACGCGAGAGGCTGGTCGGGGGTCGGGACTTTGATGACCTCAACGCGCGAGGCGTTGTTGATGGACAGCATGTCGAGGCTAACCGCGCGGGTGAGCGATCCCGGCTGGGCACCGGAGATCGGGACGCCGTCGACAGTGACCGAGGTCTGGTCCGGGCGGAAGCCGCGCACCGATATCTCGGTGGCGTCCGCCCCCGAGGAATAGGTGCCTCCATAGTCGATGGAGACACCGGGAATGAACTTGATGAATTCGCCGATGTTGCCCTGAGCGATGTTGCCGTAGGCGTCGGCGGCGACGACATTGCGCAGGTTCGCCGAAAACCGCTCCTCATGTACGGCGATGTCGGCGAAGCTCCGGAAGCTGCCCGCGGCATCGACAACGAACTCCGCGAGTTCGAAGACGTCGTCGGGGTCCTCCTCGCCGCGGCGGCGGCGGAAGTTGAAGTCCTGCGTCACCGTGATACCGGAGACGACCTCGACCCGCTCCACGACATCGTTCATCCCGGTGAACTGGGCACGGATCTCCTGCATGCCCTCGGGGACTCCCCGAAGGGTGTATTCCCCGAAGTTGTTTGTGAAGGCGCGGATCGATGTCCCCTCGACGGTCACGACGGCCCGGTTCATGTAGTTGCCCGTGAGCGCGTTGAGGACACGGCCTTCGACATTGCCCGTGTATTGCCCCCAGAGGGTCGGCGCGAACAGAAGCGCGAGGGCGACCGGTAGACTTCGGCAGCGAGGGGAGCTGAGCGCCGCGCTAAAACCAAACCCAAAAAGAAGGGAGGGAGATTTCATGGTTGTGGGGTCGGCGCAAGCACCGCTATAGTTTCATATGAAATAAAATAGAATTCTTTTGTTTCATTGAAATGGGCTTGTCAATCTCTCTTTTGCACTATTTCCAAGGAAGATCGCGCCCGGTGGGAAACTCCGGCGATCCGCACTATTTCATTAAAACCAACCACAAATCCCTATGCCGCCCGAAGCTGCTCCTGTTCTCGGAACCCTCCTTCACGCCGTCGGTGCCGCCTGCGCCGCGCTCTGCTACTCGCCGCAGCGCTACCTCCACCGGTGGAGCTGGCAGACGTATTGGCTCGTGCAGGCGACGGGCTGCTGGCTCGTGCTGCCGTGGATCTTCGCTTATATCACAATTCCCGACCTCGGGACGGTTCTCGCGGAGGCACCCAAGGGTGCCATGCTCAATTCGTACCTCTTCGGCGTGCTTTACGGCGTGGGCGGCATTTGCTTCGGCCTCGCCATCCGTTACATCGGATTTTCCCTCACCTACGCGATCGCCATCGGCGTTTCCTGCGTCGTCGGCACACTCGTTCCACCGCTTTTCGCCGGAACACTGGGCGCGACACTCGCCACGACGGGCGGCCTCTACGTCATCGCCGGGGTGTTTCTCGGCACGGGGGCGATCCTTTCCACAGGGTTCGCCGGTTTCCGCAAAGAGCGTGAACTGGAAAGCGACGGCACAAAATCTTCTTTCAACTTCCGCGTCGGTCTGCCGGTTGTCCTCGTCGCGGGCGTGCTCTCGGCCGTATTCAGCTTCGCCCTTGCCGCGGGGCAGCCGGTCGCCGATGTCGCGGCAAAATACGGCGCGGGCCACTTCGAGGGGAACGTGATCTACATTTTCTCCAACAACGGCGCCTTCACGACCACCCTCCTCTACGTCATCTACCTCGCCAACCGGCAGCGAACATGGGGCGAGTTCCGCCGCACGGCCGACGGGTCCGGACTGCTCCGCAACTACCTCCTCGGGATGACGACCGGCTTGCTCTGGTACATGCAGTTTTTCTTCTACGGCCTCGGGCATGTGCGCATGGGCGACTTCCGCTTCTCCAGCTGGGCTATCCACATGATCATTCTCATCCTCCTCAGCTGCGGCTTCGGCGTGCTCATCGGGGAATGGAAGGCCGCCCGCGCGAAAACACGTACAATCCTCGCCGCCGGGGTCGCCCTACTCCTCGGCGCGGTGGCGATGATCACCTACGGCAACCAGATCGCTTCCACCCAAAAACCGCCAGAAGAGCCCCTGCACTATCCGACGCAGGAGCCGTGAGGGGACCCCTGACGGCATACGTCACACACACCGTGAATGGACTACGGTTCAGACGGCGATGTCGTCCGGGGCTGCGGATGTCACCCGCGCGGGTCTTCGACCGCCCGGTAGCGCGCCCGCGAGCGCGCCACCGCGAGGTCAGCGTCGTCCAGCAGTTCGACGGGCCGGCTCGGCGGCGGACGGTTCAGCTTTGCAAAAACGCGCGCACCTTCGCCGCGCTCCAGCCAGTCGCGCGATCCCAGCGCCCGCCCTTCCGTGAAATACCGTACGCGCAGCCGCAGTAACTCGTGCGGCTCCAGTTCCCCGCCATTCTTCACCGCTTCGAGCAGCACCGCGGGGTCGATGCGCGCTCCGCTGCCGTCGCCCTTCGCCGCCGCTCCCTTCCCGAGCATCAGCAGTCGGTAGCACGCGAGCGCTTCTTTTGTGTCCTTCGCCGACGGGAAGCAGGCGACCAGCGCGCGGCATAGGGGTTCGCTCCCCGCGAGCGCCTCCGTGTAGCCGCACCAGCGGTAGTTCTCCGGAAGATCCGCGAGGCCCGCGCGCACCGCGTTCAGGTCGAT
>SLLG01000237.1 GCA_007134215.1 Opitutales bacterium | reverse complement strand
GACGCGCCAGACATCGTTGTTCTCCTCCAGTTCCTGCGTGATCCCCGCGAAAGCATCGCGGATCTGCGCCGTGGTGAGAAGGGAGGGCACCTGCGCGAGGAGGTCGCGCATGACGCCCTGGCCGCCGCCGGGAGCATTCTCCGCCCCGCCGGGATCGTCGTCTTCTTCTTCGCTTTGCGCATGGAACCGCGTGATGACGGCCTGCACGTCCTTGGTCGAAAGCGCGTCGCCGGAGGAGAAGAGGAGGGCCTTGAGGATCTTTTTGAGGTTGAATTCCATGCGCGGGAAAAACCGCCCATGCAAGCGACTTTCCCGCCGGGTGCAAGACCGGGGGGCTTGCGATTCGCATCCGGAGCCTCCAATACGACCGCTTACCTCAATCCATCCCCCGGAAATCCATGCACGTCTGCAACATCCACTGGAAAAGCGCGGTCCTCGGCAAGAAGACCGCCATGAACGTTCTCCTCCCCGAGACCGGCGAGCCGCCCTTCCCCGTCTTCTATCTCCTCCACGGGCGCAGCGATGACTACAGCGCGTGGCTCGTGAACACGCGCATCGAAAGCTATGCGGGCCGGTATCCGATGATCGTCGTCATGCCCGACGGCTACCTCGGCTTTTACACGGACATCGAGGGCGGACCGGCTTACGGGCGACACATCGGCGAGGAACTGGTCGACCTCATCGACCGCACCTTCCCCACCCGAACCGAGCGGGCGGGCCGCGCCATCGGCGGTCTCTCCATGGGCGGCTACGGTGCGCTGCGTGTCGGGCTCGCCTACCGCCGCCGGTTTTGCAGCGTCCACAGCCACAGCGGCGCGCTTATGCACGGAAGCCGCGAAATGGTCGCCGGGCGCGAGCATGACTATCCGCAGGTTTTCGGCGACGATCCGCGCGGGACGCGCCATGACCTCCGGCGCTTGGCCGAAGAAGCGGTGAAAACCGGCGACGCGCCCGCCCTCCGCATCGACTGCGGCGTCGACGACTTTCTGATCGAGGACAACCGGGCCTACCGCGACGCGCTCCGCAAGATCGGCCTTCCTCATACCTACGAGGAAAACGACGGTGCCCACAACTGGGACTACTGGGAACGCCACATCCCCGCCGCCCTCGCCTTCCACGCCCGCAACCTCGGGCTCGAAGAACGTGCAGTCTGACGCGGCTCCGCTCCCTCAGTCCGCCACCTCGAGGACCATCTGGATCTCCACCGTCGAATCCTTCGGCAGGCCGGCGACCGCCACCGCCGCGCGGGCATGGCGGCCGCGGTCGCCGAAGATCTCCACGAGCAGGTCGCTCGCACCATTGAGCACCGCCGGGCTATCGGCGAATCCCTCGACAGCGTTCACGTAACCGTTCACGAGCAGGACCTGGGTGATGTTGCCGAGGTCGCCCGCCGCCGCCTTCGCCGCCGCGAGCGCGTTGAGCACACACACCCGCGCCGCCGCCCGGGCCGACTCCACCGAATGCGCCGCGCCCGCCTTGCCGGTGTGGGTCATCTTCCCCGCCTCCATGCAGATCGCGCCGGCAAGGTAGAGTGTGTTGCCGCTGCGACGCCAGGGCAGGTAGTTGCCCGCCGGTGACGGCGGCGCGGGCAGGACGAGGCCGAGGGATTCAATGCGTTTCTCAATTTCACTCATGGCGGGATGGGTTTGGATTCAGTGGCCGAACAGCGGTTTATCCGCCGTCGGGCATCCATCGGTATGGTTCCATTCGCCTTTGGCAACACCCGCGTGTCGCCGGATTCCAAGGGTGATCGAACAAGCGGGCCCGGCGCGGACTATGGCGAGCCGCGAATGGATCCGGTCGTCGCAGCCGACTGCGGTTCCGGCGGTCCGTCAGGGTGCCCGAAGGTCTGCAAACTTGAGATTCCCACCCAAAACCGCCCCCACAGTCAGACCCACCCGAGGTAGAGAAAATACCCGTAGGCCGCGATAAACCCGACCGCCAGCCAGCGCGGAATGCCCCGGAAGAGCAGCAGACACAGCACATGCACGCCTGACGCACCCGCGATCAGGAGCAGCGCCGGCCCCGCCCACTCCGGCACGGCGACCGGCTGGAAACACGCGAAGAGGCCGATACACAGCGGGATACAGATGTGCCCGTCGCCCACCTGTGAGGTGTAGACGACATGCCCCTGCCCGCGCGCGGCGTAGTAGAGCGCCAGCACCGCGTTCGGCAAGACCATGAGCCACCCCGTGAGCCAGCCGAGGTTTTCCCGCGAGATAAAACCCGACTCGCGCTCGAGGAGAGCATCGACCACAAGATCCACGGCTCCGAAGACGACGATCCCGCAAAGCACGACGGCGATCCCGTCGACAATGAGCCACGGCGAAAGGCTGCGGTTGGTGACGATATTCGTCTTCAGCACATCAAACACCTGGAAGCCCTGCCAGAAAAGAAACACGCCCACGAGGACGAGGCCTTCCGCGAGGCCGAGCGTCCCGTTGAGTCCCAGCGCCCAGAGAACCGCCGTGAAAAAGACCCCCGCCGCGAGCGTCAGCTGCACGGAGAGGCGGTTGAGCTTCCACTCCCGCTCCTCCCGCTTCTTCGGGCGCCCGCGCGACGCCAGCCGCAACCCCCACAAAAGCGCCGGCAGTCCCAGAAAGAGCGTGAGGTTGGTGGCGTTGTTCACCACGCAGTTGATCAGAACCTCGCCGCCGTCGCCCCCGCGGCGCAGCATCGTGTAGACGAAGAACAAATTCCCCGCGCCGGAAGCGTAAGGCATTACCACCGTGCCGATGACCGTCCCCTCCAGTCCGCGCGCCGCCATGCACTCCAGACGCCAAACCATCAGCACGGAGGAGACGACAAAGAGCAGCGCCCCGCCAAAGGGACCGATCATGCCGGGCAATGCGTCCAACCATTCCACCCGCAAAAGCAGTTGCGGAATCCCCGTGCCCGTCAATGGGAAAGCCTGCCGCCCCGGTTGCGGCGACACCTCTCCGAACAGTAGACCACCTCTGCCCGAACCCGGCTCCAGCGGCGCCTCCACGTGAAGGGCAGCTCGCACACGGGACAGGTTTTTGACGGCAAATTCGCTTTCCGCTTTGTTCGTACACCAAGCGGCCCGCCGAAGCGGGCCGCCGGATGCTAATCAGGTCTCTCTTAACGCTCTCTTGGAATCACGGATAAGGTCACACCTGCGCGCCCCGCCGACGACGGCAAATCCGGCGACGGTCGATTTCACCGGACGAACGGACGAAAACGCCGGCAAACGGATCGCCATGCGGCGGCGGCGGTGCCGCAATTCGGGTTTGCGCACCGGCATCCGCCCGCATTCCCTCGGGCCATGCAAACCGAGGAGGAAAGTCTGCCACCGGCCCTGTATGTCGTGGGCACCCCCATCGGCAACCGCGCCGAACTCTCCCCGCGCGCCGCCGCCATCCTTTCCCGTGTCGACGTCATCGCCTGCGAAGACACCCGTCACACACGCCGTATTCTTCCGGAGGATACGGATGCTCCACTCATCCCCTGCCACGAGCACAATGAGAACACCGTCGCTCCAGCCCTCGCCGAGCGCGTCGCGCGCGGGGAGCGCGTCGCCCTCGTCACCGACGCCGGCATGCCCGGCATCAGTGATCCGGGTTTCCGTGCCGTGCGCGCCTGCCGCGCGCGCGGGCTCGCCGTCACGCCCGTCTCGGGGCCGTGCGCCCTTGTCGATGCCCTCGCCGTCTCCGGACTGCCCACCGACGCCTTCCTCTTCCTCGGATTCCTCCCGCCCAAAACCGCCGCGCGGCGCCGCATCTTCACCGAACACGCCGACGCCCCCTACACCCTCGTCTTCTACGAATCCACCCACCGCATCCTCAAAGCACTCGCGGACATCGAAGAAACCCTCGGCAAAGAGCGTTGCGTTTGTGTCGCGCGCGAACTCACCAAACGGCACGAAACCGTCGTCACCGCGCCGGTCGCGGCAGCCCGCGAAGCCGTCGCCCGCGGGAGTCAAAAAGGCGAGTTCGTCGTCCTCGTCGCGAAAAAGGACTATGTCCTCTGAGCCCTTTCCTTTCCGGCGGTTTTGCTTACAGTAAACGTATGAAAGCAGCAAGTATAAGGCTCTCCGCGCTCAACCTAATCACCGCGCTCCTTGCCGTCGCCGTCTACAGCGGTTGCAGCCCCGATCCGGAAACCGCCGGGATCGACGGCCATCCGCTCGCCGGCGGCAACTGGCGTCTCGTCGAGGCGCCGGGGCTCGACATTCCGGAGTCTGCGCGCACCCCGGAACTGCGCTTCGGCGACGAACCCGGCCACCTCTCCGGGAGCGCTGGCGTCAACCGTCTCACCGGCCCCTACACCATGGCGGGCGGTCAAATGTCTTTCGGCCAACTCGCCACCACCCGCATGGCCGGACCGCCCGAAGCCATGGAATTCGAATCCGCCTACCTCGAATCGCTCCGGTCCGTCGACGCGTGGCGCATGCGCGGCGAACACCTCGAACTGATCCGCGACGGCACCGTCGTCGCCGTCTTCGAGCGCGTTCCGGACAACGACGATTAGCCCCCCGGCTCCGCCGGCGCCCGTCTACGGAGTCGCCCGCCGCGTCTCCACGGCTCGGTCGGCCGGCAATGCAAACGGCTCTGTATCGACCGCGTCCAGCACCGCGCGGCATTTGCGTGCGGCGGCGATCTGCCCGGCCGGGACACCCGCCAGTGTCGCGGCAACGGCATCGTCCGCCACCTCCCGCAGAAGCGGCCCGAGAAGATCAGCCCGCAGCCGGTCGCGCAGCGTATCCGCGCTAAACCGTAAGTCGCCGCCCGCACCCGAGACCGACCGAAGCGCCGCCTCCACGTCTTCCGCCGTCACCGGGCCACCCCGGCGCGGCGGCACCGCCGCGTTGAGAACGGAAGCCAACTCGCTGTAATTACCCGGCCAGCCGTAGGCCACCAACGCCGCCGACGCGGCGGCGTCGGGCCTTGCTCCGGCCGCCTCGCAATGCACCGCCGCATAGTGCGCCACCGCGTCGGGCCGCTCACGCAGCGGGGGCAGAACACACGAAGACAGCCCGCCTTCGAAGAAACCGGCGTTCCACGCCGAGGCGGGCGCGTCCGATTCGAGAATGTAGGCAACCGCCGCCCCCCCCGGAGCCGACGCCCCCGACACCTCCGCAAGCTTCTTCGCCTCGCGGAACACGCCGGCAAGGAGCGTCGGCCGCCGTTCGGCGTCCGCCGCCGCCTCCGCGAAGTCAGGAGCCGCCCCGTCAAGAAACCGGATCTCCGTCACATTCGGCCGCAGGACGGGAACCAGCTCGCGCAGAAAGGGAACAAAATCCGATCCCGTCGGTCCAGCCAGCGCAATCGTTCCACTCGTCTCCCATCCGTGAAGCACCGAACAAATTAGATTGCGGGCACCCGGCGTGCGCGCGGGAATCTCCGTAAACCGCTTCCACGGAATTCCCGCGAGGCACGCGCCCCGGGTCGATGCCTCGTCCACCCGGATCAGCTCGCGCCAGTGATCGCGCCACTCCTCCCATTCCGCGCGGCGCGCAAGGGCACGGCCCGGCCCGAGCCCCAATGACTCCAGCGTCTCAAACAACGCCTCCGCGCGGGCCGGCTTCTGCAAAAACCGGCACAAACCAAGATTCACCATCTCGGTCAGGCGCGTTTCATCGACAAATCCGGACACGAGCACGGTCGGAATCGTGATCCCGCGGCGGCGGGCTTTCTCGAAAAACTGCCGCCCGTTGAGATTCGGCATCCGGTAGTCGAGCAGCAGCCCGTCAAAACGCTCCAGTGTAAGCGCACGCAACGCACGCATCGGACAGTTGTAGACCTCCACGTCGTAGCCGCGCGCGTCGAGCAAATCGCTCAGCGCCTCCGCCACCGAAGGCTCATCCTCCACAATCGCGATGCGTATCGGAAAAACCGCGACTTCGTTCATCATCGCCGGGTCTGTTGTCTCCACATTTTCCATCTTCCGTGCCTCAGTTACTTTCCGTTGCCGCCTCCGTGCTCACGGCAGAGCGCGGGAGCGCGTCTTCCGCCAACGCGGCGCGCGCCTCCACCTCGTCTTCCGCCCAGAAACAGTTGTGCGGCACCTTCGCAAAAACGTCGATGTGGCCCGAGAGCGCCCGCAGTGCGTCATCGCCGGGCCACTCTCCCGCGCTCAGGCGGGCGGCCAACCAATGCGCAAAGGCCTCCAGCTCGTTCAATTCCGCCGACAGGCTCGCACCCTCGAACAGGTTATCCGGGACCACCGCGCGCGAGCGCTCCGCCGCGTCGAGAGGCGCCGCCAGCTCCCGCACACGGAATTCAAGCAGCCGCTCCCAGTCGCCCGCGAACGCCTCCCCGCCGGGCAGCGTCACCGCCGCTTCACGAAGAAACTCCTCTGCCCCGGAATCGACCCGCCCCGCCGCCGACAATTCGCCGAGCGGACAACGCGACCCGAGAACCAGCCGGATCAGCGTGTCTTCCGCCGCCCCCTGCAAGCCAAGGTCTTCAAGGAAAAATTCAAGCAACGCCTCGCGCGGCGGCTCCGGCGCATACATCGCCGCCACCGGCGGTCGGCGCCATTGTCCGTGCTCGATCTCCGCCACCACGCCCGCGCGCACCATCGACTCCGGCCCGTCCAGAAAAACCAGGTGCGCGTCTTTCAGGCGCCGACGCAACTTCTCCACAAAATAACGGAAAACCAGGCCCGACGGCGACTCCACAAACAGAACTGGCGGCACATCCTCCAGATTCAGGATCAGGTTCGCCGTCCGCTGCCACGCCTCGCTCGCCAACTCCTGCGTCCCGAGCGCCAGCGTACCCCCGGCACCCGGCTTCGCACCGGTTACGCCCGCCGCTTCGCCGCCTCCCCCGAGATCCTCCTTCAACTTCTGGATGATCGCCAGCGGACGCAGCGGACGCCTGAAGATACCGTTCACCCCCATCCGCAGGAGCTTCGCGATCTCCTCCCTCGAATACCCCTCCCCCAGCAAATACAACTGCGGCGCACGACCCGACCCGACCCGCAAATCCGAAAACGCCTCGGCCGACGGCAGCGCGTCGCCCGGAGTCGAGAGCACAACCGCGTCCGCGCACTCCCCCCGGGGCACAGCCCCAAGACCCGAAAACGTGCGCACCATAAAATCGTTTTGCGAAAGGAACAACTCCATGCTCTCCCGCTCCACCCCGTTCTCCGATATAATCCAAATCGTATGCATTGAAGAAAAACAGCCCAAGCTACGGACCCACCCCCTCCAATGCAACCGCAACAATTTCAAATTATAG
>SLLG01000264.1 GCA_007134215.1 Opitutales bacterium | reverse complement strand
CGCTTCGCGCCGTCCCATACCCGTATTTTCCGTTCCGCCATCGCCCCTCTGCGCCCCCAAAAAAGAGAATAGGGAGGGGCTCCCCCCGCCGCCCTGCGCGGTGGCCCCGCGCCTTGGCGGCACCGCTCCGCCGCTCCCGCCGGGCCGTAGGCCCTCTGGGCCGGAGGCAGCCACCCGCGCGCACCTTCGGCCGCTCCGTTCAAGGCTCCGCTCGTTCCTCCCTCCGCCCCCTCTCTCCGCGTCCGACCGAGCGCGCCGCCGAACGGAACCGGCCCGCCCGCCGCGAAGCCGCCGCACCCCGCGCGCGTCCGCACCGGCCTCCGCGCCTCAGTTGCCGGAGCCTCCGCGCGCGCTCCGCCGCTCCTCTCCGCCGCAATGGAGCCACCCGGCGGCGATTCTCCCCGCCCGCCCGAATCACCGAAGTCTGCATCCCCGCTACAATCAACTTGTGCCTTGTGCCTTGGGCTTTGGGATTTGCGATTTGGGATTTCGTTTCCCGTCTGCCCCTCTCGCCGCCAGAGGGAGCGAACAGGGGCTCCCGTTGAGAGCCTCTCATGGAATTTGGTTGGCTCCGCGATCTATACCAATAAGCCCCCGTCCCGCAGCATCGCAGCGGCATCGGATCTCTGGATCTGGATGCTTATCGCAGGAAAAACAGTGCCTTATAAAAAACTGACGACGCCTTCCTGTGTCCGTTTGCGGTTGACCAAGCAGTCTGCAAACGGATGAGAATCAGAGACCTTACGGTTTTGCAGCTAATCCTTTGGGTTTCCAGTTCAGGAAACCCGCAACATTGTGCCAACGCGATAACAACCCAATGTATCTTATGACAAAAAGAACGCTTTTGTATCTTGTCCTCGGCGTGTTTGCTCCTGCGGCTGTAGCCGCTTCCGTCAATGTGATCGACTTTGAAGCCTCGGGCTACGAACCCGGTTCGCGTCCTCCCTCCCCTCCGTGGTTCGAGGATTGGGACAAGGAATGGGAGGAAACGGATTTTACCGTGGAAGCCGACGTCGGTTTCGGCGGTTCGCAGGGGCTTGTCGTGCGCAATGACCGCGGGGTTTTCTACGAATTTCCGCAACCGTTGGTTCCCGACATGGGAGCGCAAACAGTCTCCGTGCTTTTCCGACCGGATGCGCCGGACGCAGGTTGGTTTTTTGCAGACCTCGGGGGCGTTCAGCTGGGTTACGGGTCGAAGGCCGGGGGAACCGGACGTTTCGTTGGCTGCATTTTCCGTATAGTGAATCAAAACGCCGGAATCTACGGGCCGGGTTCTATGTATGGCACGCGCATCACCGGGTTCAGTCCGGGGCAGTGGTATGAAATTAAATACAACATTGCCGCTGATTGGGAGAGTATCAGCATCACTGTAGGCCCTGTGGGCGGCATCATGGTTTCCGAGAGTTTCGAGTGGAACGGCCGTGAGATTACAAAGTTGTGGACGGTGCGGAGCAACACCGGTTTAGCCGTATACGACAATCTCAGCATCCCGGCATCCCCCGGTGAAGGCGATCCCTTTGCGGCATGGATTGATGGGTTTGACCTTCCCGGGGAACTCGCTTCACCGGAGGCAACTCCCGCCGGAGACGGCGTGCCCAACCTGATCAAATATGCGCTTGGTATCGATCCGCGCTCCGCAGGGTTCCACGCCCTCCCCGCAGCGGAAACCGGCGGAGGCAACGGAGAACCGTCCCGGGCAACCCTCACGGCAGTCGTCCGGACGGGTGATCCGGATCTCGAAGTTGCTGCCGAAGCTTCGGTGGATCTTGAAAATTGGAATCTTTCCGTGGCCGAGCTCGAGAATTCCTCACAAGAGGACGTTCCTGATGGATTCAAAAGGCGCTCTTGGATGGCCGGGTCACCCGACGGAATAGGTGAGCCGGTATTCCTGCGATTGAAAGTGGAACGCTGATGCTTGACCGGGCTGCGGTGGAGCAGGCCGATAGAACGGCATATCGCTGCCGCGCCAAACCAGCACCGCCGCACGAACGAACGCTCGCCGAGTCCAAGCACACCCTCTTGCGGCTGGTCTTCCTTTCCGCCGCAACCCGCCAACCACCGCCCGCCCCTTGGCGCGCAAGCGCGCCGGTCACCCGTTGCGCTCGCAGGCTCGCTCACAGCCGAACGCCGGATGCTGCCTCCGCTCCGCGCGCCGGGCTCGCCCTGCATGAGTCGCGCCAGGCAAGCTGTCACGCCTCATGCTTCCCGCCCATACGCCCAACGGGCATTATGACTCATTCGCTACGGGCGCTTGAGCTAGCCGCTTCGCAGCCGACAAAAACGCGCCCTCTCCGTCCCTCTGTCCAAGTATTCCTTCGGGCACGCGCGAGAGAGACATAATGCCGTGTTGGGCTAGGGCGGGGGAGGGCGGCCCGGCACGCGGAGCTCCGGCAGCCGAGTCAGCCGCGCGAGCGCCGTCGGGGGCGGGCCGCCAAAAAAAAATGCTCCCGGCCACCCGGGACCCGGCCTTGGAGGCGCACAGTCAGCAGCCCGCCGCCGCCGCCGCCGCGCTGCCGTGTCAGGGCACAGCACATAGACGCGCCCGCGCCGCAAGCGGCGCTTGGCGGCGAACAGTCAGCATGGGGGCTCCGCCTGCTGATCACTGTATCGAGTAGGTCCCGCGAACATCCAGGTAGATGTCCCCTTGAGGCGGAAACGCGCGACCCGTAAACGTGCCTTTGCCCGTTATCCCCTCATATCGGCCGCTGCCGCCTTCTATCGTGAAATCTCCGGTTTGTTCGCCACGAGGGTCGCCCGTTCCGATGAAACGGCCCGTCTTGGTCGTGCCATCAATGAATGTATACACCGCATAACCCCGGTAGTTCGTTTCCCCGCCGGATCTCTCAAACGTCAGCCAAACGTTAACCGTTGCGACATCGCCATTGTCATAAAACGCGAATCCTCGTTGCCGCATAAGTCCAACAGCGTGCCCTTCATGCCCCTCCACCTCCCGCAGGTCCACGTCAACCGTCACAAATCCTTCGCGCCACTGAATCGGCCTTTCCGCATCAGCCATCAGCGACAGGGGAGATATCAATACAAGAATCGTTATCAAAAGTGAATACGACTCTGCGGTAGCATTTCTTGCGATAAACATCCTTCTATCCTCCTCGTTCTGAAATCCTGTTTTACCAGACTGTAAATTATCATCCGGTACCGGTTCTTTAGCAACGAAATTCAAGTCAAGGGTCCGTTGCCGACCATCCTTTCCATCCGCCGTCCAGCCGCACCCGCTACCCCCCGCACCCCCTCACAAGTGGAGGGGGAGCACGACCGGCTTCGCCGCGCGATTATTGATTGCCGCCTATTGACGTGCATCCGCGCCTCGCTTCCGCGCTGGGGGTTCAGTCAGCGGCGCTGCGCGCAGCCAATGGATTATGGCGGATCTCCACCTTGACCTCCAGCCGGAGGGTCGCGGGAGGCCCATAGGCTACCAGCGCTTCGCGCCGCCGAATTAGGTTTTGGGCGCTCGCCGCTTGGCAGGGATTTACAGTGCCGGGGGTCTTCTCCTCCGGCCCCCGCCGGGGGGGAGCCCGGCAGTCCAGCAGAAAGGACCCGTTACCATGCCTACCACCAGCCTCAGCCACTACGGCCACGACCGGCTCTGCGCCAACCGGCGCCACCACCACGCCACGCCGACGATCCTCATCACCATGATGGACCAGATCGGCGAGCGCACCTTGCTCGCCGTCTCCGGCGGACGCTACATCGTCCGCGATTCCGAGACCCTCCGCCTCCCCGCCGGATGCGGTTACGCCGTCGATGTCCGTTACAACCGCGGCGACGACCTCTACGAGGTCACCCGCGCTTTCGTGCGCGACGGCCTCACCTACACCAAGGGCATCCGCACCCACATCTACTGCGACCAGCTCGCCGAGTCCGTTTGGGATGCCAGTTGCTTCCGCAACGTGCCGTTCGGCGTAGACGAAGACGCCCCGCTCATCTGAACCCGCCCGCCGCCGGTCCGACCCCGGCGCGCCCCACCAACCAACGAAAGGAACACAATGCGATACCGTAATCAAGACCCCCGCGAAATCACCGCCCGCTTCGACTCGGTCTGCCCGGAGACCGGCAACCGCATCCGGAAGGGAGACCCCTGCGTCTACTTCCCCCGCACACGCAAAGCCGTTCACACCGACAGCCGCGCCGCCGCCGAATGGCGCGCCCAGCAGTTCGCCGACGCCGCCGGCCTCGACGACGCCAACTGGTGAACCCCCGCCCGAAGCCCGCGCCGGTCCAATCCCGGCGCGGCCTACCGGATCCACCGCAATGCAACTCGACCTTTTCACACCTAGCCCCGAGGCACTCGCCCTCGATCCACGCGCCGACCTCCGGACCATCCCAGCGGATTACCGCGCCCTCGTCAAAGAGCTACGCGCGGCACGCGCCGCCGAAGAGCGCGAACGCACCCTCGCGGCCAAGCAACGCGCCCAGGCCGCCGCCATCGTCACCGCACTCAACGAACTCACCGCGCCGATTCCGCCCGACGTCTGGACCACACTCCAGGCCGACGGTCACAGCTACCTCGATATCATCGACGCGCCCGGCGCATGGGCCGACGAAATAGACTGGCACGCCGTGCTCCGCCGCTTCACCGCCCTCGCATTCATCGATGCGGCACACTACCCGCAGGCCGCAGGACACTTCCCCACCACACAGCCCGCACTCGACCGCTTTTTACAACTCATCACCGCGCGCCTACGGCCCGCATCACACAAACTACCATCAGCATAGTCATGAACACCGAACTCACCACCCAACTCGACGAAGCCCTCGACGCCGTCCGCGCCGTCGCCCATGGGCATTTCAACAACAACGCCGTGCGCCTGCGCCTCGAACTCGCAGCCGCGCACCTGCGCGCCGCTTACCGGATCGCCGCCCACGGCAAGGCGGATCCCTCCGACGACGCCGACCACACGCACCGCGCCGTCATGCGGTTCCAGCGGCTCATGGACACGCTCGACGCAGCACGCCGCCGCTGACACGGCGCTGCCGGTCCAATCCCGGCGCGGCCTCGCGCGCGCTACGCGCGTTTTTTCCGCTGACATCTCTGCCGCATTGCGCGTAAACCGTGCAATTCCGGCGTAAACCGTGGCCCCGCCGCCTTGCTCCGCGCCTCGACGCAAGGCAACGCTCGCCCCATGCCGGACCCCCGACGGACAGGCCCGCTCGACAGGCCGCGCAAATTCTCCCGCGCGCTCTTTGATCGCGTCCTATCAAATATCACCCGCGACGACAAGAACACCCTCGAAGCCATCGAAACCGAAGGCATTTCCGCGCGCCACTTTTACCGCCACCTCGAAGACCGCCCCGACCTCGCACGCGAATTCAAGGAAGCGCAGATCCGCCGCGACGCCGTGCGCAACACCCGCCGCGTCGAAGAGGCCGAGGCCGAACTCCACCGCCGCGCCGTGCGCGGATGGTCCGAACCCGTGTTCGACATCAAAGGCAACCACTGCGGCGAGAAGCCGCGCTATTCCGACGCTTGCCTTATCTTCCTGCTCAAGAAGTGGCGGCCCGAAGTCTACGACGACAAGCCCGCCGCCCTCATTCAGAACAACGTCGCCGTCGCCACCGGCGACGCGCGCAAAATCCTCTCCGCATGGCGCGAACGCCTCGGCGCCGCGCCCCCGCCGGAAGCGCCCCAATGAAGAAACCCCCGCACCTCCAGGCAACGCCCTTCGACCTCCTCTTGCCCTACCAGCGGCAATGGGTCATGGACCGCGCCCGCTTCAAAATCTGGCTCAAGTCCCGCCAGATCGGCGGATCCCTCGCCGCCGCCTTCGAGATCGTCGCCGACGCCCTCGAGACCGGCGTCGACTGGATTGTCCTCTCGGCCGGCGAACGGCAAGCCCTCGAGTTCATGCAGAAGGTCCACCGCGTCGCCTCCATCTTCGGCGACGCCATCGCCGCCGAGACCGGCCAGCCATGGAACCCCGGCCTCAAGGCCGAATCCGTCACCTTCCCGACCGGCGTGCGCATCCTCGCCCTCCCGGCCAACCCCGGCACCGCGCGCGGCTACTCCGGCAACCTCCTCCTCGACGAGTTCGCCTTCCACCGCGACCCGTCCGCCATCTGGGCAGCCGTTTTCCCCATCATCTCCAACCCGCTCAAAGGCGCGCTCAAGCTCCGCATCATCAGCACGCCCGCCGGACTCAACTCGAAATTCGCCGACCTCTGGAAAACCGGCGCGGACTTCTCCCGCCACAAGACCGACATCTACACCGCGCGCGACAACGGCCTCGATATCGACATCGAACTCGGCGCAGACCTTGTCCCGGCCCGCCCTGCCGATATTCGCCCGCCGCCCCGGGTCGTCGGCGAACCCACCGACAGGGGGTTCAACGTCGGCCTCTTCCTCTCGATCTACGCTCCCTACAGCGAGGGACCGGCGTTCGTCTCCCACCTCGAAGAGACCGACGGCTGGGAGGCCGTCGACGCCGCCTACGACGACCGGCCGGCGAGCACCGCCCAGCTCATCCACCCCGAGCGGTATCCGGACGTCGGCCCCCTCGAGGTGACGGTCGAGGATCGATCGTCCGACGGGTGGGCTCCCATCCCCGACGACGGGAACGAAAGCGAGGACGAGCCCCGGACGGAGACGATCGGCGAGGCGACGCTCTTTGGGACGCTCTGGGCCAACGGCGTGATCGATCGCCCGCTGACCGAGGGGGCCGGCGAGCACTCGCCGTACAACTACTCCCATCCGATCACCGACGGCTGGGCCGGCGATACGTTCGTCGCCTACGAGAACGGCGACGAGACCGGCCACGTCTGGACGCTCGCCTGGGACTCGGAGGCGGACGCCGAGCGGTTCGCCGCGGCCTACGGCGAGTTGCTCGAGCGAAACGGTGCGACGGAACTCGAGGACGGGTTCTACCGGATCCCGGACGAGGAGTTCGCCGGTGCCTATCACGTCGACCACGCCGGCGACGCGGTCACGATCGTCGGCGGACCGACCGTCGAGGCGCTCGCGGAGATCCACGACGTGGAGACGCCGGCCTCGAGCGCCGCCACGTCCCGCTCGCCGTCGACTCCGACGTCTCCGGCGCCTGCACAACCGGCGGCGTCGGCCGCGACGGCTCGCTGAACGAGGCCATCGGACCCGCCCCAGTGACCCTCCTCGGCCGTCGATCGTCGCCCGTAAAGGGTGGCTTTTTATGCCAACCGTTCGTACCCCGATCCATATGTTCAAGGCCATCGTGAGCGCGGAAACGCTCTCCAGCGCGCTCGACTCGGTGAGTGTGCTGGTCGACGAGTGCAAGATT
>SLLG01000213.1 GCA_007134215.1 Opitutales bacterium | reverse complement strand
ACTGGGCACACCACCGCCCGTGCAAACACGTGATCGCCGTGACAGCGGCATGGTTCTGGGTGACGCGCGACGCGTCCTACGGCCCCGACGACCCGGCGGAGAAGGCACGGCTGCGCGCCATGCTGCCGCCGTATTGTCTGCCTCCGGAACCCGCCAGTGTTCCCGCTGCGGCGGGACGAAACGAACGCCCCGCCCCGAAGGCGCCATGGAAGCGGCGCAGCAGCCTCTCGCGGGACGACCTCACGCGCGACCGCACACCGCTGAGGCGCGCCACCGAAGCACCACCGCACAGCTACGTGCTTGTTGAAGCCGGCTTCGAGTCGCCTCCGGTGTTTACCGCGGTCGTCCGTCGCGGTGCGACGCTGCACGAGTTCGGGGCCGACCCGGCGTCACGGCAACTCGTCCGGCGTCTGTCGGCCTCCGAAGACCCCCTCGGCGACCTCCGACGGCACATCGCCAGCGGCGAGACCCCGTCCGTAATTCTCCGTCAGGCCGGGGACGCCAGCTTCAACGAAGTCCGCCGGGGCGCTTCCGGGCGGCTCCGCGTCGTCCTCGACCACGACGACACGAGCGTGTCGGCCGCCTTCCGGATAACAGAAGAGGGCGACGACCCGCCCGCCGCGGATCCACCGGCCTACGATATCCTCAGTGGGCAGCTCGCGCTCGGAGAGGACGGAACGCTCCTTTTCATCGACATCACGCTGCCGCAGTTCTACATCGCCGCCATCCCCTTCCTCGAACCGCGCGAGAGCCCGACCGGGCCGGAAGACCCCGACGCCGCTCTCTTCCGCGACTACCGCACCGGGATCGCCCGCTTCAACCGCTGGATGCCGCACTTCGTGCAGGACCCCGCCGATCCCGACCCGGCGCCGGGCGTCGAATTCCGCCACTTCGGCAAGGCCGTCACTCCAGTGCCCGCCGAAGCCGCCCCCGTCCTTGAATACCGCAAACGACCGTATTCCGAAGATGAATACACCGTGGTCACGCGCGCGGAATCCTCCGCCGGAGAGCATTCCGTGACCTTCTGCCAGGCCGTCATGCAGTCGCTCTTCGAGGAGCACGTCTACACGCCGCTTTTCTACGATCCGCAGCACGCCGAGGCCCTTCTCGCCGCATTGCGGCGCATCCTCATCCTCGCTCCGACCGGAGACGGCGACACCACGGAGGCGGGCCCGCCCGCGCCGGCATCGTCCCTCCACGACACCGCCGCCCTCCAAACCGAGTTTATCGAGGAACTCCTCGAAGCCTGCCGAGGCCACGCCTGCCAATGGTTGCAGGCGAGGACGGCGGAGGACGGCGAACCGCCGTGGGGCCTCGCCACGCTCGACGCCGGAAAAGCGATGGCCGTCCATCTCGCCGGCCACCTCCCCTACGGCCACCGCCTGCCCGACGCCTACCGCGACACCTGGGACAGCGACCTGAGCCGCGAGCGCCTCTTCGCCCGCCTGCCGGACGTTTTCGATGCAACGCGGGAACTCGGCGCGCGCGTTGTCATCGAAGGACTGACGGTAACCGGCGGCGATGTTCGTATCGGCGTCAATGTCGACCGTCAGCGGAGCGGCCAGGATTGGTTTGAGGTGCGCCCGGAGATCCGTCTCTCCGACGAAGACATAACGGATTTCGCAATGAACGGCGGCTTTGGCCGGGTGGTCCGCACAAAAGACGGGCTCGTCGTCCTCGACGAGGAGCAGGCGGGCCGCGTCGATGCCCTGCGCGGTCTCGCGAGCCGCTCACGGTCGAAAACCAAGGGCACCTTGCAGATCCCCCCGCTCGCCGTCTTCGAATGGCTGCATCTCCGCCGCCGCGGCGTCGAACTGCGTCTCCCCGAGGAAGACCGTCCCGTCCTTGAATCCCTCGCGGCCTTCCGTGAAATCCCCTCCGCGCCGCGGCCCGCGGGCATCACCGTCGAGCCGCGCGACTACCAGCTCGACGGCTACGACTGGCTCGCCTTTCTCTACCGGCACCGCTTCGGCGCCTGCCTTGCCGACGACATGGGCCTCGGCAAAACCCTCCAGACGATCCTCCTCATGGCGGCGGTCAAAGAGGGACGGCTCCCCGCGCACCCCGGCGGCGCGGGACACCCCCACCTTGTTGTCGTGCCAGCCAGCCTCGTCTTCAACTGGACGGCGGAGATCCGGCGCTTTGCCCCGGCCCTCAAGGTCCATGAGTGCGTCGGTTCCGGGCGCTCCCACAACTACGGCGGCGCCGATGTTGTCGTGACGACCTACGACCTTGTGCGCCGGGATCTCGGCCGTATCGAGAAATCGAAATTCCATTTTCTTGTCCTCGACGAAGCGCAGGCGGTGAAAAATCCGAAGGCCGCCCGCACCCGCGCCGTCGGCAAAGTGAAGGCCGCCTTTCGTATCTGCCTCACAGGTACGCCCGTGGAGAACCACATCGGCGAGCTGCAAACGATCCTCCACCTCGCCCTGCCCGGGCTCTTCGACGGCATTCCCCCCGACCGGCGCCGGGGCCAGGCGTTCACCGCGCAGATTCTCGACCGCTCCCGCCCGTTCATCCTGCGCCGCGCCAAGGAGGCGGTCCTCACCCAGCTGCCGCCCAAGACGGAGTCCGTCATCACCCTCGAACTCACCCCCGCGCAGCGCGCCTTCTACATGCGTGAGGCCAAGGCCGTGCGTGGTGAAATCGACGAAGCCTACTCGGGCATGCCGGCCGCGAACGCGGGAGTTGTCGCGCTCGCCGCCCTCATGCGCCTGCGGCAAATCTGCGTCTCGCCCGCGCTCCTCTCCCGCGCCCCGACCGGCGAGTCTCCGAAATTCCAATACCTACGCGAAACCTTGGAAGAACTGCGCGAGGAAGGACACTCCGCCCTTGTCTTCTCGCAGTTCGTCAAGGCGCTCGACCTCATGGAAGCACCCCTGCGCCGCGCCGGACTCGACATTCTGCGGCTTGATGGCGGCACGCCGGCGCAAAACCGCCGGAAACATGTCGAAGCCTTCCAAGCCAGCGCGACGCCGAAAGTCTTCCTCATCAGCCTCAAGGCCGGGGGCGTCGGCCTCAACCTCACGCGCGCGACCTACGTCTTCCATGTGGACCCGTGGTGGAATCCCGCCGTCGAAAACCAAGCCTCCGACCGCGCCCACCGCATCGGCCAGACACGCAACGTCTTCATCCAGCGCCTCATCATGCGCCACACCGTGGAGGAGAAAATCCAGGAACTCAAAGAGCGCAAGTCCGCCCTCTACCGTCAGCTCTTCGGCGATGACCCCGCCGCCGCCGGCGGCTCCAAACTCACCCGCGAGGACTTCGCCTTTCTCCTCGACGGGGAGGATTGAAGTACCACCCGCGTCGACCAACGCCGCTGCGGGTTTTCACGATACGAAGGTTCTCTCGGAGTTGCGCGGAACAAGGAGTTCGTTGCCTACACCACCCCCGTCCGCCCCGGTTCGTGCATGAAGCGCTGGCCGCCCCATTGCCCCGTGCGGGCGAAGTGGATGAAATACCCGTAAATCCTCACCGGCCAAAAGGGCCCGAACGCGGCTTTGCGCGGCAAGGGTTGCTTCGGGCGGTTGGCTTCCGCCTCAAGCATAGCCGCCATGGCGTCGTCGCTCTGCGGGATCGCCGCGAGTCCGCGCCGGTTGCACTCCGCCAGCTGCCCGCGCGCCTCCGCGCCGAGCCCGCAGAGCGCGCTGTATTTGCCCATGGCATCCTCCGTCTCGCCCGCTTCGTAGACGCAGTCGACAGAGAGGTGGAAGGGCGGTTCGATTCCTCCGCCCTCCGGAAAGAGCGGCAGCACCCCCGACTCCACGCACCACGCGAGCCCCTGCGGTAAGCCCTCGAAGCTGCTCAGAAACACGGCGACATCCCATGCGCGCATGCGCCCGACGCGATCCGGCAACGCCCGTTCCTCCCGCCAAACCACGCGCGCATCGCGCCGCCACTTGCGCCGGAAACTCCGCACGTCGTTTCCCACCGGAAATACCTCCAGCGGAAGTTCCCCGGAAAACTCCTCTGCCTCCAGAAACCGGGGAAGGCGGTCCGCCCGCTTCTGCCGGAACTCCACCCGCCCCGGGAAACCGGTGAGGCCCGGCACACGCGCGGGGGCGGGGCGCAGCAGAGCATCCGCGATGACCGTCCACGGATGCGGGACCACGTGGATACGCCCGTCGGGAATCCATGGCGAGGCCGCGCGGATTCGCGCTTTCATGCCCTCCACCGGGACGATCACCCCCTGCGCAAAACGCAGGACATGCACGACAAGCCGCTCAAACAAGGGCAGCGGTTCATGAAAGAAGGCAAAACGCCGTTCCGCCGTGTCCGCAGGAGCAACCGCATCCAGCCCCCAACCGCCCTGATGATAAATGTGGGTACGCCGCGGCGGCAGCTGCGCCTGCGCCCGCCGCAGCCGCGCCCGCATCGCCGCGATGGATCCGCCAAGTTCGGTGTAGCGGTCGCCCCCGCGAACGCGCGCCCCCGGACAAAGCTCGATCAAGAAATGCCCCCGCGCCCGCGCATACCGTTCCCACAGGACCAATTCCTCGGTCTCCCCGAAATTGCGTGCCACATGCACAACCGCCGGCGCATCCTTCACCATCACGCGGAGCCTCACCTCTGAATCCGCCGGGAGCAACCGCAATGTCCCGCACGCGGGCGACCATCGTCACGAAGAGGGGACAACGACTTCGCGGGTATCGCCGCAAGCGGCCCGGGGCCCGGCACCTGTCTGCGCCAAAGTTGCCGCTTGCAGCGTCCTACAGACCCGCGCCAAGCAGGCCCCACCGGCCCGCGCCGAAGACGAACACTTCCGCGCCTTCGCCACTGCGGCCGCTGCCGCGCCGGTAGTGTGCCCAACCGGATTCCGGAATGAAGAGACCCGGAAACACGCCCGCCGCCGTGTGGAACCACCCCATGTCTTCGCGCGGCGAGTAGCACCAGAAGCCGTCTTCACCGTCCACGATGTAGAGCCACCCGAGTTCCTCGTGGAAGACCCATCCGCTTCCGGCATCGTGGAAGAAGCCCCACCAGTGCGCCCACATACGGTCGCCGCCCGTGTCGAACGCACCGTAGACCCGCTGGTCTCCGGTCTCCGTCCACGTGACTTCATGGAGAAATCCCGCGTCCTCCAGTTCATCCGCGTAGGGATCTTTCCGGTACTCCCAGGCGAGGTCGTGGGTGCCGGCGGGGAGGGTCACGGAGAAAATTTCGTCCGCTACTTCGCCGCTGATCCAGCGCCGTACATCGCCGTCGACGAAAAAGTAGAACGTGTCGTAGAGCTTTTGCGAACCGCCCGGCACAGTGGTGCCGCGGTCGGGCAGGTTCGTGTTGCGCTCCGAGGAAACGCTCCAGCGGAAGGTCAGTTCGCCCGGGCCGGTCACCGTGGTCGACAGCAGACTCGCTCCCAGCGACGGCACACGCCCGGAGCGCGCCCCGCCGGCGTACGGCACAAACGCCACCTCACCGTCCGTCGCCCATGTGAGCAGCGGGGCGCTCACGGCCGCGCCGAGAGTCGCATTCGCGCCCGGAGTCGAAACCCACGCCACATCGCTGCGCGGGGCGAGATTGCCCGAGGGGGAAACCGGTTGCACCGCATACACATAGCGCCCCCCGGGCAGGACATCCGTATCCACGAATTCGGTCGCATCCGGTACTACACGCGCGATCTCTTCCCACCGCAGGCCCGCCTGACGCAGGACGGCGACTTCGGCGGAATCCGGTGAAGGATCGCTCCAGCCTACCCGAACGCGATCACCGGCACTGTCCGCCGTCGCACGGACATTCGTCGCGCGCCGCACAGTCTGCCGCCCGGATAACGCCGCGCCCTCCTCGACCATTTCCCACACCAACTCGTCGATTGCCCGCACCAGCGTTGTGGCAGAACTGCCGCCGACGACCACTGCGGCGTTCGTCCATCGCCCGAAATCCGGATCCCGCACAAATACCGGGCCGCCACTGTTGCCGCTGTAGACACGGAAATCCGGGGTTGAATACAACGCGTTCCAAAACCCGCCGCCACCAGTGTCGCGGTGGGTGGAGACATCGTCGGAGCGCCCGTCCCAGTAGAACAGGTGGTCGTCCGACGCGACCGCGTGCATGTAGCCTTGGTCGGTATCCGGTATTGCCTCGTCAGCGCTAGGATATCCCAGAACTTTTTTGGCAAACGGTTCGCGCACCCAGCCCTCGGGACGCTCCGGGTCCACGCCCACCACCTCAAACCGTCCGCCGGGAACCATCGGTTGGTCGGAAGAGAACGGGCGTCGCCACGCCACCGCGACATCAAGGTTGAAAGTTTCAAAGCTAGATAATCCCGGGTCCATTCCGGAGTCGCGGTCCGCCGCCGCGCGGTCCGCGTAGGCACTCTCGACAATGAAGTTATTGAAGTAATATGACTTTCCGAAAAACGTCCCCAAATCATACACCTCGTGGTGGCGGGGAGCGAAACGGATGTTCGTTACCCAGCGCAGTTCGGCTGTATCGTAGACCACATGGGCAGCCGTCAGGACCACCCCTTCGTCAACGACGGAACCGCTCGCGACGCCAAGTGCGCCGCGCGCCGCCGTGCGGATGTAACCGACACTTGAATACGGACGTTCCTCCAGCGTGGCCGCCGCCGGGATACGCACCGGCTCGATCATCGCTTCCGCATCGCCAAAGGACAGGATAACCACGGCACAGGCCGGCAACCAAGCTTTCAGCCTGATGTGACAGAATCTCATTTTCGCTGAACAGGATATGGGTAACAATTTCGACAAAACGGATAATACCGACAAGCGGGCGAATCACCGTCTCAAAGGCAACTTAAGTTGTGATCGCGTGTGTCAAAACTCAAACTCCCGCTGCTTTTTCCGGCGAACGACATCGAGTTTGACCCGTCCGTCGCGCAACTGCGCGCTGAGCCGGGCGTGCGTCTCCGCCGCCGCCTTGCTTGTGACGGGATTTCCTTCTTCATCCCACAGGATGGCAAAACCCCGGCGCAGGATGCGCTCGACACCGAGATTCTCGAGGCGATGGCCGAGCTGCGTCAGGCGCTCGCGCCGCATGCGCAGGGCGAACTCCGGCGAAACCGCGCGCAACCCGACAACCGCCTCGGCAAAGTGTTCGCGGCGGATGCGCACGCCCTCGGCCAAGGTCTGCCGCAGCCGCGCGCGGGCGTCGTCGAGGCGCAGCCACGCGTTCTCAAGGCGCAGCTCCGGAGAGTGCCGCCGAAGACGGCTGCCCGCCAGTTCAAGCCGCTGGCGCATTCGTTCAAGGCGGTTCTCCAGAGCCGCTTCGAAATCGTCCGCGAGCACCTGCACCCGCTCCGCTAGTGCGACAAACGCGCTCGACACTAGCTCGGCGGCAGCGGACGGGGTCTCCGCCCGCGCGTCGGCCGCAAAATCCGTGAGGGCATAGTCGATCTCATGCCCAACGGCGGAGATCGTCGGCAGCGAACACTCCGCGACAGCGCGCACGACCTCTTCCTCATTGAACGGCCACAAATCCTCAAGGGACCCGCCGCCCCGGCCGACGACCAATAAGTCAAACAGCCCGGCGCCTCCCGCCCACCGCACCATCCGCGCGATTTCCGGCGCCGCCTCGCGACCCTGCACGCGCACCGGTAGCACGATCAGCTGCCCCCGCCAGTCGCGCCGGCGCAGGATGCTCACGAAATCACGCACCGCCGCCCCCGTCGGCGAAGTGACAAACCCGATGGTTGAGGGTAGCGGCGGCAGAGGCCGCTTCCGCGACGGGTCAAAGAGCCCCTCGTCCGCCAGCTTGCGCTTCAGCGCCTCAAACGCCTGCTGCAGTCGCCCGAGCCCCGAGTCCATGACCGTCCTGAAGACCACCTGATACACCCCGCGCGGCTCGAATACATTCACACGCCCGAAACCCGTCACCTCCATGCCGTTGCGCAGCGTCACCGTAGACCGCGCCGCTTCGCCCCGGAAGAGCACTCCGCTGACCTGCGCGCCGTCGTCCTTGAGCGTAAAATACCAGTGACCGCTGCTCTGCCGCCGCGCATTGCTCACCTCCCCCTTCACCCAAACCTCGGGAAAGCGCGCCTCCAGCGTCCCCTTGATCTCGGCCGTCAGCCCGCTCACGGTGTACACCTTTCCTTCCATTCGCCCACTCCAACCCCGCCCGCCCGGCAGCGCAAGGCGCCTCGACACGAAAACCGGCCCGGCCCGCGCCAACCGCACGAGCCCGCCCGGACGCCAAAAGAATGATAAAAGACAGAGCTATTGGATAATCACAATAATTATCTTTTGGTCCGACTTTTCAGGGTATGTCAAATTTTGTAGTATCTCTGAGATGTTGCACAGGCGGAGGCGGAGGACGGGTCTTGCCAAGGGGACGGAATGGTGTTCCCTTCGATTCCGATTTCCGGTCCCCCCCCGTTTCTTTCCATGTTCCCCGTTCCCCGTATCCCCGCTTCGGCGGCGCTCGCTTTGGCGGCGGCGTTGCCGCACACTCTTCCCGGCGCGGAGGCGCCGCCCGCGCTCTCGCGCCTGTCCTCCGGCGCGTGGACCGCTCCGCAGTCCTGGACAGCGGGGGAAGGCGGTCCGGTGACGGACTGGCAGGAGGGTGCCGCGGCGGTTATCGGCGGCGGACTCTCCGTCTCGGTGAACACGCCGGTGAGCGCGGGCGGGCTGTCGCTCGACGGGGTGGTGCAGCTTTCGTCCGATCCGTTGACGGTTACCGGGCCGCTATCCGGCGAAGGCACCTTCGCCATGCCCAACATAGCGGCCACCTTCGGCGAGTCGGGGCTTATCTTTGCGCCGGGCACGGTGGTGGAGAGCCGCCACGCCATCACCCTCGCCGACGCGACAAACGGCAAGATCGTCGTCTCCGCGCTGGGCGAGGGCACGGTGGTGACCTACAACGGCTTCTGGGACGGCTGGGGCAGCAATACCCTCCACGACATTCGGATCGGCGGCGGCGCGCGGTTTGTCTTCGGCCCTGACGCGCGGGTGAACAACCAGATGCGCGACCTTGTCCGCGCCCGCGCCGCGTTCGCCATCGGTGACGGGCATCCCGACAATGTGCTTGAGTTCGACGAGGGCTTCAACGCGGACATGGGCACGGCGGACGAACCCAAAGGCGGTTTGTCGACCCTGCGGGTTGGCCGCCTCACCATGATCACGCACGCCACGCAAAATCTTCCCACCATTCACAAGTTCAAGAGCGACGGCAGCCCGACCCACCACGGGCTGCTCATCTTCGACCGGGATAACGACGCGCACTGGATCGTGCGCACGCAGGACCAGGAGTACGACGGCGGGATTTATTGGAGCCGCGACTGGGTCCTGACGACAGAGGCCGACCTGACCTCGATCCCCGTCAACGCGCCCGGAGAAGACGTCGGTTTCGGATCTTTCGCTGAAGACACCGTTCTGACGAAGCGGGGCGCGGGTACGCTGCGCCTCGACCACGCGCAGGGCTACGAACCGGGGACTGTCATACGCGTCGAGGATGGTGCGGTGGAGTTCCTCTCCAATCCCTACCAAACATGGACCTCCGGGCGCATGGCGGCAGCGGGCAAACATCTTCTTCTCGAAGTACACGGCGGGAGCACGGTCGCGTTCCTTCCTCCGGCGGGCGAGACCCACAGCGTCGCGGGCCTCGCATTCAAGGGACCGGGGCCGGGGCTGCTCCAGGTCGGCGAAGGCAGCCTGTCTGTCGCAGAGGGGCTGGAGGCGGCGCAGCCCGTTTCCATCCGGCTCGTTCTCGGAGAGACTGACCGTGACGGCGTGAAAATCGACGGCCGGGCGGAACTCCCGGAAGGCGCCGCGTTTGTCATCGAAGCGGGTGACGGCTTTGGTCCCGGCGAGTATGCTATTTTTCCGGCAGACGCGGACGCCGGGGTTTGGCCAGTATCCGTCGACGTGCCCGCCGGTTACACGGCGTCATACGCACCCGCGACGGGAGTACTGACCGTCGCCGCCCAAGAGATCCTGGACTACGAATCGTGGGGCGAACTGTGGTTCGCACCGGACGAACCCGACACCGGGCCGGGCGATGACTATTCGGGCGACGGCCTCGCCAACATTCTCGCCTATGCGTTCGATTTCGACCCGCGGGAGGTGACGACGCTCGCCGCCGTTCCCGCCGCGCCGCGCATGGAGGAGAGACTGGAAGGACGCCTCTTCCGCTTTCGCGCCGACCCCGCACGCACGGGTGTGGACCTCACGGTGGAGGGATCGTCCGACCTTGCCGCATGGACGCCGGTCGAGAGCGCAGCGATTCCCGGCGGTGAGGCGCACGAGCGCGCGGTCTGGCTCGCAGAGGCCTCGCCGCTGCGGTTCTTCCGCGTCAAGGTAACTCCCGCGGGGTAGACCCGGCGGCAATACGGGGATTGCAGGCGGGAGGCAAACACCTCACTGTGCCCCCCATGAAGAAGACCGTCTTTATCACCGGCGTCAGCCGCGGTCTCGGCCGGGCCCTTGCCGCCGCCTATCTGAACGACGGTTGCACCGTCTACGGTTGCAGCCGCAGCGGATGCGGCCTCGCGGAAGAGCATCCCGGAAGTTACCATGACACGACCCTCGACCTGAGTGATTCCATGAGCGGTCCGGCGGCACTCAGGGAATGGCTCGGCGGTGTCCGCGGCTTCGACCTCGCCATCCTCAACGCGGGTATCCTCCCAAAAATCCGCGACATGAAGGACACCCCGCTCGAAACCCTGCGCGAGACGATGGAGATCAACCTTTGGTCCAACAAATGGGTAATGGACACGCTCCTCGCCATGCCGCGGAAGCCGGGCCATGTCGTCGCGATTTCCTCGGGCGCCGCCGTCTCGGGCAGCCGCGGCTGGAACGGCTACGCCCTTTCCAAAGCCGCCCTCAACATGCTCGTGCGGCTCTACGCGGCGGAGGAGCCGGAGGTGCATTTCACCGCCTTCGCCCCGGGCCTCGTCGACACCGCCATGCAGGACTACCTCTGCGGCATCGACGACGACACCGACTTCGAGACCGTGCGCCGCCTCAAAGAAGCGCGCCACACACCGGACATGCCCTCGCCGGAGGAAGCCGCGCGCAAGATCATAGAAGTGCTCGACACCTTGACCGGTTCCCGAAAGAGCGGTGCCTTTGTCGACATAAGGAAGATGGATACATAAGGTTCTCCTTGGTACCCGCTTCCGCACAACCGGCCAAACCATCCTTCACCTGACATGTCCCGCGAGAACCCGCCCAAAGACCCCGCCCGAGCCGTCGACGCCCTCCTCGAAGAAGTCGAACGCCGCCGCCGCACGGATCTCGATAGTGCCCTTGAACAAGCCACCGAAGCCCTGCAAACCGCGGAGTCCGCAGACGACGATGCGCTCGTGGACGAAGTTCTCGGCATCCGCGCGCAGCTCTACTCCATGCTCAAACGCAACAACGAGGCGACCGCCGACGCGGAGCGGGCGCTTGCCGGACACACCCGCAGCGGCAATCAACGCGGACGCGCTTCCGTTCTCAACACCCTCGCAATCATCAAGGAAAACCGCGGGAGCTACGCCGAAGCCTACCTCCTGGAGGCCGAGTGTCTCGAAATCCTGCGCCCGCTCGGCCTGCCGCACGCCGTCGCCCAGGTGGCAAGCAACCTCGGCCTCACCTGCACCTACATCGGCGACTGGGACCAAGCCCTCGTCTACTACGAAGAGAGCCTCGCGGCATGGAAAGACCTGCCGGAACAGGAGGGCAAGGGACACCTCCTCGTCAACCTCGGATTCGCCCTGCAATCGACCGGTGCCACCACCGAAGCGGAAGAGCGTTACCGCGAAGCCCTCGATGTCTACCGCAGGTGCAGCCCGGAGCGCTATCTCATCAATCCGCTCTGCAACCTCGGCACAAGCGCCCTCGAACGCGGCGACACCGCGGCGGCCGGGGAGTTCGCGCGCGAAGTGCTCCCCCTGAGCGAACGCCAACAGGACCCCGCGCGCAAGGCGCACGCACTCGGCTTCCACGGCTCGTACCTGAACGCTCTCGGACAGACGGACGAAGCCCGCGAAACACTCAACCGCGCCATGCGCATCTACGAAGACATCGGCATGTGCCGCGGTGTGGCCACCACCCTGCGCCAGCTCGCGCTCATCGAAAAAGACGACCCCGCCGCCGCTGAGAAACACTTCCGCAAGGCGCTTGAGGTCTCCAACGACCGCGGCCTGAAGCCGCTCTCGGTGGAGACCCTCGGCGAACTCTACCGGCTCGCGCGGAAGACGGGACGCTGGGAAGAGGCGTGTCACCTGCTTGAAGAAAAAAACACCGTCGAGAAGGCGCTCATCAACGAGCGCACCGCCCTGAAGCTCAAAGCCCTGCACCTCGAATCCAAGCTTCAGCGAAGCCGCCACGAAACCGAACTCGAGCGCAAGCGTGCCGCCGATCTCGCCGCCGCAATGGCCAAGCTGAAAGCGCAGAAATACCTCGCCGAGGAGGAAAACCGCCAGAAGAGCGAACTCCTCAACTTCGCCGCGCACGACCTGCGCAACCTTGTCTGGGGCGTCCTCGGCCCCGCAGAACTCCTCGTCCACAACCGCGCCGAACTCGACCACATCCCGGAGGTCGCCGAATTGGTCGACACTGTCACCCAATCGGCGCGTATTCTCGACGAAACCCTCGGACAAGTCCTCGACGCCGCCGCCATCGAGTCCGGCTCCATCCGCCTAAACCGGACGCCCGTCCCCCTCATGACTCTTGCGGAGACCACCCTCTCGCAATGGAAACGCCGCGCCGAAGCAAAAGACCAACAGCTTGTGCTCGTGCCCGGCGGCGACACTGTCACCGCCGCTGTCGACCGGCACCGCATCCTTGATTGCATGGGCAACCTCGTCAGTAACGCGCTGAAATACTCGCCCGCCGGCAGCGTCATCCGTATGGGTTGGGAGTCCCGCGAAGGCGAAGCCGCCTTCTTCGTTTCCGACGAAGGTCCCGGACTCACCGAGGACGACCAACGGCTCATCGGTCGCCTCTTCCAGCGCCTCAGCGCCCGTCCCACCGGCGATGAAATCACCGTCGGCGTCGGCCTCGCCGTCGTCAAACGCGTCATCGAACTCCACGGCGGCCGACTCGATATCGAATGTCCGCCGCAGGGCGGGAGCGTCTTCCGCATAGCCTTTCCGCTCTACCCCGCCGACACGGCGGAAAGCGGCCCGGCCCCCGGAGCATCCGCCCCGGGGGAAATCACCGATGACACCGCCCCCTCTATCTGCCATACTTGACAGAACTACGGGCTTTCCGTGAACACGGTGCACTGTGAAAAGGACGCGTCTTCTCGCGACGGTCTAATGCGACCGGCCAAGGCACGGGCGGCCCTTTGACTTCGTTCCCGGGGGGCGCCGCCTGGATTGGCAGGGGGGCGAACACCCCTCAGTTCGCCATGCCCATTTTCTCGAGGATGCGCTGGAGGTCTTCGTTGCCGAAGTATTCGATGACGATTTTGCCGCGCTTGGGAGCGTGGCGGACCTTCACGGGGGTGTTGAGGAAGGAGGCGATGCGCTTCTGGAAGTCGTCGACAGCGGCGGCTTCGCCGGGCGAGAGGGCGCGGCCGTCGCGGGAGGCGGCGGGTGCGTTGCGGGCGGAGCGCATGGCGTGGAGGAGGCGTTCGGTCTCGCGCACGCTCGCGCCCTTTTCGACGATCCGGCGGGCAAGGACGGTGCGCTGCGCGGGATCTTCGAGGCCGAGGATGACTTTGGCGTGGCCCACGGAAAGGAGGCCCTTGTTGAGGAAGCCCTGGATTTCGCGGTCGAGCTGGAGGAGGCGCAGGGCGTTGGCGACGGCGGCGCGGCTCTTGCCCACGCGCTCGGCGACAGCTTCCTGGGTGAGGTGAAAGTCCTTGAGGAGGGAGGCGTAGCCGAGGGCCTCTTCGATGGGGTTGAGGTCGGCGCGCTGGAGGTTTTCGATGAGCGAGAGGACGGCGGAGGAAACCTCGCTCGCCTCAACGATGTGGGCGGGGATGCGTTTGAGTCCCAGGTCGCGGCAGGCGCGCCAACGGCGCTCGCCCGCGATGATCTGGAAACCGTCGCCGATCTTGCGCACGACGATGGGCTGAAGGAGGCCTTCCGCGCGGACGCTGTCGGCGAGTTCGCGCAGTTTTGTCTCGTCGAATTCGCGGCGGGGCTGGTGCGGGTTGGGCGAGACTTTGGCGACGGAGATTTCCGTGAGCCCGGAGGGCGTTTCCACGGGAGCGGGAGGCGGCGCGGCGGCGGGCGCGGTGTTGTTTGCGGCGGGAGGCGGCGCGGGCGTTTTCTTCGCTGCCGCGGGCGCGGGTCCCGGATGCTTTTTCGAGGGGGCGGCCTTCGCGCCCTTCTTGGGCACGGCGGCGGATTTCTTCGCGGCTTTGGCGGGTGTTTTCTTCGCCGGGGCGGCGGGTTTCGGTGCCTCGCGGGTGGAAACGCCCCCGGATATCAGATTCCCGAGTCCCCGGCCCAGTCTCGATTTGCGCACAGCCATGTCGGTTTTCAGTTCGATTCCTGCGGGATGAAGAGTTCCTGCCCGGCGATGATCGTGTCGCCGGCGATGCGGTTGGCATTGCGGATCCATTCGACGCGCGAGTCGTAGCGGCGCGCGATGCCGGAGAGCGTGTCGCCGCGCCGCACGGTGTGGGTTGTGCCTGTGCGCGGGTAGTTGTCGCTGAAGGTGACCGTCTGCTCCATGCGCGGGCGGCCTTCGACGGAGCGCGCGAGGGCGTTGATGGCGCTCTGCGTCTGCGAGGCGAGGCCCTCGATCTCGGAGGAGACAAGGTTGATGATCTCGGTGCGGTGGCGCGCCGCCGTCTCATTGACCGCCCGGCGCATTTCAGAGAGGCGCGAGTCCAGCTCGCTCTTGGAGACGTAGTCGGCGGGCGGCTTCCGCGCCTCTTCGACCTGGCGGCGGAGGTCGCGGTTTTCGCGCAGGACCGCCTCCATCTCGATCTTCATGGCGGCGAGTTCGCGCTGGAGGATGCGCACATCCTGCTCGAGGTCGGCGACGACGACATTGATGGGACGCCCGCCCTGTTGCTGGGCAAAGGCAGTCGAGGCGAGGAGGACGCTCCCCGCGATGAAAAAGAGCTTCAACCGTTTCATGGACATACTGTGCGGGACCGGCGCACTCCGGTCAACGCGCGATCTCACGCCTGCGGTTCTCCAGATAGGCATTGCGCAGTGCGGCGTAGGGGTCGACGGACGCCTCTTTCATACTCTCATACTCGCGCATGAGGGCGGGCGAGCGGTTGGTGAGGTCGACCGCCTCGGCGGCGATGAGTTCGTCGGCGCTGAGGATATGGACCGGTGGATACAGAAACGCGTCCGGCACCCGCCCCAGGGCGTCGCGCACGGTGGACGGGCCGATGAAGGGCAGGACGAGGTATGGTGTATCGCCCACACCCCACGCGGCGAACGTCTGCCCCATGTCTTCGCGCGGGATGTCGCGGAGGTTTTCGCGGTCGTCGGACGGCTTGCCGAAGCCGAGCACGCCGACGGTGGTGTTGAGAAAGAACTTCTGTGTCTCGCGTCCCGCCTCTGTGCCCTTGCCCTGCAGGAGGTTGTTCACGAGTCGGACCGGGTAGCGCAGGTTGTCGAAGAAATTGCGCACACCGCGCTGCACAGGCTCCGGCGTAACACCGCCGTAAATACGGGAGACGGGGACGAGCACGGCCTGGTAGGTCAGGTCGTTCATGGCGAAAAAGGCGCGGTTGAGCCCCTCGAGGGGATCGTTGACGCCGGCGTCGTCAAACTCGTCGTCGTCCCAGAAGGGATCGAAGTCATCGAAGTCGTTCTCTTCGTCGGCAAGCTCATCGGCCTCGCCCGCCGCGAGCGAGGCGAGGACGAACCCTTCGGGCGGCCTGTGCGGACGGTGTTCAACGGCACCTTCCCGCCCATCTTCCGTCGCGGGACGCGGCACACTCGCGCAACCGGCGAGAGCGATCCCGCACAGGAGCGCGGATAGCGCGGCCGCGCGCCGCCGCCATGAACTTTCGGGGCCGCCGCGCCGGCCGGCGGCCTTATCCATCGGACCTGCCCTTTTGCGCGTCCACGCGCTCGGAAAGGACGCGGAGGAGTTCGTCGGGGCCGCGGCGGTCGAGCACGCTCGTAAACTGGCTGCGGTAGTTGCCGACGAGGCTCACGCCCTCGATGACCAGGTCGTAGACCTGCCAATCGCCCCGCATGTCCACGAGCCGGTAGATGACCTCGTAGCGCTCGCCTTGGTAGACGATGGCGGAATCGACTTCGAGTCGGTTTGTCCCCAGCGCTTGTGTGCGGCCCCATTCGATGTCCGGCCGGGACAGCCCGGCGAGACGGTCGGTGTAGGAATACATGAGCAGCTCGGCAAAGAGGCGGCTGAACGTGCTTCGCTGCTCCTCGCTCAGGCGGTTCCAGCCGCGCCCGAGAGACCGCCGCGCGATGACATCGAAATCAAAACGCTTATCAATGATTTCACGCACCTGCGGCATGACCCCGGCGGGATCCTCCGCCACGCCCTCCGGAAAAAGAAGCTCGAGGACATCGGCGACCGTGGCGCGGAGCTCGGCCGTCGGCTCGGCGGCAGCGCGCGACGGCACTAAAAGCAAGGGCAGGAGCGCGGCGAGAATGAAAAGGGATCGGCGAAGCTGTATCATAGACAATGATGTTTAATCCTCCACACTGCCAAAGGCAAACCGGCTGATCAAGCTTTCTAGATCAACGGCGGATTCCGTGTCGTAGAGCACGTCGCCGGGCTCGACCGGAATCCCGGAGCCGCCCGGCATGAGGGCGACGATCTTGTCGCCGATGAGGCCCGTGGTGCGGATGGAGACGATGGTGTCGTCGTCGAGCGCGATGTCGCGGTGGATATCGATGGCGACATAGGCGGCGTAGGACTCGGGATCGAGCCGCACGGAGCGCACCCGCCCGACCGAGACGCCCGCGATGCGCACGTCCGCCCCGGCCTTGAGCCCGCCTGTGTTGTTGAAGCGGGCCTCGACGGTGTAGGTCTCGTTGCCGAAAAAGCGTGCCCCGCCGATCTGCACGGCAAGGTAGGACACGGCGAGCACGCCGGCGAGCACGAAGAGGCCGACGAGGGTTTCAATCTTGAGCTTGCTCATGGGAATATTCGGGAAAGGGAAGGTGGACCGTCACTTCCGGCGGCGTCCCACGGTTGGTGCGCAGGCGCGCGGCGGCGGTCCAGACGGGACGCGAAGCGGCGGTCTCGCGGCAATCGGCGGCGATAGCTTCGGCGACAGCGGCGGGCTCCGGTGTATCCCCCTCCGCGCCGACGGCGGCCACCGCCCACGGCCCCGCCAAAACGAGACGCCATCCGCTCGGGACGGCGCGGCGGAAGGCGCGGATGACCTGTGCCGCGCGCAGGTTGGGCGACGCACCCGACTCGCCCGCGCGGCGGTCGCCCGCGGATTCAAAATGCAGTTCGAAGCGCGGGGAAGTGCCGTCGCCGTCCTCCCCGGCGCGCGGAAGGCCCACGACCTCGTTGCGCAGGTCCTCCAACGACTGCAGAAAGGTCGCCCGGATCTCCGGCGGTGCCGCCTCCAAGTCGACGGGGGCTCCCTCGAAGCCGATGCGCCCGCCGTCCAGCACCGCCACTTTGTCCGAGATGAAGAGCGAATCCGGCAGGTCGTGGCTCACGAGCACCGCCGTGAAGCCGAACTGCCGCTGGTAGCGGTCGATCATGTTGAAGACGGACACCTTGCGCAGCGGGTCGAGCCCCGTCGTGGGTTCGTCGAAAAGAATGATCTCGGGATCCATGGCAAGCGCGCGCGCCAGCGCCACGCGCTTCAGCATGCCGCCGGAGAGTTGCGCGGGGTATTTGTCATCCACCCCTTCGAGGTCGAGGCGCCCGAACAGCTCGCCCACGCGCCGCCGCACCACCTTGCGCCGCAGGCGCGTGCGCTCCAAAAGCGGCAGCGCGACGTTCTCAAACGCCGTCATTCCGTCGAGGAGCGCGTTGTTCTGGAACATGTAGCTGAGCTTCGGCGGGATGCGGCTGCGGCCCGGCCCGAAGACCTCGCCGTTCACCGTGATCTTGCCCGCGTCCGGACGCACCAGCCCCGCCACGCACTTCATCAGCACCGACTTACCCGCCCCGCTCTTGCCGAGTACCGTCGTCACCCGCCCGCGCTGCACACACAGGTTCACATCCCGCAGCACCCGCTCGTCGCCGAACGCCTTGCACACACCCTCAATCGTGATGACACAGTCGCCGTCCATGGATCAGATGAGGAACGAGGTGATGAGGTAGTCCGCCGCGAGAATCACCACACAGGACATCACCACCGCCTGGGTGGCCGAGTAGCTCACGCCCCGCGCACCGAAATAGCGCTTCTGCAAGTGCGTGAAATACCCTTGGAAACAACAGATGAGGATGACGAGAAAGCCGAAAACGAGCGACTTGATGAAGCCCCCGCGCACATCGGTCCACTGCACGGCGTCGATGAGGTTCGACCAATAGACCCCGTGCTGGAGCCCGAGGATGGTCACCCCGGTCACATAGCCGCCGAAAATCCCGACAATATCGAAAAACGCCGTGAGTATGGGAAAGCAAATCAGCGCCGCGACAAGGCGCGGCCCGATGAGGAAGGCGCGCGTCTCGATGCCCATGATCTCGAGGGCGTCGATCTGCTCGGAGTTGCGCTGGATGCCCAGCTCCGCCGCCATCGCGGAGCCCGCCTGCCCCACCACCATGATCGCCGTGAGTACCGGCCCCAGCTCGCGGATGAGTGTCAGCGCCACCGCCGGGCCGAGCAGGCCCTCCGACCCGAAGCGCACGAGCGTGTAATACCCCTGCAGGCCCAGCACCATGCCGGTGAACAGCCCCACGAGCAAAATCAACGGCGTCGTACGCACACCGATCTCGAAGATCCGCTCGACGAGGCGCGGCAGGGAAAACCCGCGCACGAAAAAAAGGGCCACGGACTGCACCCCGAGGAGTGCCGCCCGGCCTGTCGCGTCCACCGCGCCAAGGCAACGCCTCCCTGTCCGGTCGAGGAACATGCGCGCAATAAAGCCCCCCGCGCGAGCCGGAGACAAGACAAATACCCGGCGGCTCCGGCTACCTTCACCGGCCTCCGCCCGGCAGCACCAGCCCCGCGCCCGCCCGGCCGAACTCCGCGAGAAGCCGCGCCGTGCCGTCGATGAGCCGGCGCAGGTCGCCGCCGTTCGCCAGCGTGAACGCGGCGTGGTCGGGCCGAAGCTCCAGCCGCACCGGCGCACCCGGCACACAGACCGACAGCGAAGAGGCGTCCGCCGGATACTCAAGGTACTCCGCCAGCCCCGGCGCCCCGTCCTCAAGGGCGTCGATCCGCGCCGCGATGTCCAACGACCGCGGAAACCCGATGACGACCGTATCGCAGTGGTGCCGGAAGACCTCGACGAAAGTTTCGTCGGCGACCACCTCCGGGCGCGTGAAGCCGCCCGCTTCGGTGACAATGCGGTAGCTCCGCGGCTCCTCCGGATCCTGCCCGACCTGCACGGCGGCCTCGAAATCCGGCCCTTTGATCACCGCGCTTCCGCCCTCGCAACTGTAGACGAGTTCCCGCCGCTTGTAGGCAAAGGCCCGGCGGATGCGGTCATAAAGGGCTTGCGCACGCGCCTCCACTTCCGCGCTCCCCGCCTTGCGCACAAACGCCGCGGCATTCGGCGAATGCGCCTCGGGCTCGAAATGCGCTCCCTTCACAAACCCTTTCAGCCGCCGCACGCGCCCGCCCTCGCATCCGCGAAGACTCGCCCCGAGAAACGCCCGCATCACCTCGTCCTCCGTTTCCATGACGCGCCATGCAACCAATCCCCGCCCCGCCCTCAAGCCCGGACCGCGCAAGCAGCCTACGAATATCCCCGCATGAAGCGGGGGGGATACGGCTCGCCTATCGCGGCTGCTTCGTGGACATCAGGGCATGCCAGACCGATGCTTGCGGGCGATGCACACCGTCTTTATTCACCGGTTCCATGCGTTGGACAATCGCCCACATGGCCTCCAGCATCGGCATCGAAAATCCTTCTTCGCGGCATTGCTCCACGTAGTAGGGCCACTCGGAATTCAAGCAACACAGGTCGGATTGCACCGTTTCGTATTCGCGGTCGCCGGCTTGGATCTTTTCGACCAAACGACCGTAAGGCCCCGGATGCGCGGGGTCCTCGCCACAGGCAGCCAGAATGGCCGGCCAATCCACCCCGCTGTGGTGGCCGAAGGAGAGAACCTCCATGCGCATGCAATCGAGCATCCGCTCACAGGTCTGCTGAATGACCTTGAGGATCTGGCCGCCGCCGCACGGCCCACCATAAACCGTCTTTTCGCGCGGGCCAATCAGAGCGAAGAGCGGAAGCATGCGTTCGAACACCGCGCGCTCACCGCCGACAAAGATCCTCAACCGTCCTGCCCCGGCGGCAGCGGCGCCCCCGCTCACCGGGGCATCGAGCGTTTCCACGCCGCGCTCCCGCAAAGACAGCGCGGTGCGCCGGGCCTCCGGCACAGGAAGCGTGCTTGTATCGACGAACACCTGTCCCGCACGGGCATTCGGCAGCAGCAGCTCACGATGCACCGCCTGATACGCCCGCACTGTCAGGCTCGTGAACACAACATCCGCCGCACGGACGGCGGCGGGCGCGTCATCCGTGATGCCCACACCCTGCGCCTGCATCCGCTCCAGCGCCGCCGGATCTTTATCGACGCCCGTCACTTCATGCCCGCCGGACGCAAGGTTCACGGCCATCCCCCCGCCCATCTGTCCGCATCCCACAAAAACGATTCTCATTTCGAACTGAAGGGCTGCCGGCCGCCTCACGGCAAGCCTGTAACAGCGCGGCCGACGCTGCCGTAGGTCGCGCCTTTCCCATTCACAAGCGGGCGGGGTTGGGTGTGGGAGCGCGCGAACGCCAACGGCGTTCCCTCATAGAGCCCGGGGTTGCGAGGAACGAGCACCCCCGGGTTCCGGTTGGATAAATGATTTAGCCTGAAAGGGTTGCCTCTACCTGCGTTGCCAGCCCACACGTGCGGCGGCACGACACGAGCTGCTCGAAGCCCTCCTGCCCTGGAACGGGCCCGCTGCCCATCCGCAGCCTTATGTCAAAGAACACCCCGCGGCGTAGCCCGCCGAAAGCGTTCGCGGTCGGGGCGGCCGGACCGCGTACATTTCCGCGCCTTGATTCACCTTGATTCCGCTTGATTGGCGTTGAGGGAGGACTCGGGAACCGGGGGGACCGGCGCCTTGTCCGGCGGCATGGCTCCGATGCGGTTGAGGAACGACTCCTTGACGAGTATATCTTCGATTTTGCGGGTGCAGCCTTCGAGGGTGCTTTTGATAGCGGTCAAGGCGGTGTTCAGTTGCTCATCCATTGCCGGGGCGCGAGCGATTTGGGCCGACGCACTCTTTGCGCCCCAATTTTATCCGCTATTGATTCAGCGGACAGCACAACATAGCTTTCTCCCTCCCGATCACAGCCGACTCCATGACACTTCTCATCACTTACGTTCTCCTGGCCCTTGCGGTTTCCTTTCTCTGCTCGCTCCTCGAGGCAAGCCTTCTCAGCATCATCCCGACCACGATCGGCGCCGCGAAACAAAAAGGCGCGCGGATGGCGCGGATTTGGTTGGCGAGGTATTCATCTTAACGGTGAAGCGGCGAGACGCCGCTTCCACAAAAAAGGATCCGCGCGACGTGCGGAAATGTCGCTTCGAATTAGGCGTCGGGAGCGCGATTCTATTTCTGTTCCGGACGGTGTCCATAGTTTATCCAGCCTCCACGGTTGCGTCGCAGTGGGTACATTGGAGAACTTTCTTTCGCATAATTAGAAGCCATCCGAGCAGTCCTCCGGTGAACGAACCGATAATGATGGCGAGGGAAAATCCACCGGTCATCGCGCTCCCGAGGGCTGTTCCCATATAGCGTGATTCGGCGCGCATCACTGCATCGCGTTGGCGGCCGTTGAGGGCATTACGCTCCTCCCGGGAGAGCTGCTCCATTGCAACCACCTTGTCGGCGACATGAGCGGGGACCTGGGCATTGCGAAGGATTTGACGGACCTCCGTCTCGGCATTTCGCGTCGCCTGCACCCCGATGACAACCGTCGACACCACGGAGACGGTGCCCAGCAAAACGCCAAACACCGATGGGATCAAAAACATGATACCGATGAGGACGACTGGTAGGCTCATGCGGAACTTCTTGCGAAGGCGCAACGCGCCGCTATCGCAGATTCGGCAGGTGGGAGAGACGGTGGGTGACTGGGTATGCATTTTCGGGAACTTTTAGAACTTGATTGAAGGAAAGGATCACACCGCCCAACGCCCTTCTTCGACTTCTCGGGCGTGGCCGAGGGCTTGGAGGCTCTCGAGAATTGCTTCGATGCGGTCTTTTCGTGCTCCCTTGAAGAGCTTGGCGATGGCGGCGGCATCGGCGGGGCCGGAGAGGGTTTCGAGGGCGGAGCGGAGAGACCAATTTCGAATGCAAAATTTCGAACGCCGAATGGGCCGTGGAAGGGCCGAATGCTGACGTTGGGACTGAACCCAACGCGTCGTTGTGGCGTTCAAGCTTCATCGTTTCTGGCCGCCATGGCCTTCTGGCTGAGCTCCCGGACAGGAACATCCGCGAAGAGGTTCTTCTGCCATTCCGTGTAGTCGAATGGTACTTTCTGGATCAGGGTCAAAAAGCGCTCGGCCGCCACCGGACCCCAAAGCGGCCAACAACGCTTTCACCCCTTTTACCCTCAATTCGGTGTCAGTGATCATGCAGTGTAGCGGTTTCCGTCGATTTCACGGGCATGGCCTAGGGCTTCGAGGGTTTCCAGTAGGGTGACAATGCGCTCCTTGCGAACGCCTTTGAAGTTCTTTGCAAGCGCAGCGGGATCGATGGGGCTGGGTTGGGATTCGAGGACCAGTCGCACCGCGCGGACCTGTTCCGGGAGTGTCTTGGGCCAGGCGGGTTTTGCGGAGGGCGAAGGGCTGAGGCCTGAGACCTGAGGGATTTCCTGTTGCTCCGGCTTCTGCCCTCCGTCCTCTGACTTCCGGCCCTTTGCCTGATACTCCGGACGCAGCCAGCGGATGCGGCCGCGTTTTTCTTCTTCGGCGCGTTCGTGGTTGAGGGCGACGAGGCGGGTGAGGATCTCCTCGTTGAGGGTGCGTTCGTAGGCGTGGACGGCGGCGTTAAAGTCTTCGGCGCTGGCGATGTCGACGACGCGGGTGGTTCCGGTCGTGAAGTCGTGGAACTGTCCGCCGCTGCTGGCGTCGAGGGCTTCCTGAAGATCCTTCCAGCCGTAGGCGTCGAAGACGGCGGCGTCGAGGTCGTCGTGGAGTTGCTTGAGGATGGAGACGAGGCCGTGTTCGTGGATGAGCTTTTCTTTGGCGGTGAGGGAGTCGCCGGAGCGGAGTTTTTCCAGGACGTTATACATGCCGGTCATCGTCAGGTCGGGGTGAGCGGCCTGGCGGGATT
>SLLG01000026.1 GCA_007134215.1 Opitutales bacterium | reverse complement strand
TGCTCGGGAAGGGAGCGGGGGCGAAGGGCGACGGCACGGGCGCGCGCATCGACCCCGCGGCGCTGCTGGAAGCGGTGAGGAACGGCGGGGAGCTGGAGCCGCACGAGCTGCTGCGGCTGCGCGTGCGGTATTTCACGGAAGGGCGGGCGCTGGGATCGCGGGACTGGCTGGAGCGCGGTGGAGGCGCGCGTGTTCTCGCGCGGCTGAACCGCCCGCCGCCGAGCCGGCCCGTCGAACTGCTGAACAAGGCGGACCTCGCAGTGGCCCGGTCGCGGGCGAGCTACCGGGCCGTCGAAGACCCGCGGGGGTGAAGTGCGTGGTGTGCGGACTTGTCCGCGCCCCCTGCCCGGGAAATCCACCCGCCACCGTGCCTAACCGCCGAGGGCGCGGGCAAGCTCGAAAGCCACATTGCCCCGGCAGTGTGAGCCGTCCACCGTTGTTGAGGCAAGTGCGGACCTGCTGCGTTCTTTCCGGTGAGTGCGTGCCCGTTCGACGAACGGAAATTCAGTAGAGTCGCATTTCACCGGTGACGCCCGAAGGGAACCGGTATCTCGCGAGACCGAGATACCCAAGGCAATGCGCAACAATGTTATGAGACATTTCCCGCTTGCTTTCCGGCGAAAGTGATGCGAGCGTGCGTGTTGTTAGGCGGGCGAAGCATCTCTGGTTCCATGCGAATGAACGATGTGCCCGGCCCCTTCGGGCGTCTTTTCGATGAGAGACTGTTCAGAGGCACTCTCATTCATCGAGACCACACGATCCACGGCGCAACCGCGCTGGGACACAAAAACGAAGACGCCCGGCCCGTCCCTCACGGCGCGGTTGGGTTGTACCCGAATTATATGACACCGACAACAACCTTCGCCGCGCTGAAGCTCGCCGAGCCTATCCAGCGCGCGCTCGCCGAAAAGAAATACACAACGCCTTCGCCTATTCAGGCACGGGCCATACCGCATCTGCTCGAGGGCCGCGACCTCATGGGCTGCGCCCAGACGGGCACGGGAAAGACAGCCGCTTTCGCATTGCCCATCCTGCAACGTCTCACGGAGCAACCGAAGACGCGCGTGCCGCACAAGCCGCGCGCCCTAATCCTCACACCCACGCGGGAACTCGCCGCGCAGATCGGCGAGAGCTTCGAAGCCTACGGCAAAAACCTCCGGCTCCGCCACACCGTCATCTTCGGCGGCGTCGGCCAAAACCCGCAGACACGCGCGCTCCGCAACGGCGTTGACATCGTCGTCGCCACTCCGGGACGCCTCCTCGATCTTGCGCAGCAGGGCCTCATCGACTTTGACGCCGTTGAAGTCTTCGTCCTCGACGAAGCCGACCGCATGCTCGACATGGGCTTCGCTCCCGATGTGAAGCGGATCATGGCCAAATTGCCGGAAAAGCGGCAGTCGCTGCTCTTTTCCGCCACGATGCCCCGCCCCATCATGGAAATCGCGGACCGCCTTCTGCACGATCCCGTTAAGGTGGAAGTCACTCCCGCGGCGACCACGGTCGAACGCATCACGCAGCACGTCTGCCACGTGGACCGCCGCGACAAGACCCGCCTGCTTGCCCACACTCTCGGCGAACACCGCGACGGGCTCGTCCTTGTTTTCTCCCGCACCAAGCACGGCGCGAACAAACTCGTGAAGCAGCTCGGGCAGAGCGGCACCCGCGCCGAAGCGATCCACGGCAACAAATCACAGAGCGCGCGTGAACGTGCTCTCGAGCAATTCCGCGAGGGGCGCGTCCGTGTCCTCGTAGCGACCGACATCGCGGCGCGCGGCATCGACGTCAAAGGCATCTCGCTCGTCATCAACTACGACATACCGAACGAGCCTGAATCCTACGTCCACCGCATCGGCCGCACCGCGCGGGCCGGCGCCGACGGAAAGGCCATTGCCTTCTGCGACCCCGAAGAGCGCCCGTGGCTGCGGGATATCGAGCGCCTCATCCGCCTCGAAGTCCCGGTCATCGCCGACCACCCCTTTGCCATTGCCGCACCGGGACCGGACCACCGCCGTGACCGCGGCCGGCGTTATGAAGCGGCAGGCGCTCATGCCCGTCCTTTCTCCGGTGCACGCGCCCGCCGGGGCCGCCGCCCACGCGGCAGCAATTACTGATTCGGGCGAAGACCTTTTTTGCCACGCCCGAAGGCGTCACCTCACCGCATCGCCGCCCACCATGCGAGGGCAACGAGTGCTGCGGCAAAAGCGAGTGAGCGCAGTTGCGTAGCGCGGCGGAAGGGGGTATCACGCGCGAGCGCGCCCGCCGTAAAACCGATCGGCAACCCGGCGGCGAAGCCGAAGAGGTGTGCGGTGACGTCGGTGCGCCCGTCTCCCCCCGCGCCGAACCAGCCGAGGAGCACCGCCCCGGCGAGGAGCGGTGCGATCCACGCACGTTTCTCCGTACGCCTACGCCGACCCACGCGGTTGCCCAGCGGCATCGCCGCCATTGCCCCGACGACGGCGAACACCGCTGTCGACGCGCCCACCGAGAGGTGCTCGCCGGGATAGTGAAACCATGCGTTGAGGGCGTTGCCCGCCGCGCCGCCAGCCACGGCGGTGAGTGCCGCGATACCCGCGCCTGTCGCCCGGCTGAGGACGTAATACAGCGCGCCGCCGAGCACGGCGTTGGAGGCGAGGTGCGCGCCCCCGGCGTGCAGCGTGAGCGCGGTGAATACCTGCCACCACGCGCCCTCGCCGAGCACTTCCGTAGCCGAGAGACGGCCCGCGTCCGTCCAACCCGCCACGGAGAGCGAAACGAAATGGAACGCGCCGAGCACCCCCGCCCATGCGACCGCCGCGGCATACGGCGTGGGGTGGTCGGGCAGGGTCAAGGGCACCGGCGGCCAGAAGCGCTGCTCCTTCCGGTAGAGGTCCATGTGCCGCCGCACGCGGTCCGCATGGTCCGGCGCGACAAAGAGCGCGTAGCCGCCGTCCGCCTCGCGCTCCACCCAATACGCCGCGCCCTGGCTCAGCGCCACGAGTCCGTATTCGTGCGCCTTCCGCGCCGAGGGATACCGCCCCAGCGGTTCGCGCTCCGTCGGCGTCCGCGCACTCTCTTCGGTGGACTCACTCACGACACCATCCCTGGCCGAACCGCCCCGGCGCGGCAACCCGGAAAGCCGGATCAACCGAACGCCTTCGAGTCTCCGCAGTCACAACCTCAGGCAACGCCCGCTGTCCCACCGCCGCATGCTTCAAAGCCCATCGACCACGATATTCTCGATGCAAAGGCTCTCCAGCCAGCGTTGGTCCCAGAACCCGGCGCGGCCCGCTTCGTAAACGCTGCGGATCTGTCAGTCACCCCAAGACAAACTTCGTGATTACCCCCGGCGACAAATGTTTGGCTTGCGCTTGCCGCTTTCGCGGCACTGCCCGGTTACAAAAAGAAAAATCCGTGCCACGTTCGGGTGCCGGGCGTTCTCAATCGGTGGGGTGCACGCGCACGAAGCGGCGGTCGGGCGTTTCGGTGTCCAGCACGCGTACCCGCTTCCATGAGCTGTCTAGCACCTGCACGTGTTCGACAACGCCGGAGACCATCTGCGCAAAGGCCGGTCCGGAGCTGAAATCGACGAAGTATCCGATGCCCGGATTCGTATCGGGGCGCCGGCGAAGGTATTCGACGACGAGGACGTCGGCCTCCGCTATCGAGCATAAAAAGCCCCTCGGCTCCGCCCTGGCCCGCCACCCCAATGGCGTAGCGGCCCCGGAGACTACGGCGAAATTGATCGCGGTCCCGTCGGCGGCTTCTTCGATCAACTCCAGTTGGCCCGTCTCGTCTTCAACGAAGACGGCGTGGATTCCCGGTATGCTATCGTGAGGAATAGTCAGAACGGTGCCCTGGAGGGGGTTGCGGAATACACGCGAGGGCATGAAACGCACCGTCGTCTGGCCGCCCGCTTTCGCCGTGTAGCGAAACCAGACAGCGTTGGGCGGAGCCCCGCCCCCGAAAACCGGATCTTCCGCATGGACCGTCGCTCCGCGGTTGGAGACGCGCAGCAGAACAATGTCGCCATGCACGGTTCGCGATCCCGAGGGAAAGTATGTTCGAACCCGGCGCGGCCAGATCGACCCAGCCCTCCCCGAAGCTGGAAAACTGGGAAAGCTCGTCCCGCCGGGTCGTCGAGGCCACGGTAACGACATTTTCGAGAGGCGAAGAGGCCGGAAAAATCGAGAAGACGTTGTTGTTCGTGCTCGAATTGCCGGCCGCCGCGACGAAGATCACCCCCGCATCCCGCGCGTAGGCCACGGCATCGTAGAGGGCTTGGCTGAACCCATTGCCACCCCAGCTGTTGTTGAGAATGGCGGCACCGTTATCGACGCCATACTCAATGCAGAGGATGGCGTCGGAAATCGCCCCGCCCCCGACGAAAATATTTGAGGGATTCGCACGTTTGGTGCGTTAATCGGGGTATGAAAGAACACGAATTCGATGAAGTGCTCCGCAACCTCCGCAGCACGAGGGTGCCCGCCTGCCCCGCCGGATTTGAGAACGGCGTGCTCCGCCGCGTCCGCGCGGAACGGGCGCAAGCCCCCGCCGGCAGCGTATGGTCCGAACTTGCCGCGCTCGCCCTGCGGCCGCGCATGGCGGCAGCGATGATCGCGTTCGCTGCCTCGTTCGGTGCCGTCACGACGGCAGTCGCCACCCATGTCGCGGCACCCGTTGAAAAGCTGTCCGACACGCTCGGTCTGGAGATGATCGGCAACCCCCATGTCCTCGAATGCCACCAAGTGGATCACGCGCCGCGCCCCGGACATTCGCGCCACCGCTGACTTAAAGGAGCCAAATGCCCGCCATCCAATCCGACAAACTCCGCATCGCTCTCCTTTTGACTGTCGTCGCGGTCGTCGCGGTCGCGTCCTGCCTTGCCGTCTTCTACGGGTTCATCCGCCCGCGCCTGCCGGTTGCCTTCGAACACGAAACCTTTGTCGAACGACTCGACCTCAACCCCGCCCAGCGCGCCGCCGTGGAAGACATCGACCGGCGCTTCGAGGCCGAGCGCGAACGCATCCTCCAGCACTTCAACGCCGCCACGCGCGACCTTGCCGCTCTTCTTGAAAGCGAGGACGCCTTCACCGGCGAAGTCTCCGCCGCTATCGACCGCGTCCACGGCTACCATGGTGAACTTCAGGCCCTGAGCGTGCGGCGCTACTTCGCCGTGCTCGAAGTACTGCCCGGGGAAAAACGGCCTGACTTCCGGCGCCTCGCCGCAGAGGCCCTGAGCCAGCCGGAGTGACGCCGCCGTGCCCGAGGACCCGGACAAGCAACTGATCTCCGCCATCGCGGAGGGAAGCGAGCACGCCCTGCGCGAACTGATGGAACGCCACAAGGACGCGGTGTTCCGCTTCGCCTACCGCTGGACACGCAACGAGGCCGACGCCGCCGAGATCGCCGCCGAGACCTTCGTGCGCGTCCACCGCCACGCCGCACGCTACACACCGCGCGCGAAAGTCGTCACGTGGATCTACTCCATCACGGCCAACCTCTGCCGCGACCACGCCCGCAAAGCATGGCGGCGGAAAGTCGTTTCCTTCTTCTCCGCCGCGCACGAAGGAGAAAACGAAAGCGGACCGTCTCCCGAAGAGCGCATCGCCGACACGCGGCCAACGGCCGATGTAGCGTTGCTGCGCTCGGAAACCACCGCCCGCGCCCTCGCTCTTGTCGACGCCCTGCCGCCGAAACTCAAAGGACCGTTTGTCCTCCAAGTCATGGAGGAGAATTCCCAGCGCGAATGCGCCGAGATTCTCGGCATCACGGAAAAAGCCGTCGAAACCCGTGTCTACCGCGCGCGCAAACGCATTATCGATCACATGCGCGCATCGCCGGAGTGACGGGATGACCGGCACGCTCTCGCCACTCGCCAAGCCCGTTCAAGCGACCGGACGTCTTGCCGCCGTACACGCGCAACCGGCCCGCAGTTTCGCCGCGGACCGGGCACGTTGTCTGCTGTGAAACCGGCCGGATCTCCGCGCGGTTGGATCAGTGGCAAAGGTCGGTGTCGTCGTCTTTGCCCTCTTTTTCTTTCCCGTGCTCAGGAGTCTCGTCGCGCTCTCCGCCGCCGCAACCGGGGCAGGCATCGGCGCGTTCGGACATCGCGTGATTTTCGTGGATACCGTCGGCACCGTGCGCCGTCATGGCGCAGTGCGTTTCGGCCCCGCCCATGTGGTGTCCGGCGGTCGCGTGGTGCCGGCTCATGCCGAAGAGAACTCCCGCGCCGAGAAGCAGCAGGGCAACTACAGGTATTACGGTCTTCATAATTGAACAATCTGTTTGATGGAATCCGGGCGAGAACGGATTTCCCGCCGCTACCTTCTTCAACGCGCCGAAGTGTGCCACCCCTCGAACTTTTCGAAGGGCATTCCCGAACAATTTCCGGTAGCATCTTCGACATGTCAACATCAGGAATGCTAATAGCTTCCATGTGCAATGCTTTAACCGGACAATCGGCGCCGAAATCCGCGAGGGAAACATGAATCCGGTCCGTATAAGCCGGATGAACCGGGAACGCCCCGGTTCTAAATAACCAGAAAGCAATACAACCATAAAAAAGGAGAAACCATGAAAACCCCTCGTATCCTCATCACCATCGCAGCCGTCGCGCTTCTCGCGCAAGCAACCGCCGTGGCGCAGCCCACGAAGTTCCGCGCCCCGCACGAACGCGGTGCCGATGAACGACCGGCCCTCAGCGTAAACGCTCCGGAATCCAACGCACTCGTCCGGCACCAGCATCGCTCCGGCGGCGGAAGCCCGCGTACGGTTCGCGCTGATGGCGCGAGGACCCAGGACGCCCGCGCCGTCATCCCCGCCCCGGCGGCAGAGCGCGACTTTGTCCGTGTCGGCCCCCGCTCGAAGTCGCGCGACATCGCACGTCCGGCGGACCCCTCCACTCTCCGCGCCGCGCCGACCGGCTCTCCCCGGCGCGTGGCGGGGCCCCCCAGCAAACGGAGCGGTCGCCGGTAACTAAGCCAGCATCCAATCCCTCCAGAAAGCCGCCGATCTCACAGCCCGGCGGCTTTTTCGTGAGCGCTCCACTGACGCCAAAGGCCAAATACGATTCAACGCGCGGTCGGAGACTCAGCGGACATACATTCGCGCAAAATCCAACCGGTTCCGCGCAAAAGAGGGTGGGCATCGTCGGTAATTCTGCTACCATGCTTTCTGTAGTACCCGATGATTCACCGTATCCCCATTCCCCTCGCCATTGCAGTCGCTGTTGCGTTTCCGTTGCCGCGTGAAGTCGCCGCGCGGGTTCTCGTTCTCGGCAACGATGTGTCGTTTGAGGTGCGGGAAACCGACGGTTGGTTCGCCGGTCTCGGCGGTTTCGCGGTGGGGGACTACCCGCTCTCCGCTCCAGAAAGTCTGGTCTTCCCGCTCATCGCGGACGAATGGGCAGACGAACCGGTTCTCGCCTCCGGGCTGCGGCTCGTCGACACCGTCCAACGCGACGGGGGATGGGACCTCCGCTTCGTGCTGTACGCAGGCTCCGGGCGGGAAGATTGGGAGGCTTACTTTCCGTGGGACGAAGCGGACGTCCTCTGGACCCGCGGGGACGGGGGCATTGCCCGCGACAAGTTCCGCTTCGCAAAAACCCGCCCGCTGGCGGAGATCACGCGGCGCGGGCACCGTGCCGCATACCTTGCCGACCGCGGGAAGACACTCGAAAAGATCGGCACACTTGTCTGGCGCATCCGCCCTCACGAAGACGTAATCGCAGGGTGGCCGTGGACCGGTTGGACGTGGCACTTCGAGATCGAACTGGACGCCCCCCACCGCACGACGGCCTTGCGCCTCCTCGGGGGATGGGAAACCGGCGGCACGCTCGACGGGTTGACCCTCGCGAACCAGCGCTACCGCGGCCTTGGCAACCTTGAGCAGCCCCTCGACACCGATACGGCCGGGCGCTCCGCCACGAGCTACAACACGCAGGACACCTTCGCCCGCCCCTCTCCCCTACCTCCCGGTTTCACCGACGGCAACTCGGCCGCTTTGGCGCGCGAGGCGGCCCTGGGCCTGCGCGCCGACGCATGGATCCACGCGCCCGCCCGCGGCGCCGGGGCGTCCTTTTTCGATTACCAGTTCAATGAACGGGCGGCCTTTGTGGTCTATCCCGACCACCAGGGAAACCTGCGCGCCCTCACCGAGGTGTATCCCGGCGACACCGGCGTGGGCCAGATCAGCGAGGAACATTTCGCCTACACCGGTCGTCGGACGACGCAGCCCATGTATCACGGCGCCCTTGTCCGGAGCAAAGCCCCCGGCAAGCACTTCTGGCGCACCCGCTACCTCGAGATCGACAACGAACTGCGTGCCCGCGTGGCGGACGAGCTGGGCTTTCTCGCCGACCGGGTCGTACCGACCGTGGGCTACCTCTTCGACTTCTGGGGGGCGAACGACAATTTCGCGTCCGTCACCGCGCGCATGGCGGACTATGCCGGCCACCTGCACAGTCTCGGCGTGCAGCGCGTCACGGTGCACAATCCCGGTTGGATCAACGGGCGCGCGACAAACCGTGGCTGGGACGGCGGCGACCGATTTGAGTTCACGGGCGGGGGCGTGAACAAAGTCTACGACTGGCGACCACTCCCCGAGGTGGAGGACCCATGGCGGCAGGCAAGTCTCATCTACGACAAGCTCGGCATCGAAAACTACACATGGATCACGGGCATGACCCACCGCGACGCCGGGTTTGTCCGCGAAACCGGGCTCGATCCGGAAAACTGGGCGCTCAATTCCCCCGGTGGTCCACCCAACGACACCTACGGCGTCGACGCCTACAAACACAACATTCTCTCCCCCCGTTTCCGCGAAGTCTTCGAACAGCGATTGCGGGACGTGCGCGAAAACTTCGGCTATGCCGGCTTCTGGGGCGACAGCTTCCAAAACCTCATGATGAGCCAGCTCGACTGGGGCTCCCGCGACGGTAAACCGATGCAGCGCGCCTACTGGGAGTGGCTGGCGGAACAATCGCGCGAGGGCATCGGCTGGATCTCCGAGAGCCATTCGTTTCCCGGCCTCAGTTGCTCCATCGAAACGGATAACGCCCTCGCCACCCCGTGGATGATGACCCACACCATCCACTGGCTGCGGGGAAACGCGCAATTCGAGCGCTCCGCCCGCCAGTGGGGCGAAGTCGCCTTCCGTGCCGTGGCGCACAACATCTGGCTCGCTCCCGAGATTTGGCCATACTATGCGCACACCGAGGTTGACCCCGCGAACGTCATCGACGGTTTCGCCCGCCTCGCATGGGAGTTCCGCGCGGCGCAACCGCTCATGGAGCGCCCGTGGCTTCTTCCCGACAACGGCGGCGTCCTCTGGCTCTCCGGCGAACATCCCGGCAAGGGCGTCTTTTTCGCCTTTCGCCGCCAGTCGGTGCCCGAAGGGATCACAGCCTCGGAAATCCTCAACCACACCGGCCAGACCACCGGCACATTCTTCCCAAACCAAACCTACCGTCTCGAAGGCGACGGTCTCACGGATATGGTCGCCCGTTTCGGACTCGAACTCCCGCCCCGCGAGGACCGCCGCACCCCCGTCGCCCACCGACAACCCGCCGCCAATCTTCCGCAGAGCGACCGCGTCTGGACATGGCAGCAAGAACCCGGCGGCATGCGCGCACCGGCCTGGAGTTCCGGCTCCGGCGGTTGGACCGACGGACGCGGCGCACCCGCCGCATGGCCCGAAGCCGACCCCCCCCAAGCGTTCTTCGCTCCCGGCACGCGTGCCTTCCTCAGTATCGACGGCCATGTGCGTGCCTCCGGTATCCACGCCCCCACGACGGGCGTGACCTTCATCATCGACACAGTCCGCGACGGCGAACCGGGCGACTTGCTCGAAATCGGCGGCCCCCTTACCGGCCCTGTCGACATCATCTTCAAAAACACCTACCGCGAGCAAGGCATCATCCAAAGCGCCCGCCGCGCGGAAACCGGTCTCCGTTTCACCGGCGGCGGACACTACGCCGTCTCCGCCAACCTCTTACCATGGCCGGAGAACTACCACCACCACTCCCAAATTGTGAGCCTCGGTGAATCCGGGACAACCGTCCACTTCAGCGGACAATGGCCCGCCACCGGCGAGCTGAGCCGCCCCGGTCTCATTCTCGGCGAGGGCACCCGCTTTGTCATCTGGCCGGAGGCGGACTTTCCTTTCATCAAAAACTACGGCGGCTTCACTCTCCAGCTCTGGGTCACCCGCGACGAAGAGGGCGGCGGGATTCTCGAACTGCACCAGGACTTTGTCGCCGACCGCTCACGCAACGCTCTGAACCCCTTCGCACCGCGCGGGCGCGACCTCGCCCTCGGCTCGCTCGGCAGCATCCGCGTGAGCGGGGCCACCCTCCGCACGCACGGGAGCAAAAGCCTGCCCTTGACCGGCCGCGCCCTCCACGACGAAGCCGACGGCGTGCAAAATAACGGGCACATCGTCTTCGAGCGCCACGACGGCAACCGCTGGGAGATCCGCACGCGCGAGCAGTCCTACCGCGGCGCCGTCTGGATCGACACTGACACCACCATCGAAACGGCACGCGACTTCACGCACCGAGGCGTCAACGAAGCGCCGGACCGGAAATTCAACTACACAGCCGCGAATGCCTTCCAAACGCGGCGCATACGCGGCGGCAAAGAAGGCCCTGTCACGATCCGCAAAGAGGGCCGCGCCGCCCTCATCCTCGCCGGCGAACAAGCCTACGTTGAAGATTCCCACCTGCGCATCGCGGAGGGACGCGTTGTTTTCGCGAGCGACCCGGCGGCGGGCGGGACGTTTCCCCATGGCACCGGGCCCGCCGGGCCCAACCTCAAGGTGAACGTTGAATCCGGAGCCGCCCTCGAAATCGACCACGAATCGGCGGGAATCGCGTCAATCGACCTACACCGTGACGCGACGTTGCGCTGGAATCGCAAGGGACACATCGATGTCGACGGAGCAGCCCGCCTCGCCGGAACTGTGCAACCCCCTCCCGCGCTCACCGAGCCCACCGTCCTCCTCACCGCCGCCGACATCGAGGGAAAGCCCCGCCTTGATGCTTCCGGCCGCCTCGAAGTCCGCGACGGCAACGGCCGTTCGCAACTCGTCTACTTTCCAACGAAATGAGACCAGTACACGCTTTTTCCCGATATTGGCGGCGTCAAGCCGTCCTTGGACTGCGCGCAGCCCTGTTGCCGCTTTCCGCGAAGGCAGCCTGCTACCAAGCACCGGGCGCTCGGAAGACATCCCGAACGCCGCAGCAGGCTGCGGCTCGGAAAGCGATAAGATCATGCCGCGCTCCAAGGTGCCTGCGGCACGGAAGATGCACGCGCCCCTTCTCTCTTTTTTGAGCCATGATGAATCCAAAAACAAAAATCCTCCGCCCTCTCCGGTTCATTCTCGCCTTTGTGCTCATTGCTTCGGCGATCACCCTGCACGCCTCCGAAAAGACGGACGCCCCGCGGCTGATGTTTCTCATCGCGCACGGCTTCAACCGCATGGAGCACTTCGAGTCGCTCTACTCCTTCAGCGCGATGGGCTACGACATTGATGTCGTTTCCTTTGAGGCGGGAACAGTGCTTCTCGATCCAAACAACGAGACGCCCGACCGTCAGGGCCGCGACGCCCACGCAAATCTCGCCATGCACGAGGTCACGGACATCAGCCCATACCTCGGTCTTGTCCTCCCCGGTGGCTACAGCCCGGGCAACCTGGAAGACGACTCCGAGGCCATCCGCATTGTGCGGGCCTTCGACGCGGCGGAGAAGCCGATAGGGTCGATTTGCCACGCGGCGCGTCTGCTCGCCGGCGCCGGCGTCGCGGCCGGACGAATGGTGACTGGATGGAACGAAATCGCGAGCGAAGTGCCCGATGCATGGGTGCGGGGCGATTTGGGTACATACATCGATCAGGAGGTGGTCGTTGACGGCCACATAATCTCCTGCCGCTACCCCGAGGATGTCCGACCCTGGTTGCGCGCCTTCGCCGAACAACTCTCCGCGCAGGGCGGAATCGAACCTCCGCGCATGCGGGCCGACGCCGTCTTTCTCGCCGGGCACATGGAGAGTGGACACGAGCGCCAGATGACAACCCTTGGAGGCCGCAACAACAATGTCTCGCCAACCGTCATTCACCATGCGGAAAGCCTCGCCGCCAACCTCGAACGCGATCTCTCCGCCGACGTGGTTTTCGTCTACCCGAACGAGGAAAGCGAAGCCCTGCTGCGCTCTCAAGACGGTCAAGCCCTTCTCACCGCCCTTGGCGCCCCCCCTGTCCACCGCCTCGCCGAAAACGAATCGCCCATCCAATTGCGCGAAGCGGTGGCCGTTGCCCAGCAGGTCGGACGTCTCCTCCCCGACCCCGAACCGGTCGCACACGATGCTGTCATCGCCCTTTCGCCGGGCTTCGACGACCGCGTCGTTCCCGCCATGGAAGCTTTTCTCCGGCAACATGGTTTCAACCCCGTCCATCTTTCCCACGAAAGTGGTTGGGTGCGCGGGCTCAAGGGGTTGCCCGTGCATGCGGCGGGCACCTACACAGACCCGCCGCTCCTCGCGGACCGGGTTGTTGTTGTCGCGCCGGGCGGTCTCTGGCCCCGCGAAGATCCGAACGTGCGCCAAGCCGACCAACCCGAATGGCTCGCCGGACAAGCCGAACGCGACGCCCGGCGCGCGACGTGGATCACGGAACGCTACAAAGAGGGCGGCGTTCTCGTCATCGTCGGTTTCGACAGCCTCCACGTGACCTCAGATCCCGTTTTTGAAGGCATTGCCTTCGCGGCATCGGAACAAATTCCCTGGGCATTTATCTGGCAGCGGCATTCCGTCGGCCGATACGCCCCCGACGTGCAAGCCCTTCGCAGCGCCGAGCGCATTTACAGCGCGCGCGGTTTTGAAGCTCTGCCCACACTCATGCGCTTGCTCGAGGAGCCCGCCGCCGCCGCTCTGCTCCATCCATGATCCGGCTTTTCGCCGCGCCTCCTTCCCGTATGACGGCCGCTGCCGCTGAAACAGAGCCGAAGACAGACAGCGCGGCCGGGACAGACGCCTACTTGCGGACGGCGTAGCCCGTGCCTTCGATGATTTTCGCCTGAATGGCGTCGAAGACGGGGTTGACCTCTTTGTCGGTGAGGGTGCGCCCGGCGGAGCGGAAGACGATGGAGAAGGCGAGCGACTTGGCGTCGGCGGGGATGCCTTTGCCTTGGTAGACGTCGAAGACATCGACGGATTCGACCTCAATGCCGGTGCTTTTGGCGGCCTGCCGGGCGACGCGCTGCAACTCGGTGCGCACATGGCCCGCGGAGGTACCCACGGGAACGACGAGGGCGAGGTCGCGGGTGGCAGGCGGGAAAGCGCTGAAGGGCTGGTAACGGCGGCGACGCGGCTCGCGCTTGAGGTATTCGGGCGTGAAATATACGGCCCCCGCGCACACGGGGGTACGGAGGTCCCACTGGCTCGTCATGTTGAGGCTGAGAACACCGAAGGCGGCCTCGAAGCCCATTTTGAAACCGCCGAAGCGGGCGGCATGACCCTCCTGCCAGATGCTATCGCCCGATACGGGTTCGAAGCGGGCGGGATCGACGGAGACTCCGGCCTGCTGGAAGATGTCCTGCGCGACGCGGGCGACGGCATGGAAGTCGACCGGTTCCCGGCGGAGCCACCCCCCGGCGCCCTCGCGCGGGAGGGCAAAGGCGATGCTGAGCATCTCGAATACCTTCCCGTCGTATTCGCGGAAGACGCGCCCGGTCTCAAAGACGGGGGCGAGCGGATTGAGCCGTGCCTGGTTGAAGGCGAAGCAGTCGAGAAGCCCCGGAATGAGCGAAGGCCGCAGATGTGAGGCGTCGCTGGCAAGCGGGTTGGTGAGGGCAAGGCTGTCTTCGGCGCAGTGGCCGTACCATTTTTTCAATTCGACGCCGTCGCGGAGGCTGTAGTGGGCGACCTCTTGGTACCCTCTGCCGATGAGGAGCGAGGCGACGCGGCGGTTGAAAACGACGAGAGGATCGTCCTCGGCAAGGAGGCCGTGGGTACGCACCTCGGCAGGCGGCACTTTGTCCGTGCCGTGGAGGCGCAGAATCTCCTCGACGAGGTCGATGGGCCGGTAGAGGTCGAGGCGGAAGGTCGGGATGCCCACGCGCAGGAGCGGTCGGTCGTTGTCGTCCGTCGTTTCGCGCACATCGAGTTCGAGCGACGCGAGGTGGGCGGCCATGTCTTCGTCGGAGATGTCGAAACCGAGGCACCCGCGCACCCAATCGGTCGACAGATCGATCTCCCGTTCGGTGAAGGGCGGCTCCCCGGCGACGAGGGGCGGCCCGAGCGCCTCGCCCCCGGCAAGTTCGACAATTAGGTCGATACAGCGGAGGGCGGCGAATTCAGCACCCCGCGGATCGACACCGCGCTCGAAGCGGTAGGAACTGTCAGTGGAGAGCCCAAGGGTGCGCGCGGTGCGGCGCACCGAAGAAGGGTTGAAGTAAGCGGATTCGAGGAAAATGTCCGTTGTGGTGTCGTCCACTTCGGCATCGACGGAGCCCATTACGCCCGCCACGACGAGAGAGCGTTCGGCGTCGGCGATGACCATCATACCCGGATCGAGCGTCCGTTTCTTCTCATCAAGGGTCGTGATGCACTCGCCCTTGCGCGCCTGCCGCACGATGATGCGCCCGCCGCGGATTTTCCTCACGTCGAAGGCGTGCAGCGGCTGCCCCAGCTCGTGGAGGACGAAGTTTGTCGCGTCGACGACGTTGTTAACCGGACGCAGGCCGATGGACTCGAGGGCAGTCTTGAGCCAGCGGGGACTCGGGCCGATCTTGACGCCGCGGATGGCGTAGCCCCGGTAGTGGGGGCAGTTTTCCTCTGTCTCGGAAACAACGGATTCGATCAAGTGTCCGCCCGGTCCGGCGAGCAGGTTGACACGGATGTCCGGGTAGACGAGGTCCCGCTTGAACCATGCCGCCAGCTCCCGCGCGATGCCGGTCTGGCTGAGCGCGTCGGGGCGGTTGGGCGTGATTTCGATGTCGAAGAGCGTGTCGCCCGCGTCGAAGACCTCGTTGACGGGCGTGCCGATCTCCGGGCGGTCGGCGAGAACGGCGATGCCCGCATGGTCGTCGCCGAGTCCCAGTTCGCGCTCGGAGCACATCATGCCCTGCGACTCGACGCCGCGCAGCTTGCTCACCTTGATCTCGAAGTCGCCCGGCAGGACGGCACCGGGCAAGGCCACGATGACGTGGTCGCCGTCGGCAAAATTCTTCGCGCCGCACACGATGGTGCGCGGGTTGCCGTCGTCCACCCGGACCTGACAGACGGAAAGCCGGTCGGCGTTGGGGTGCTTGTCGTGTGAGACAACTTCGCCGACAACGATGTTATCGAGGGGCGGCAGTCCTTTGCGGGTAACGCCTTCGACCTCGAAGCCGACCATGGTGAGGGCGTGCTCCACGGCGGAGTCCTCGATGCCGTCGAGGCCCACGTAGCGCTCGATCCAGTTGCGTGAGACAATCATGCTGAAAGTTCTTTTTTCGGGATTTCGCTGGGCGGCGCGCTCAGGCGAACTGGCGCAGGAAGCGGAAGTCGTTCTGGTAGAGGTAGCGGATGTCGTCGATGCCGTAGAGCGTCATGGCGATGCGTTCGATACCGAGGCCGAAGGCGTAACCCGTCCATACCTCGGGATCGTACCCCACCTCTGCGAAGACGGCGGGATCGACCATGCCGCAGCCCATGATTTCCATCCACTCCGAGCCAACCTTGCCAAGGTGCGCGGAGCGGAAATCGACCTCGAAGCTCGGCTCGGTGTAGCTGAAGTAGTGCGGGCGGAAACGCGTTTCGGCGTCCGGCCCGAGGAGACTGCGGAAAAGGTAGTCGAGGTCCGCCTTGAGGTCGCGCACGGTCACGCCCTTGTCGACATAGAGCGCCTCGATCTGGTGGAAATTGGCGGAGTGCGTGGCGTCGGCGGTGTCGCGGCGGAAGCAGCGGCCCGGGGCGATGATTCGCAGGGGCGGGGGCTGCTCGAGCATCGTGCGGATCTGCACGCTCGAGGTGTGCGTGCGCAGGAGGAAACGCTCGCCGCCTTTGCGGCTGACGTTGCCGAATCGCGTTTCCGGATGGATGTAGTAGGTGTCGTGCAGGTCGCGCGCGGGATGGTCCTTGGGCGTGTTGAGCGCGTCGAAACAGAAATACTCTGTCTCCGCCTCGGGGCCGTCGGCGACGACAAACCCGATCTTGCGCAGGATCGAGCAGATCTCCTCGCGCACCTGGCTGACGAGGTGCGCCCCGCCCGGTCCGTGGTCCGGCGACGGCAGCGTGACATCGACGGGCGGACCGACTTTGGCCGCCAGTTCCGCTGAATCGAGCCGCCGGAGGGCCTCGTCGAATCGCGCCTGGAGGCGTGTCTTGTATTCGTTGATGAGCTTGCCCGCGCCGGGCCGTTCGGCGGGAGGCAGTTTGCCGATCGTCTTGGTGGCGGCGGTGAACTTGCCGTTGGGACCCACTACGGTGGCCTTGTACTGCTCAAACTGCGCCTTGCTTTCGATGGCGGGCAAGGCCTCTTCAACGTCGGCGAGGATCTGCTGTAAATCGGATTCCATAAAACGGATTACATTACCGCCCGCGCACACCGCGGGCAACCGAAATCATCGGGGAAAATGCGAAACGGGCGAACAAAAAAAGCCTCCGCGCCGGGGCAACGAAAGCTCATGGAAAATCGCGGTCCGCCCGCGCGGCGGGAACCTCCCGGTCAGAGGGCTTCGGACGCCGCCCGCGCTTTCGCGATCACCGCCTTGAACGCGGCGGGGTCGTGGATCGCCATCTCGGAGAGCTGTTTGCGGTCCATTTCGATCCCGGCGCGCTTGAGGCCGTTGATAAAGCGGCTGTAGGCGATGCCCTCGTTGCGGCACGCGGCGTTGATGCGGGCAATCCACAGGCGGCGGAATTCGCGCTTGCGGTTGCGGCGGTCGCGGTAGGCATACACCCCCGCGCGGTCCACGGCCTGTTTGGCGTAGCGGTAGAGCCGGCTGGCGTTGCCGAAGTAGCCCTTGGCCTGGCCAAGGACCCGCTTGCGGCGCTTGCGCGAGGCGGCGATATTTTGTGCTTTAGGCATGTTCTATTGGTGTGTTTTGGGCCCGGCGGGTCGCCTGAGTGAAGTCACCCGCCAAGGCGCGTTGTCGGTCGCAAGGTTCAGAAGAGGTTCGGGCAGCCGATCTTGACGAACTTGGTGACTCCGGGTGAGCAGGGCTTGTCCTGGCTCATCCGGCGCTTTTGTTTGACCGTCTTGTTCCGAAGGAAGTGGCGCTTCCCCGGAGCACGGTGCAACACCTTGCCCGAACCGGTTACCTTGAACTTCTTCGCAATGGATTTGCGCGTTTTGATCATGGGAAAAACCGACAAAAGAAGGCCCCCGCGGTCCCCGGTGCAAGCAAAAAGGAGGAATCGGGCGCAAAGAAATTCCGTGTCGCAAATTCGGTGGCAGGCGCGGGAGCGTCTATGCTACTCTTTCCGTCATGCAAGAGGCACCGCCGCTCCCCGGGGAAGACACCATGTACCACGCGTTTCTCAGCCGCGAAGCCGCCTACGAGGGTATTTTCGTGGCTGCCGTCCGGAGCACGGGTATCTTCTGCCGCCCGACGTGTCCGGCGCGCAAACCGCTGCGCGCGAACGTCGAGTATTTTCCGCGGGCGGGCGACGCGCTTGCCGCGGGATACCGCCCGTGCCGCCGGTGCCGCCCCCTCGACGCGGCGGACAGCGTGCCCGACTGGCTGCGGCCCCTGCTGGAGGCTGCCGACGCGGACCCCGCGCGGCGGTGGACGACGGAGGACCTCCGCGGCGCGGGCGTCGATCCGGCGCGGGCGCGGCGTTGGTTTCAGGCCCGGTATGGCATGACCTTTCTCGGCTACCTGCGCGCGCGGCGGCTGGGGCAGGCTTTTTCGCGCATCCGGGAGGGAGCGGGTGTCGCCGAATCCGCCATGGAGGCCGACTTTGACTCGGTGAGCGGCTTTTGCGAGGCGCTCCGGCGGGCCACCGGCCGCTCGCCGGGCGGGGCACGGGAGCGGCATGCGTTGCGTGTGGCGCAGACCCCCTCCCCGCTCGGTCCCCTCATGGTGGCGGGCGACGAGGAAGCCGTCTATCTGGTCGAGTTTTGGGACCGGCGCCTGCTCGAAAAGCAGTTCGCCGCACTGGAGAAACGGCTGGGAGCGGTCTTCTTTCCCGGCGAAACCGACCCCGTGCGGCGGATGCGCGGCGAACTCGCCGCCTATTTCGCGGGGGAGCTACGGCAGTTCACCACCCCGCTCCGGTATCCCGGCAGCCCGCATCAGGAGCAGGTTTGGCGCGCGCTGACCGCAGTGCCCTACGGCACGACATGCACTTACGGCGAACTGGCCCGCCAAACCGGGCGGCGCGCCGCCGCGCGCGCCGTCGCGCGGGCCGTGGGCGAAAACCGCCTCGCCGTCGTCCTGCCCTGCCACCGCGTCGTCGGCGCGGACGGACGGCTCACCGGCTATGGCGGCGGGCTCTGGCGGAAACGCTACCTCCTCGCCCTCGAGGGCGGACACGAGCCGGGCGGTGTGTGATCCCAATTCATGGAGCGGTGCGCCGGGGATTGCTTCGCCCGGACCGCTGCGCCATGCATGCGCCGAGAAATGGCCGAACCTTGGAAAAATCAGTACGGGCCGGATATTCCCCGGCGGATCGCAAAAAGGGTCGCGGCGGTCTATCCGCCGTTCGAGAGCGCCGCTTTTCTTCGCAACGCCCTGCGCGGCTACGAGGCGCTCGAACTGATGGACCGCGGCCGCCGGATCGCGGAAGCGCTCCGCGGACACCTGCCCGATGACTTCCGCGAGGCACTGCGCATCGTCGTCGCTTCGGCAAAGGTGCCGGCCGCACTGCCGGACGGCCCGCTCACCCGTTTCCTTTTCCTCCCGCACACGTGCTTCGTAAGCGCCTACGGCCTCGATCAATTTGAAGAATCCATGGCGGCGCAATACGAGCTGACGCAGGTTTTCACCGCAGAATTCTCCATACGCCCCTTTATTGAACGCTATCCGGACGTGACGATGGAACGCCTCCGCGCATGGGCAGACGACCCGAACGAGCACGTCCGCCGCCTTGTGTCGGAGGGGACGCGTCCGCGCCTGCCGTGGGCGCCGCGCCTCCGCCGCTTTCAGAAAGACCCGCGACCCGTCCTCGCCCTCCTTGAAATCCTCAAGGACGACACCTCCACCTACGTGCGCCGGTCCGTCGCGAACAACCTGAACGATATCGGCAAGGACCACCCGGATGTGCTGGTCGACACCGCCCGCAGGTGGATGAAAAGCGCGCCGCCCGAACGCCGGCGGTTGATCCGACACGCCCTGCGCGCCGCCGTGAAGCGCGGCGACCCCGGCGCTCTCGCCGTGCTCGGTTACGGCGCCGCCCCGCGGGTCTCCGTCCAAAGCATTTCCGTATCCCCCGCCCGCGCCCGCCCGGGCGGTGCCGTGACCCTCGCGTTCGACCTCGTCTCCACCGCCGCCCGGCGCCAGCGGATCCTCGTCGACTTTCGCGTCCATTTCATCAAAGCCAACGGGACGACGCGCCCGAAAGTCTTCAAACTCCGTGAAGTGGAACTGGCCCCAAACGAATCCGTTTCCCTGCGCAAGACCGTCTCCCTCAAAGAAATGACCACCCGCAGGCACTACCCCGGCACCCACCGGATCGACATCCTCCTCAACGGACAGCCGCAACCGGCCGGCGCCTTCGCGCTGACAAATCGAATCGCGCTGACAAAGTGAGCGCGGCACGAAAGCTGCCGGCGACCGCCGATTCCGGCGATCAGGCAGGTGCCACGCCGCCGCCGGGGACGCTTCCCGGCCGACGAACGCCCGTAATCTTGCCTCAGTCCAACCGCGTTTTCGTGGTGGAGACAACCGTCTCACCGAGGCCGAAGCGGTAGATAATGCCGCGTCCGCTGGCGGAGCGTGTGCGCCCGAAAGCCTCGACGCCCCCGTGGGCGGCGACGCCGAAGAGCGTGTTCCCGACAAGCGCGGGAGTGCCCACCGGTGTTCCGCCGGCGATGCCGCCGGAGAAGGTGTGCAGGATCTGGAAATCCGTCCCGTCCGTGCGAAGGGAGTAGAGGATTCCGGCGATGCCGGGAGCGTTGTTGTCCGTCCCCTGCGCGGTACCGAAGAGCCGGTTGCGCGCGGGATCGAAAAGCGGCGGACTGTCCGGCTTGCCGCCGGCGTCGTCTTCCCCGGTGAAGGCGTGCAGCACCCGGTATTCGCCGGTGGCGAGGTTGTAGGAGAAAACCACTCCGAGGTCCAAGGCGTCGCCGACGTTTCCGAAGGTGGAGCCGAACAAGAGATCGCCGCCGTCGTGCGTCAGGCTGCCGAAGGGCGTCGACCCGCGCCGTCCGCCCTCGAAGCGGTGCAGCACTTCGAAGTCCGAACCGTCCGGCCGCGCGCGGAACAAGGTGCCGTAGTGCCCGGCGTCGTGGTGCCCGTAGTCCGAGGCAAGGCCGTAGAGCCAGTCGCCGAGGGGGAGCAGGCGCCCGAGCGGGTGGCGTCCGGTCTCCGCCGTGAGGCTGTAGAGGAGGCGGAACTCCATGGCACGCAAATCGAAGGCATAGAGCGCCCCGTCCCACCGGCCCGCGCCGCCATGGAACGTCGTGCCGTAGAGCGTCTCGCCACCGCGGACGGGTGAGGAATGGGGGTAAAAACCGTTGCCCGCTTCCGCCGCAAAGGTATGGAGCACTTCGTAAGAGCCGGTGATGCGGTCGAGGCGGTAGAGCACGCCGTGGCCGCGCGGCCCGCCGCTTTTTGTCGCCCCGTAGACCGCCCTGTCCTTCACGAGCAAACCTTCCATCGGCGTGCGTCCGTCTATTCCGTTGAAGTGATGGAGGCCATGGAGCGCCCCGCTCTCCGGCAAGAGCGTGAACAACACCCCCCCGCCTTCACGGCCTCCGTGGCTTGCCGAGCCGAAGAGCTTACCGGCGGCCGCGGTGAGGCCGGAGAGCGGCAGCGTCCCGCGCTCCCCTTCAAACACCTGAAGGGTGCGGAAGCCAGCCGACCCCCCGTCTGTCTCCGCCGCAGTGGCGGGAACGACCGGAATGACAAGGCCGGTGACGAGCGCGGCGATGAATTTACAAGGGCTTTTCAATGAAATAGAATAAGCGTGAAACTCCACTCGAACGTACGTTGTATCTACTTCCTTCCACTGCGGCGGAGTCAATGCAATCCGGTGGCAAAGGCGTGTTTCCACCGCCGCCGATTCACCTTTCACAAACTTGCCGGACAAGGTGTTGAATTGAGGAGCCGGGCGGGTGCTGCGCCGGTTTGCCGATAGCATGAGTTTTGGGTTGTGCCTCCGCCCACCGGGCACTTCTAATCGCGCCCCAATGACCGATACCGAACAGCAGGGAGTGCTCGCGCTCGAAGACGGCAGCGTCTTCCGCGGCACGGGCTTTGGCGCGCGGGCGACCGTTGTCGGCGAAGCCGTCTTCAACACGTCGATGACGGGCTACCAGGAAATCCTCACGGACCCTTCCTATTTCGGCCAGATTGTGGCCATGACCACCCCGCAGATCGGCAACTACGGGGTCAACCTTGAGGATGAAGAATCGGACGGTCCCAAAGTGGCCGGTTTCGTTGTGCGCGAGTGCAGCCCGGTCGTGAGCAACTGGCGCTCCGCCGAGCCGCTGCCCGACTACCTCACCCGCCACGGGGTTCCCGGGGTCGAAGGTGTCGACACCCGTGCGCTCACCAAACGCATCCGCGTGCACGGTGCCATGAAGGCCTGCCTGAGCACCGAGGGCATCAGCGATGAAGAAGCCGTCAAGCGCGCCCGCGAGTGGCCCGGCCTCGTGGGGGTCGACTACGTGAAAGAAGTCACCTGCCGCGAGCCCTACAAGTTTGCACCCGAGCCGCGCGACGCCCCCTTCGCCATTCCCGGCACGACGCTGACGCGCGGAAGCGGCGGCGAGGGCGCGGATAAGAAGCGCTACCCCATCGTCGCCATCGACATGGGGCTCAAGCGCAACATTCTGCGCCTGCTCCACAACGCCGGGTTCGACATCACCGTCGTGCCCGCCACGGCGACGGCGGAGGAAATCCTCGCCCACAATCCGAAGGGTCTCTTTATATCCAACGGTCCGGGTGACCCGGCGGCCGTCACCTACGCGCACGAGAGTGTCGCCGGGCTGCTTCCAAAACTGCCGGTCTTCGGCATTTGCATGGGGCACCAGATAATCTCCCATGCGCTTGGCGCGGGCACAGTGAAGCTCAAATTCGGCCACCGCGGCGGCAACCAGCCCGTGAAAAACATCGAGGACGGTTGCGTCGCCATCACGGCGCAAAATCACGGCTTCGCCTCCACCAAGGAGGAAATCGAGCGCTGCGGTGCCGTCGTCACCGAGATCAACCTCAACGACAAGACCGTCGCCGGCCTGCGCCACAGGTCGCTCCCCGTCTTCAGCGTGCAATACCACCCGGAAGCTTCGCCCGGACCGCACGACAGCGGGCCGCTCTTCGACAAGTTCTACGCGGCGGTCGCCCGCGCCGCGGTGAAAAGCTGAAGGGCTCCGGCGCCGGACGGCCGCCGCGGCGGTCCGCGCCTCACCGGCGCCGGAAGAGGTTCCCGAAGAACCCGCTCCGCCGCTTCGTGTCTTCGAGCCGGATCTCGGGCACCTCGCCCTTTTTCGGCGGCGGCGGCGGACCGCGCGGGGGCTCGAAGCGGCGCACGACCTCCGAATAGATGACCGGTTTGCGGTAGTACGGGATGTCCTCGCGCTCCAGCACGGCGGCATCGGCAACCGTCAGACAGCCGGAAACCACCACCGTCGGGATGGTGCATCCGGCCCGCACACGCTCGACGATGAAATCGATTCCCTCGCCGTCCGGCAGGCGGTGGTCCGCGATGATCAGGTCCAGCGCGTCCTCCGGCTTTTCCAGAAACCGGGCCGCCTCTTCGAGATTGGAAACCGTATGCACGGTGTTGCCGAGGTTCCGCAGCTGGATGGCGGCGACCTCGCTCAAAGCCTCTTCGTCCTCAATCAGTAGAATATTCATTACAGCAAACCGCGCCGCCTCACGGACAGTTCGGCATTCCGCCGACTCCGTTTCATAAGATCAGGATGCATATTTCCAACGTCTTTGGAAGAAAATTCTCCGTTCGGCGCCCGGAGAGAGACAAAGGCGCATCGCTCTCCCTCAGTCTTCCGAGGTCTCGAGGAGGCGGACGCGGCGGTGTTTCTGGGGAAACTCAAGGGTGACAACGGTGCCGACACCGCGGCGGCTGTCGATGCCGATGCGGCCGCCGTGGGCGCGCATAATGCGCTCGCAGATCATCATACCGAGGCCGTGGCCGCCTTTGCGCGTCGTGAAGTAGGGCTGGAAGACGCGCGGCAGGTCCTCCTCGGCGATGCCCTTGCC
>SLLG01000118.1 GCA_007134215.1 Opitutales bacterium | reverse complement strand
TCGCGGTCGCGGATTTCTCCCACCAGAATGATGTCCGGATCCTGGCGCAGGAGCGACCGCAGGAGGAGAGGAAAGCTGAGGTCGATGTGCTGGTTGACCTGCGCCTGGGTGAGCCCTTCCATCTGAATCTCCACCGGATCTTCGATCGTGCTGATGTTCACGTCCTCGGAGTTCAGTTCCTGTAGGGTCGCGTAAAGTGTGGTGGTTTTGCCCGACCCAGTCGGGCCGGTGATAAAGACGATGCCGTTGGGATTGTGCGCGATACGCCGGTAGGGCTTGAGGATCGACTGCGAGATCATCATTTCGTCGAGCGACATGATGTTCTTGCGCCCGGTCGAGGCGAGAATACGGATGACGACTTTGTTGCCGAAAGCCGTAGGAAAAAACGAACTCCGGAAGTCTGCCTTGGAAACCCCGAAAGGTATCGAAAATTTTCCATCCTGCGGAAACCGGCTCTCTTCGATACTCAGGCGAGAGAGTATTTTGAGCCGAGCAACAAGAGCCGGGTGGATTTTGTTGGAAATATTCACTACGGTTCGCAGACGACCGTCGACGCGGAAACGAACGCGCGAGTAACCGTCCTGCGGCTCGATGTGGATGTCGGACGCCTGTTCGCGGATCGCAAGGTGAATGAGGGAATCGACGATCTTTATGACCGGCGCCGCGTCGGCCAGTTCAGCGACCTGGAGGTCCGAGAGGGTACGGGAGATGACGCCGTGTTTCGCCTCGAACTCGGCGATCGAATCCTCGACGATATCCTTTGACGCGTAACGGATGTTGAGCGCGTCCGTCACCTCGGATGGCAAAGCGAAGGAAGCACTCACTTCAAGCCCCGTAATCGCCGCCAGCCTCCGCAGATTATCGGTGTTCACCGGGTCGGGCATGACAACCGTGATCACGCCTTCCATGACATAGAGCCCGAGGACGTTGATCCTTCGCGCGATCTCCTCAGGGATGGCTTCCAGCGCCTCGCGGGTGGAAACACTCTGCAAAGGATCGACATAGGCCACGCCGTGGTGATTCGCCCACACGTAACAGGCCACGTCACGGCTGACGATGTCGCGGCGGACCGCATCCTCCAGGCGGCTCAGGTTACGCTCTTCGAGGATCTCGTCGAGCAGCACCTGCAACTCCGGCGGAACGACCGGACTCGCCCCGCGCGAGAGCTGTCCCGCCGTCCGCTCTTCTTCTTCGCGTGTTTTCTTCCTCTTGGAACGAAAAATCTTCCGGATCTCAAAGTCGTCCAGCATTTCGCGGGCGAAGGCGGAATGCTTCCGCTCCTCATCCACCTCAGCCATCAACTCAGCATAGGAGAAGCGAACCTCCTTGAGCAGCGGATTGGTCACGGATTTCACTCGAAGGCCTCCTCGATTGCCTCTCTGAGGCGGATTTTTAACTGTTCGAGCGGGAGGTCTTTGCGCAGGTAATCCATTGCGCCGGCTTCCGCGCTCTGCTCGACCGCACGGCGGCTCGCCAGCGACGTCAGCATGATCACTTTGGCATCGGGATCTTCGGCACGGATACGCGCGACGGCCTCCGTGCCGGTCATGACGGGCATGTTGATGTCCATGACGACCAGTTCGCACTTAAACTGAGAATACATGTCGCAGGCTTCGCGGCCGTTTTCCGCCACGTGCACGTATGGAATCCCCATGGCGGTGAGGATGCGCTGAAGAATGACACGGATGTGCGCTTCATCATCGACCACTAAAACGCTTTGCGGAAGAGCCATGGACAGCGCAAATTGTCAGCCCCCCCGACCGTTGCAACGCAAAAAATGCGAAACGCAGCGGTGTGTTCTCTTTTCCCTGCCGGGATTCCCGGGATTCACGCGGCGCAACAGGGCCAACAGCGCCCTCACGGTCCCCGCAGCACGACCGGACCGCCCGGCTCTCCCGGCTCCGCCGCGCTGTCCTCCGCCGTGATAATAATCTCAACGGGTGCCACCGTCCCGGCGGGCACTTCGAAGAAAAGCGACCCCGAGCGGCCCGACAGCTCCTCCGGAAGTCCGCCCACGGCGACAAACCCGGTAGCACCGACGGCCCCGCGCAGCCACAGGTGGTAGGTCGTACCTTCCACCGGCTCGGGAAGGTTGTAGACATCCATGAAGCCCCGGCCGGTCGTCTCGTCGAAGACCGACAGCGCGAAAGCGGCTCCGCCGAGGGGCGCATTCTCCGCCTCCTGTAGGCCGGGTACCGCCGTGCCGTCTTCCGGATGTATTCCGGGCCCCCACGCGCGGAACTCCTGAAGCCCGTCGCGGTCCACCATGGCGATACCGGGCGACTGCAGGATCGAGCCCGCGAGCTGCGCGAGCCCGAGAGGACCCTGCTCGCCCTCGCGCGCCTCGTCGGTCATCATTTCCATGACCGTGTAGCGGGCAAAGCCCGGATGACCACCGAGCAGCGGCGCGGCCCGTCCGGCGAGATCGTCGAGCGAATCGAGCACTGCGTCGCGCTCGAGGGCGAGGGATTCATTCGACTCTTCAAGCAGCCGGATACGCGACTGCGCTTCGACGGCAAATTCCTCTGCATCCTCCGAAACCGCCCGCAGACGGTCGCGCTCGGCGTGCAGCGCTTCGAGGCGCCGCGCGAGCGCCGGGCCCCCGGCGGGGATACTGTATTCTTCAAGCAATGCGGGATCGATCCGGACCAATTCGCTCCTCTCCGCTTCCGCCGAACGAGCGTCCCGCAGTTGGTTCACGAGAAACAAATTGAATCCCAGCATGACCAAGGCCGCCGCCGGCCAAAGCCATGCCCATGCGCGTCCGTATGCCGCGGGCGGGCACCGCCCGGCGGACGCTCCGCCGTGAAACGCAACCGTTTTCGCATCCTGCTCCGCCGCCGCCGCGCGCATACGGCGAAGCAGCCGTGCCTCCACCTCCGGAGAAGGCGACTCCGGCCGCGCCTCGGCGGCGGCGTAGAGCCCGAGGCTTTCGCGGAAATCATCCACCAGCGCGCGCAACGCCGCGTCACTCTCAAGCAGGTTGGCAAACGCCTCGCGCTCCGGCGCGTCGAGCAGGTCGAGCACGTAGAGGGCGGCTTTTTCTTCAAGTTGTGGAGGAATCGTCACGTTTGCGGATCATGGAACGCAGCCGCAGAAGGCCGCGGCGGATATCAGACTTCACCGAACCGAGCGGGCGGTTGAGTTCCGCCGCGATCTCCGCGTGGGAAAATCCTTTGAAATAGGCGAGGGAAATACATTTGCGTTGGTAAGGAGAAAGGCAATCAAGGATATTGCGCAGCTCGCGCCCTGTGTCACGCACATCGGCAAGATCTCCCGCGGACGGCTCTCCGGAGGAAACCGGCCGCACATCCTCGTCTAGCTCTTCATGTCCCGGGCGGCGGCGGCGCTTCCGCAGCCGGTCGATGGCGATGCTGCGGGCCATGACACACAACCACGTATACGGCGAGGCGCGGTCGGGCTCGTAGCTTCCGGCCTTTGACCAGGCTTTTGTGAAGAGGTCTTGCAAGGCTTCTTCAGCCTCACTGCGGTCGTTAAGCGACTTTACGAGGATGCCGAAGAGGACGCGGCTGTAACGCGCGTACAACGCCTGGATCGCGGTGTCATCGCCACGGGCCATCCGCCCGATCCAATCAACCGCCTCCTCGCGCTCACGGGCACTGGCCTCTTGCTCCGAAGACACAACGCGGGACAGTAGGCAACCGCCCGCCGGAGAAAACCATTTTCTAAAAAAATAAAGGGGAGCGCCGGCTGGTGGACCGGGCTCCCCCCGAAAACCCGCGCCGGGCCGGAAGACGCCGGAGCGGGCGAGCGGGGACGAGGGAGGCTGCCCCGCTCAGGCGGGTTGCTGAAAGCGAAAGGAAATGGCGCGGTTCAACCCCCGGACGGGAGACCGCCGGGCCAGGCCAGGCCGGAGCCAGTCAGAACTCGGCATGCATCAGGGTAACACACCGAAAACAAGCCTGGACCGCGGCGGCTCCCGCTTGGGGTATTGAAACCACACATTTCCAAGACAACGAGGGCGAAAAATTCGTTCCGGAGCGGCAACACAGCGGATGTGAAAGAACAACGGGGATTACCCGCATGCCGACACATACGGCGGATGCACGGCTCCGGATGCACCCGCGGAGCATTTTTTCAAAAAAAACTCCCGTCCGATCCCTTTCGGGGTCACATGCACGGAATCATTCGCCTTTCACTGCCGGACAACCATCGTCGGCACACGTGACAAAGAGATCCGGCAGCAAACCATCCGTTTCCGGTCCGCGCGGCGCCGCGCCCGGCCGCCCCTTCGAGAGCGGAACGGTCTACCGGCTCCGCGGCTGGAGGATGTGGATCTGCCGTCCCCTCGCCGCCCTGCTCTGGCTCTACCTCCGCTCCCTGCGGCTGCGCATGGACGCGGAATCCGCCGCCGCACGCGACGCCTCCCGCGCACCGCGCATCTTCGTCAGCTGGCACAACCGGTCCCTCCTCGCACCGGTCATGGCAAAGCGCTTCTTTGATCCGGGCAACGTCGTCTGCCTCGTGAGCCCGAGCCGCAACGCCGCGTGGGAAGTCGCCTTTTACGAGGCCGTCGGCTTCCGCATCGTCCGCGGGAGCAGCAGCCGCCGGGGCATCGCCGCCGCACGCGAACTCATCCGCGAGCTGCGAGCCGGCCGCGACATCGCCATCACCCCCGACGGACCGAGCGGACCGCTTAACGATATCAAACGCGGCGCACTCATCGTCGCGCGGCAGTCCGGGGCAACCGTGGCCTTCATCATACCCAACGCCCGCTGCGCGCTGCGGCTGCCCACGTGGGACCGGCACCTCGTCCCGCTCCCTTTCAGCTGCGTTGACGTGCGCCTCGTTCTCCGCCCGCCCTACCCGGAGTGCGGCTACTCCGGCGAAGCCGCCGCCCTCGCCGACTGGAAGAGCGTTTTCGCCTCTATCGACGAGGACCTGGCGCGCTCCGTCGGCCGCGGATGAGGCCGCCGCGCGCTTCCCGCTTGCGCGCCGCGCAGGTCCGGCCAAAAAGTAACCCCGCACCATGGAGACCCCGCGCCACCAAACGACCGCCGCCGTCCTCCTCCGCGTAGGCGCCGTCCTGATCATCCTCGCGGCCCTGTGGCAGATGCTCGCCAACGCCGCCGAGTCCGTCTTCGAAGTCGATCCGAGCTACCTCGGTTATTACTTCCGGCAAAACCTCCTGCGCCCGCTCATCGGCCTTGTCCTCGGACTCCTCCTCTTCTTCCTCGCCGGACCCCTCGCGCGCCGCTGCGCCCCGGCGGAGCGCGGCAGCCCGTGACCTGCATGGCGGGCATCAAGCGCAAGTTCACGCGCCTGCTCCTCACCGTCGGCGCCCTCCTCTCCGCCGCCGCGGCCTCCGGCGGGGATTATCCCGCCGAAGACTCCCTCCTCGCGCGCGCCGGCCTAACCGACGCCCGCTTTGACCGGCTCCTCGAAGCTCTCGACCTCGATCATACGGGTCTCGAAGCCGCCGCACGGGCCTTCGCGTCCGGCGACCGCGAAAACGCGGCGCGCGCCCTCCTGCACCACTTCGCCCACCGACCGCCGCCTCCGGGTGTGTCGACCGCCCTCAGACCGCCGCCCGGATACCGCGACCGTGCGCGCGACGCCCTCGACGACCGGTTCACCCTCCAGGACCTCCGCGGTCGACAGCCCCGGCTCGACGAAGGCGGTCTCGACTGGGAAGCGCGCGGCCCGCGCGACGACAAAGAATGGGCGTGGTTCCTCAACCGTCACGGATTCATCCCCGACCTCCTAGCCGCCCACGCCGAGACCGGCGACCCCCGCTACACCGGGAGAGCCTCCGCCCTCCTCGTCGACTGGACGGGCGCCAACCCCTACCCCGCCCGCTTCAGCTTCTCGCCCGCGTGGCGGCCCCTCGAAGCCGCAAGACGTGTCATGCAGGCGTGGGTTCCGGCCTTCGAGTACCTCCGCCACGACCCCGGCGCGCACGGCCCCGCCCTCCTCGCCATGCTCGCCTCCGTGCCCGACCACGCCGACAAGCTCGACCGCTTCGCCTCCTTCTGGGGCGGCAACCATCTCATCACCGAGAAAACCGCCCTCGCCACGCTTGCCGCCGCATGGCCCGAATTCCGCGACGCCGACGCATGGTTCGACCGCGCCCTCAACACCCTTCGGAACGAAATCACCGGCCAAACATACCCCGACGGCAGCTACAAAGAACTCACCAACCATTACCAGCGCGTCGTCCTCGCCGCCGTCCAACCCCTTATGCCCGTCCTCCGCGGCCGCGACGCCGGGACCTCCGACGCCCTTGCCCGCCGGATCGAGAAAATGTGGCACTACTTCATTATGGTCGCCGCCCCCGACGGCACCGGCCCCATGAACAACGCCGCCGACCTCGAACACAACCACACCCGCGCCCAAGGCATGCCCGAATTCTTCGACCGCCCCGACTGGGAATATGTCCTCACCCACGGCGAACGCGGCGAACGTCCCTCCGGCCCGCCCTCGCGGTTCTTCGAATGGGCCGGTCACGCCGTCCTTCGGGGAGGCTGGGGCCCGGACGATCCGTGGCTCTTCTTCGACGCTGGACCGCATGGCAGCGCCCACCAGCACCGCGACCACCTCAACCTCGCCTTCTTCGCCCGCGGGCGCCACCTCGTCGCCGACAGCGGGCGCTACATCTACCAGCCGGGGCCGTGGAAAGACTTCTTCGAAGGGCCCCGCGCCCACAACGTCCTCCTCCTCGACGGGCGCGCCACCGTCCCCCCGCCCCGTGTCGTCTCCCGCCCGCTCCCCGTCAGCGTTGACTTCGCCGACGACCACACCTTCGCCGCCGCCGCCGCACGCTTCCCCGCCGACCCCGCGCGCGGACGCGGCGCGCCCCGCCACACCCGCGCCGTCCTCCTCCTCGGCCCCGGCCACGCCCTCGTCCTCGACGAAGTCCTCGCCTTCGGCCCGCGCACCCTCGAAGCCGTCTGGAACTTCCACCCGTCCGTCACGCCGGAAGAAGCCGGGCGCATCGTCCGCCTCCTCCCCGTCGGCGCCCATCGCCCGCCCGAAACTTCCGTTTCCGACCTGCGCGGCAGCGAGGCCCCTGTGGGCGGATGGTTCAGCCCTTCCTACAACCTCCGCGAGCCCGCCCTCCAGCGCACCCATGCCTTCCGCACCCGCGGCCCCGTCCTCCTTCCGTGGCTCCTCGCCCATCCCGACACCCCCGAGCCCGACATCACCATCACCCCGCGCGGCCACCGCACCTACCGCATCCACGCCGCCCTCCCCGGACAACCGGCGCGCACCTACACCCTCCGCTTCGACCGCCGCAACGCCCGCCTCCTCGACCAGATCTCCCCACATTAGTGATACAAGGCGGCATAAT
>SLLG01000313.1 GCA_007134215.1 Opitutales bacterium | reverse complement strand
CTGAGCGTCGTCAATGAAGAAGCTCGCCACCGTTCCGGTGGGGAGCTTTTTTGTTTTCCGACCAAGGAGGGAATATGTTGATGCTCACGTTAAGGACGACCCTGTTCGCCGCCGGGTCCATGATCCTCGCGGGGGGCGGTGCGCTTCCAGGAACCGAAGACCACGGGCACGCACACGGCGAAGGACGTTCCGGCGACGTGGTCGCGTCCCTCCTGCGGGAGGCGTACCGGGAAAGTCCGGAAATCAAGGCGGCCCACGCACGGTGGGCGGCGGCCCTCGAACGCGTGCCGCAGGCGGGGGCTTTGCCCGATCCGCGTGTGAGCTACGGGTATTTCATCGAACGGATGGAGACCCGGCAGATCTTCCGTATTGAGCAGATGTTTCCCGGGTACGGGAAGCGGCGCCTCCGCTCCGGAGTGGCTGAGGAAGAAGCGCGCGCCGTCGAAGACGCGTTGTCGGGAACGCTTGCGGATGTGCGCCGCGATCTCTTCATGGCGCTTTCCGAGTGGATCCTCGCCGAAGAATCGGTGCATTTGGTCGAGGGCAACCTCGCCTTGGTGGAACAGTTGGTGCAGGTTGCCCGGCAACGCTATCGAACGGGTGAAACCTCACGGGCCGATGTCATCCGCCTTGAAGCCGAGGCGGATGCCTTGCGGGTTGAGTTGGAGAGTTGGCGGGAACGGGAGCCGGCCACCCGGTCCGGAGTCAACGCGATCATCGGACGCGATCCGGATGCGCCCTTGCCGAAAGTGTCCGCGCTTGCGGAGGCGTTCGCCGGCGAACCGCGGGATCCCGCCGCTTTGGTTCTTGAGGAGAACCCGGACTTGCGGCAGCGGAGAAGCCGGATCCGGGGCGCCGACCGGGCGAGGGAACTGGCGCGGGCCGAAACCCGCCCGACGCATCCGTTTGTTGGAGGAGTCCCTGCTTCCGCGTGCCCGCGAGACCTTGGAGATTTTGGAGGCTGACTATCGCACGGGGCGCACCGGATTTCTCGATCTTCTCGAAGCCCAGCGAAACCTACTTGAGCTGGATCTTTCTTTGGCCCGTGCCAAAGCGGACCATAACATCCGGATGGCCCAATGGGAACGCGTCGCGGGCCCGTTCGCATCCGACCAGCCGGAATAATAGGTAAGTTATGAAAAAACCACTCATTATAGTCGCGCTAGGGTTGGCCGCGCTCGTCGCCGTCTTCTTCTTGGGACGCTACTTTGCACCGTCGAACGGCCATCGCGACGGTCCCGGCGGGGCTGTCGAGGCGGAATCTGCCGAGGAAACCGTGTGGACCTGTTCCATGCATCCGCAGGTACGCCAACCCGGTCCGGGGAGCTGCCCCATCTGCGGTATGGACCTCATTCCCGTGGCCGGGGACGACGACGACGGGGATGAAGGGGAGCTTCCCCGCCTTCGATTGACCGAACGTTCGATTGCCTTGATGCGTATCCAAACCGCGCCCGCGACGCGGCGGGAATCGTTCGCGACGGTGCGTTTACCCGGACGTGTCGAGGCCGACGAGACCCGGGAATCAGTCGTTTCCGCGTGGTTTTCAGGGAGAGCGGATGCGTTGACGGCGAACTTCACCGGGATGCTCATTGAAGCGGGCGATCCGGTTCTGGAGCTTTACAGCCCCGAGCTGTTCTCTGCCCAAGAGGAGTTTCTGCAGGTGTTCCGGGCGTACCGTTCACAGCCGGGGGAGAGGATCAGCGCCCGTTTGGAGGACGCCCGCGAGAGGTTGGCGCTGCTCGGTATGAGCGACGCGCAGATCGCGGAACTTGAATCCACCAACGCGCCGGCGACGCATCTCGACTTTGCTTCTCCCGTGAGCGGATTCGTCACCGAGCGCATGGTGACGACCGGACAATACGTGCGCACGGGCGCTCCGCTCTATGCCGTCGCCGACTTGTCGGTGGTTTGGATACAGCTGGAAGCCTATGAGAGCGAGTTGGCATTGTTGCGGACCGGTCAGCCGGTGGAGATCCGTTTGCCGGGTTATCCCGACGCGGCGTTCGAGGGAGAGGTCGCATACATTGATCCGGAACTGGATACGCGGAAGCGAACCACACGCGTGCGCGTCGAACTGCCAAACGAAGACTTCCGGTTGAAGCCGGGGATGCTCGCGGCGGGGGTGGTGCGCGCCAGTCCCCAAGCGCCTACGTGCATGGCGTCACCTCCGTATCCGCGTTTGTCCGTGTAACTCCGCCCGGCAAATGACCCGGTTCGACCGAGCAGCACTTGCCGAGGGCGACGACCGAAAGAACTCCATCGCGAAAGGATTCCAGGACGGAGCGCTCACAGGCGTGAAAAGGACGGCGTTCCGGGGCGAAAGGTTCCGGATCGAGATCGTGATCCCCGCTGAAGAGGTCACGTGCCAGCCGGTTCGCGATCCTTTCCGGGCGTCCCGGCGGCAGGGTCACGAAGGTATAGACAGCGATTCCGCCCGGTTTGAGCACGCGCAGGAACTCACTGACGACGCTGTGGGGATTGTCGATGAGTTCAACGGTCCATGTGGAGATCACGGCGTCGAAAAGGTTGTCGGTAAAAGACAGATGGCGCACGTCGCCCCGTCCGTACCGCACCCGCCTGTCGGGCCTGCGGCGCCCGGCGATCTCCAGCATTTTCGGAGAAATATCGAGTGCGGCAACCTCCTTCGGGTCGGTCGCCTCCAAAATCCGCGGAATTCGCAGTCCGGTGCCGCACCCCGCATCGAGGACGGCTCCGCCCTTCGGGGCCTTTTCGGCGAGGGTTTTGAAAACCCGGTCGAGGGCCGGTTTTCCAAATCCGGTGTCCCAGGGGCGCGCGAAGGAGTCGTATCCCGGCGCCATCGCTTCATAAACATCCAAGTCCCTGTCCCGGAACTTCCCCAGCAGGTAAAGGAAAGCCCGAACATTGCGGTCGATGTCTTCCTCAATTTCCTTGGTCGCCGCTCCGTGTGTCCGGAAATCCTTTCTTTCCTTGGTTTCATTCATCATAACCGTTTGAACGCACGGCAGGGGCTGCCCCCTCGGAATTCCATCGGTTCTTGTATGGAAAGTCGAATTAAGATACAATGAAACGCTTCATGTTTCTTGATGCGGTTTACATGCTGGTCCACCACTGCGGAGTACCGCGTTGAAACCCGCAGTTTCGCCCGAGGCTCATCCCGACTTGCCGCCGAGCCGGGTGCGTTTGAGGAGAAGGGAATTGCCGACAACACTGAGCGAGCTGGCGGTCATGGCGACGACGCCGATCATCGGGTGGAGGAGGCCCACGGCGGCAACGGGGATCGCGACGACATTGTAGATCCATGCCCAGAAGAGGTTCTGCACGATCTTGCGGAAGGTGGCGCGGGAGAGGTTCACCGCTTCGACAACTTTGGTCAGGTCGCCGGTGACCAGTGTCACGTCTGCGGCTTCGATCGTGACATCCGCACCGGCGCCGATGGCGATGCCGACATCGGCCTGCTTGAGGGCGGCGGCGTCGTTGATGCCGTCGCCGACCATAGCGACCTGGCCCGGGTTTTCCGCTTGCAGCTCTTTGATCACGTCGACCTTACCCTCGGGCATGACCCCGGCGCGAACCTCGTCGATTCCCACCTGCTCGGCGACGTGCCGGGCGGTGCGTTCATTGTCGCCGGTGACCATGATCGGGTGGATTCCAATTTTCCGAAGAGCCGCGATGGCCGACTTCGACGTTTCTTTTATGGTGTCGGCGACGGCGACGATGCCGGCGGGCCGGTCTCCGATCGCCACGAGCATGGCGGTCTTGCCCTGGTTTTCAAACCGCGCCATGGCTTCCTCGAGAGCGGATGTGTCGAGTCCGTTTTCCTCGAACAGCTTCCGGGTCCCCACGCGAACGCGCGCGCCGTCGACCGTCCCTTCCACGCCCCGGGCAGTGAGGGCCTTGAAATCCTCGACCGGTTCGATCGATAGGTCCTTCTGCTTCGCGCCTTGGACGATGGCTTGGGCGAGGGGGTGTTCGGAGGCGTCTTCCACCGCGGCCGCCGCCTGCAGGACGTCGTCCTCCGCGAAGCCCTCGGCGGCGACGACATCGGTCAGGGCCGGTTCGCCGGTGGTGATGGTGCCGGTCTTGTCGAGGACGATCCGGCGGACGTTTTTGAAGGTCTGAATTGCCTCGCCCGAGCGAATCAGGACGCCTCGTTCGGCGCCCATACCGGAGCCGACCATGAGCGCGGTCGGGGTCGCCAGGCCGAGCGCGCACGGGCAGGAGATGACGAGGACGGCAACCGCCGCCAGGATTGCGAGTATGGCGGGCGCTAGCTCTGGGTCGACCCAGGGGAGAAAAGCGGAGCCCCATTCGAGGATCGGGACAAGTGGTCCGGGAGCGAGCCACCAGGTCAGAAAACTGGCGAGCGCGATCACCAATACGGCGGGCACAAAATAGCCGGTAATTTTATCGGCCAGTTCCTGCACGGGCACCTTTGAGCCCTGCGCTTCCTCGACGAGTTTGACGACTTGTGAGAGAAAGGTGTCCTTACCGACCTTGGTGGCTTTGACCTTGAGGCGGCCCTCCTTGTTGATCGTCGCCCCGAGAACGGTGTCGCCCGATTGCTTCTCAATCGGTACGGACTCCCCGGTCGCGATCGACTCATCAACGTGGCTGTTTCCCTCGACGATTTCCCCGTCGGTGGGGATCTTTTCTCCGGGGCGAATGATCATCACATCCCCGGGATGCAATTCCTTGACCGAAACCTCGACTTCCTCGCCGTCGCGTTCCACCCGCGCGGTCTTGGCGCCGAGATGGAGAAGCTTTTGGATCGCTTGGGAGGCCTGGCCTTTGGCACGGGTCTCAAGGTAGCGGCCGAGAAGGTGGAAGGCCATGATCGTCGCGGCCATTTCGATGAAGGACGTCATTGGCGTGAAGAAGCCGGCCAGGCCGATGAAGTAGGGCGGCAGACTGCCCATGCTGATGAGCACGTCCATGTTGGCGGTGCGGTTGGTCAGCGAGCGCCAGGCGGATAGGTGCGTTTCCCGGCCGGCGACAAACACAACGGGGAGCGCCAGCAGGGCGATGAAGACCAAGTATCCCGGAATGGGCTGCCAGAACATGTGCGGCATCATCAGCGCCATGATCGCGATAGTCGGAATCATCGCCAGCCACAGGTTCTTCCAGGCCTTGGACAGGTAGGCTTCCTCCGAGGCGTCTTCGTCGGATTCATCGCCTTCTTCGACCACGTCGCTGACCTCGTAGCCGGCCTTCTCCACGATCTTTCTGAGCTCGGCCCCCGTCATGGTTTCGCCGGTGACCCGAACTCCCACGCGGTGGCGGGCAAGACGTATCCGCACATCCGCTACGGAGTCGTGGCGTTGGAGGGAGTCGCGGACAATTCCGGCGCAATGATCGCTCCCCATACCCGGAACGGTCAGCCAGTACAACGATTCTCCCTCGGTTGTCACAGAGCCCGGCTCGTACCCGGCCCGCTCGATTGCCTGCCGGAGCGTGTCCGCGGAGAGGCTTTCGTCCGCGGCGGTGACCGTTACCCGCTTGCGGGCGCTGTTCGTTTCGACTTTTTCGATGCCCTCGAGACGTTCGAGCGACTTGCGGACGATACCGGCGCAATGGTCGCTGCCCATATCGGAAACGTTGATTGTGAATTTTCGTGTATTCATGGTGTTGTCCTTAGCCCTCCGGTTGGAAGATTTCAATTTATGTACTTTTTCCTGGAAGAGAAGGCGGGATTTTCCGAACCAAGGGTTCCAGTCCCGCGATGGCGACGCCTGCCAGGATTATACCTATCCCGATCCATTCGAAAAATCCCGGCGTTTCGCCCCGCAACCACGCTGCGAAAATCAGGCCTGTGACGGGGATGAGGAAAAGGGCCTGCCCGAGGCGTCCGGCTTCGTTCCGCTGCAGAAGCCGGAACCAGATCAGCGTGCCAAGGGCGGTCTCGAAAATGCTGAGAAAGAGAAGAATGCGAACGAAGGAAAAACTCCATTGAACGGTCGCGGATTCCCACAGGGCGGAGAGCCCGAGCAGGACCAGGGAGCCGAAAACGAGTTGCCAGCCCACCACAAGGAGCAGTTCCCTGCCCGGGCGCATGCGTTTTACGAGCAATGACCCGGCGGCGGCACCCGTAGAGGAGACGAGGGCGAGAGCGCCGCCGGCGAAAGACCCTCCCATCCCGGCCCCAAGCTGATTCCAGAAAAGGAAGACGATGCCGCCTGTCCCAAGCGACAACGCGATAATCTTTCCTCCCGTGATCCGTTCGTTGAGAAAGACCGCCGCCATCGCGAGAAGCACGAGAGGCTGCAGATTGCCCAGGACCGAGGCCAGTCCCGCCGAAACGAAAACCGGTGCCAGAAACATGGATCCGAAGGTCAGGGTTGTGGCGAACAAACCGAGCGGAAGAATCCATGCCCAGGTTTGCGGAGCCGGGAGAACCCGGCGCTGCAAAACGCTCGCCGCCGACAGCAGGAACAAACCGGCCAGCAGAGTGCGGAGCCCGGCGAACCTCAAAGGCGGAGCGTACAGCAAGCCCTCTTTGATCTGTACGAAACACAGTGACGCGGCGATTACGACAATGCCGATTCCGATCGCGGTGGCGGCCCGGGAGACGGTCATGGACGCGGCGAGGCGAGGAACAAATCGATTCAGTGGCCGTGGCTATGGTCCCCTTCGGCGTGCCGGGCGCGCTGGCTCATGCCGTAAACTAAGACCGCCGCCCGGAAACGGTGCCGCTATGCATATGAGTGTGGTTTTCTTCATCGGATTTTCTATTCGGTTTTGGTCGATGGCCGGAGAACGGAAATCGGATCCGCTCCGACAACAGGTAAACGCAGAAGAAAGCCGTGTCCCTCAAGAAAAGCTTTGTCGGGCTTAGGGGGAATACTTGAGGGATCGTTCGGTTTCGTGCGTTTAAGGCGATAGGGATGAGAGAAACCGAGGAAAATACTCACAGCGGCGTTTTTCACCGGATCGCACGGGTTGTCTCCCGGATGGGGATGAATACGGGCGAACGAGAGGAGGCGGCCGTCTGATGATACGCGCCATTCTCCATATACTCGGCTGCCTCATTCCGCTGGCTCTGCTGTTCATTCTACCTGCGGTTTTTGATGTCGGTCCCGGGGTAACCTTGACGGTCTTCTTTGTGCTGATGTTTGCCTGCCATTTGTTCATGTTGCGGGGGCACGGGCACGGTGGGAGCGCCTCGGAAGGGCTTGCTGGGCACCGCCACGATTCCGCGAACGATGTTACCTCCAACCAGAAAGGATCCAAGTCATGTCACTGAGCCCGATTCGATTCGGTCTGGCCGTCGGAACGGCCGCCGGAGTCTTCTACCTTGGATGCGTTTTCGTTATGGCCGTGGCCGGTCCGCCGGGCCTTGCCACGTTCTTCAACGGTCT
>SLLG01000127.1 GCA_007134215.1 Opitutales bacterium | reverse complement strand
GCGGCCTTTGCCATGGACCTGACCCCGCTGCTGCGCGATGACTCCCTGACCTTGGAAGAACTCGTTACGGTGCATATTGAAGATTTCCGCGCGAGCGTGATCGCGAATTTGCGGGAGGGGGCCGGATCGTGGAAAACGATCCAATAAAATGCCCGAAAACGCAGAAACAATGGAAGGGAAGGGATGTGGTAGATGAATGCGGATGGTTTCGGGCATTGCCACGGGCGGGAGGCGGTGCGTAGGGTCCCCGGTTTTTCTTATGAAAATCATCGTAGCCGACAAGATATCGGAATCGGGGGTTGCCTACCTGCGGTCGCAGGAGGGCTTCGACGTAGTGGAGGCCTACGGGTCGTCCCCGGAGGAATTGAACAAGCTGGCGGTGGATGCCGATGCGATCATTGTGCGCAGCGCGTCCTCGGTCACGGCAGAGACCATCGCGAACGCCGGAAAGCTGAAGGCGGTGGGACGCGCCGGAGTGGGGGTGGACAATATCGACGTGTCCGCCGCGACGGACCGCGGGATCATCGTGATGAACACCCCGGGCGGCAACACGATCGCCACGGCGGAGCTGACGTTCACGCATCTGCTGTGCTCGGCACGGCCGATTCCGCAGGCGAACGCCTCAATGAAGGGCGGGAAGTGGGACAAGAAGTCTTTCCAGGGCACGGAGTTGTACAAGAAGACGCTCGGTGTGCTCGGTCTCGGGCGGATCGGCTCGGAGGTGGCGAAGCGGGCGAAGGCGTTTGAAATGACGGTGCTCGCCTACGATCCCTACCTGACAAGCGAGCGGGCGCGCGATCTCGGCGTGCGCAAGGCGGAATTGGATGATCTGCTGAAAGAAGCGGATTTCATCACCGTGCATATGCCGAAAACCGAAGCGACGAAGCACATGCTCGACGCGGACGCTTTTGCGAAGATGAAGCCGGGCGTGCGCATCCTCAATTGCGCGCGGGGCGGTCTGATCGACGAGGCGGCGCTCGCGGACGCGCTGGAATCGGGCAAAATCGCCGCCGCCGGGCTGGACGTGTTCGAGGAAGAGCCGCCGCCGCCGGAGAGTGCCCTGCGTGGCTACGACCGCTTGGTGATGACCCCGCACCTCGGCGCCTCGACAGTAGAGGCGCAGGAGAATGTCGGTCTCGAAGTCGCGGAGTGCGTGGCGGAGGCTCTGCGCGGTGGCTGGGTGCGCAACGCGGTGAACGCCCCGTCGGTCGACCCGGAGACGCTCAAAGTGCTCCGCCCCTACCTCGCGCTTGCCTACATGATGGGGACGTTTGTGCAGCAGATCACGCCGGACCAAGTGGGGAAACTGCGCATCACCTACTCGGGGCGTCTGCTCGATGTGGAGACGGGACCGCTCAACCGCGCGCTGCAGCGGGGCTACCTGCGCCTGATCACGGACAATGTGAACGACGTGAACGCGCCGCGGGTGATGAAGCGCCTCGGCATCGAAGGCGAGATCGTGAAGTCGAGCCTCGAGGGCGACTATGCCGAACTCATTCGCGTGGAGGCTTTCGACGCGGAGGGAGGCGAGTCCACCATTGAAGGGACGATTCTCGGAAAGTCGCAGCGCCCGCGCCTGACCTTCATCAACGGCCGCGCGGTGGAAGTGCCGTTGGACGACCGGTTTTTCCTCGTCCTGGAAAACGAGGACGTGCCGGGAATCGTGGGTATGCTCGGCATGGTGCTGGCGAAGCACGAACTGAACATTTCGAACATGTCGCTGAGCCGCAACAGCGTGGGCGGGGTGGCCATCAATCTCTGCGGCCTCGACAGCCGTCCTCCGTCCGCCGCGCTGGAGGAAATCCGCAAACACCCGGCCATTCGCCGCCTCTCGCTCGTGGATATGACGGGCGATTGAGGCGGACTCCGGACAACCCGCCGGTCGTCGTCCGCCGCCGGTTCAGCAGCGCAGGCATTCGAGAAGCTCGTGCATCTCGTATTTGCGGAGTTTTCGGCGCATGAAGTCGAGGGCGGCGTTGACTCCGCGTTCGCGCACGGCTTCGCGCGTGCCTCTGTGGTGGATTTTGCTCGCCCAAACGCCGAGCGGGCTGTGGTAGCCGATATAGACGGTACCGGGCGGTTCGTTGCCGCCTTCGGGGCCGGCGAAACCGGTGATACTCAGGGCGTAGTCGGATTCGAGTGCTTCGGCCGCGCCCGTCGCCATGGCCACGGCGCACTCCGGACTGACGGCCCCGTGTTGCTCGAGCAGGCAGGCGGGAACGCCGAGTAAATTGGTTTTCGCGTCGTTGCGGTAGCAGACGACGCCGCCGTTGAAGACCTTCGAGGAGCCCGCGATCTCGGTGAAACGGGCCGCGAGGAGGCCGCCGGTGCAGGACTCGGCGACGGCGAGGGTTTTGCCGTGGCGGCGAAGCTGGCCGAGGATGAGCGCGGCCACCGGTTGGTCGCCGAAGGCGGCAAAGGCCGACCCGAGCGCGCTGCGGCAGCGCTCGCCGACGCGGTTGAGTTCGCCAAGCGGCAGGGCCTCTTCGCGCACGGCGGCGAGCCGCACGTCGACGACGCCTTCGTGGGCGCAATAGGCGACGCGCAGGCGGTCCGCGAACGGTTCGAAAATCGGGTCGAGGGTGGCTGCCACCTGGCTTTCGCCGAGGCCGGTCGTGCGAATCTGGAGAAACGGGATGCGTTCGCTCGCCCAGCCGAGCCGGATGAGGCGCGGAAGGACTTGGTCGGCGAACATCGGCCTCATCTCACCGGTCGGCCCGGGCAGAACGGCGATGACCTTCCCATCTTCCTCGATCCATTGTCCGGGGGCGGTGCCGTTCGGGTTCGGCAGCACCTCGGCGCCCTCGATGATACGGCACTGGCGGAGATTGTTCCCGGTGGGAGTGAGCCCGCGCCGGGCGTAACGCTCGCGGAGGGCCGTTTCGACTCCCGCGTCGTGGCGCATGCCGCGTCCGAGGGCGCGGGCGAGGGCGTCGACGGTCACATCGTCGGAGGTGGGGCCGAGTCCGCCGGTGGTTATGAGCAGGTCGGCGCGTTGCAGTGCTTCGGCGGCGGCGGTGCGGATGATATCGGTGTCGTCGGGCAGTTCCTGGTCGCGCGCGGGATCGAGACCGTGCCGGACGAGTTCGCCGCCGAGGTAGGTGAGGTGGCTGTTGAGGCGGATGCCGACGAGCAACTCGTCCCCGAGCGAAAGGATTTCGACTTTCTTTGGCGTTAACACGGCTCGGGGCGGGACAATGCTTCGCGGAAGGCCCGCGCGGCGGTGGAAGTGTCGTTCGGACTGTGGAAAAGCATGACGGAAGGTTAGCACAGGCGCGGCCAAACCGCGACTCGCCGGAGCGTGCAACGGGATACCTGCCGAGGCAAGAACAGCACCGATTTTTTCCGGTGCCGGACAACCGGCGCATCCGCGCCATTGCGTCTCCGGACGGGTTTCGGGCGTGGAACGGTTTCGATCAGGCCGACTCTTTGATGTGCAGCAGCTCCTTCATGACGCCGGCGAGGTCCGGCGATCCGGCGCCGCCGAAGGCGTCGTGGACCTTGTGGTAGAGGGCGAAGAGCATGTCGTAGACGGCTTTGGCTTCCGGGTCCGGGGTGTAGACGGTTTCCTTCACGCCCGTCATGGCGGCTTGGGCGGCGGCGAAGTCGGGGTGTCCGCCCTTTTCGGGACCGGCGAGAACGGCGGCGGCGATGGCGGCACCGAGGGCGCAGGCCTGCCCGGAGCGGGCGACGCGCATTTCGCGGCCCGTGATGTCGGCGTAGACCTGCATGAGGAAGGGGTTCTTCTCGGCGATGCCGCCGGCGCAGACGATGGCCTCGACGGGGACGCCGTATTCCTCGATGCGCTCGAGGATCATGCGCGCGCCGAAGGCCGTGGCCTCGATGAGGGCACGGTAGATCTCGGCGGCGGAGGTGTGGAGCGTCTGGCCGAGGAGCAGACCGGTGAGGCGCTGGTCGACGAGGATGGTGCGGTTGCCGTTGTTCCAGTCGAGAGCGAGGAGTCCGCTCTGGCCCGGCCGCAGCCTGGCGGCTTCGGCGGTGAAGGCTCCGTGGGTATCGGCGTCACCCTTGCACACGACCTCGACCCACCACTTGAAAATGTCGCCCACGGCGGACTGCCCGGCCTCGATGCCATAGAAGCCCGGAAGGATGGCACCCTTGACGATTCCGCAAATTCCTGGAATGTCGGCGACTTCCTTCTCCGCTGAGACGACGGCGCAGTCGCAGGTCGACGTGCCGATGACCTTGACGAGGACCCCCTCGCGCACGCCCGAGCCGATGGCGCCGTAGTGCACGTCGAATTCACCCATGGCAATGGGGATTCCGGCGGGCAGACCCAGCTTTGCGGCCCACTCCGCGCAGAGCGCGCCGGCCGGTCGGGAGGCGTCTTCGGCGCGCTCATAGAGGCGGTCGCGCAGGTCGGCCAGCGCGGGGTCGAGCATGGCGAGAAATTCTTTGTCGGGTAGCCCCCCCCAGTCCCCGGCATAGAGCGCCTTGTGTCCGGCCGCGCAGACACTGCGTCGCACTTGCAGCGGATCGTCGATGCCCGCGAGGACGGAGGGGACCCAGTCGCACAGTTCCACCCACGAATGCGCGGCCTTGAAGACATCGGGGCTCGTGTTGAGGCAGTGCCAGATCTTGCTCCAGAACCACTCCGAGGAGTAGGTGTTCCCGCACTTGGCAACAAATTGCGGCCGGTGTTCGCGCGCGAGTTCCGTGATGCGGGCGGCCTCGCGGTGGCTCGTGTGGTCCTTCCACAGCCAGCACTGCGCGGCGAGGTTGTCTTTGTAGGCGGCGTCCATCGCGAGCGGGCGGTTGCGGGCGTCGACGGGGATCGGGCTCGACCCTGTGGTGTCGACACCGATGCCGATCACCGCCTCCGGTTCGAAGGCGGGGTCATTCTCCCGCGCCTGCGCGAGGGCGCCGGCGCAGGACTCCTCCAGCCCCTCGAGGTAGTCCGCCGGGTGCTGCCGCGCGAGATTGGCGTCGGCGGGGTCGAGGAGGATGCCGTCCCGCCCGCTCGGGTAGTTCACCACGCACGCGCTGATCTCCGCGCCGTCGCCGCAGCGCGCCACAATGGCGCGCACGGAGTTTGTGCCGTAGTCCAGTCCGATGGTGTATGCCTGTGCCATTTGTTCAACCGTGACACGCCCGTCCGGAAATGAAAAGTCCTCTTTCGGGCAAAGCAGAGGGCCATGCGCCTTTCCGCCGGTTTACCGGGTCACCAGTCGCCGCGGGCGCCGGATTCGAGGCCTTTGGCGAAGGCGACGATGAGGCGGACGGTGTTTTCGATGTCCTCGAGGTCGACGATCTCGCTCGGGGTGTGCATGTAGCGCAGGGGGACGGAGAGGACGCCGGTGGCGACGCCGCCGTTGCCCATTTGCAGTTCGCGGCCGTCGGTGGCGGTGGGACGGGCGTTGGCTTCGATCTGGAAGGGAATGCCGTTTTCTTCGGCGGCGGCGGTGAGACGGTCGAAGACGAGCGGGTTAACGTTGGCGCCGCGGGTGATGATGGGGCCGCCGCCGAGCTTGAACTCCCCGAAGCGGCGGTTGTCGCATTCGGGGTGGTCGGTGGCGTGGCCGACGTCGACGGCGAGGGCGAAGTGGGCGGGAACGAGGTTGGCGACGGTGCGTGCCCCGCGGCAGCCGATCTCCTCCTGTGCGGTGGCGACGCCCACGACCTTGGCGGCAAGGGCGTCTTTCATGGCGGCGAGGCGGCGTGTGGCCTCCATGACGACGTAGCAGCCCGACTTGTTGTCGAAGGCGCGCGCGACCCCTAGCGAGCCGTGGAATAGCTCGAAGGTGTGGTCGTAGACGGCGACATCGCCGATGCGCACGCGCTGGAGGGCTTCGTCCTTGGTCTTGGCCCCGATGTCGATCCAGAGGTTTTCACGCTTGGGCACCTGTTTGCGCTCCTCCTCGTTGAGAAGGTGGATGGCGCGCCGGCCGGTAACGCCGCGCACCACGCCATTGTGAGTGAGGATGGAGACGCGCCGGCCGGAAACTGTCTGCAAGTCAATGCCCCCGACCGTCTCGAAATAGAGAAACCCTTTGTCGTCGATGTAGCTGATGAGCAGCCCCAGTTCGTCCATATGGCCGGTGAGAAGCAGGGTGGGGTCGCCGGACGGATTCACGGTGGCAATCCTGTTGCCCATCGTGTCTTTGCGGTATTCGTCGACGGCGGGCTGGACGGCGCGGTCGACAACCGCCTGTGCTTCGGCCTCATAGCCGGAGGGCGAACGGGCGTTGAGGAGATCGACGAGAAAGGCGGGAGGTGTCGTGTCGGTTTTTTCCATGGGGTGAGTGGTAGCGAGGCGCTGCGGTGTGTCGATGTGTTTTCCGGAAAAATGGCTCTCGGGGGGGCACAGCGCGTCAAATAATTTAATTCCGGGATGGAATAAAGTAATTTAACCGTGAGATGGATTTTGACGAGAGGAGAAAAAACGCGATTCGCACCATCCGAAGGTTGACGGCGGCGGCGGACATATTTTTGCTTTCGCGTATCTTCGCGCGGGTGTGTCTCCGCGGGAAGTGTGTCCGAATCAATCCGCTATCCATCCCGAAAAAAAATCCATGAACCAGCGCAAACTTGCCCTTCTGTCCGTGTTCACCCTCTGCCTTGCTGTTTCGGCGGCTGGGGATGATCGTTTGTTGGTTGCGGCATGGAATTTCAATGATGATTCAGATGCACCCGGCTCGCAGCTCATTGCCTCCGCCGGGATCGGTGAGTTGACGACGAATTGGGAGGTCGCAAACCTCGCTGATTTCGCCGGAACCACTGTGAATCTGCTGGAAGGCGATGTTTCCGGTCGGGATCTCGCCTTCCAGAACGGGGGAACCACTGGAAGCCCTGCGAATGAGGGCAATTTCCTTACTTTTCAGGTTTCAACCACGGGTCTTTCCGATCTTCACATGACTTACGCGGGCCGCACGACGAACACCGGAATGCGTGACCTCGAGTGGTCCTACAGCACGGACGGCAGCGCATTTACGCCGTTTCAAACGGTTGATCACGTTGAAGATTTTGGAGGCGGAACCTATGGTTTGGTAACGATTGATTTCTCTTCGATTGCTGCGGCCGCCAACGCACCGATGTTTTATGTCCGGGGCACTTTCTTTACGCAACTCGGGCAGCCAGATCCGACGGCTTCGGGCAGCACCCGGTTCGATAACTTTCAATTCACCGCCATTCCCGAGCCGTCCGCCTACGCGGTGTTATTCGGGGGATTGGCATTGATTCTCGTGGTACGGATGCGCCGGCGGGCGCGCTGAGGGTCTGCGCCGGGAGGGGCCTTGTCTTTTCGGTGACAGCCGCCGGTCGCTTTCCCGGCGGCTCTTGTTTCATTCGCCGGTCCATGCCGGAGTCCGGTTTAGGCGGCGGTATGG
>SLLG01000005.1 GCA_007134215.1 Opitutales bacterium | reverse complement strand
GCTCCTGCCCGACACCGCCTTCGTGCCCGGATTCGAGACCGTCGCCGCGCTTATAGGGCTCGACGAAAAGATCCGCCGCGCCGACCTCATCCTCACCGGCGAGGGTAAATTCGACGAGAGTTCCCTCCACGGAAAGGCACCCGCCAAAGTCATCGCACAAGCCCCCGGCGAAGCCGACGTCCGTGTCTTCACGGGAAAAGCCGCCCTGCCCGACGGCATGCGCCCATCCAGGCTCTCCGCCGGCCACGTCGTTGCCGTCACACCGGAAAACATGCCCTTGCACGAGGCCCTGCGGCGCGGGCCCGAACTTCTCGAAGCCGCCGTGCGCCAACATTTCCAAGCTTGAAGCCGGGCGTGCCAAGGGCAGTATAGCCTTCCGCCGAACGCCGAAAGGCCGGGACCCGGTGTCACTGTCATGCAAGACGAGGAAACCAGACTCAAACGCCTCCGCAGCGAGCGAATCGCGCGAACCAAACGTATCCTCCGCTGGCTTCCGCGTCGCTCCAATATGCACAAATACCCCATCCTGCGCCCGTTCGCGGAAAGTGCGCGCAAGCGGCACTACCTCTGGTCGTTCCGCACAAAGCCTGTCGTCATTGCCCTCTATGCGGGCAGCATTCTCACCTTCCTTCCTCTCTACGGCGTGCAGATGGTCCTTTCCGTCATCGCCGCTTTTCTCTTTCGCGCCAACCTGCCCGTTCTCTTTGGCCTCCAGTTTATCACCAACCCGTTCACCATCCTTCCTGTCTACTTCGCCGCCTACCAAATCGGCCGCATATTCCTTTCCCTCGTCGGTATCCGCGTCCCCAACCTAAACCGCGCACAGCTCGAAGTCCTCTTCCAGAACATGCGCGAGGGCCAGTGGGGCGAAAATTTCGCCTACTTCGCCACCGTCTTCGGCACCACCACCCTCGGCGGCACCATGATCGGCCTATTCATCGGCACCATCGCCAGCTGGCTCTACCGCTTCGGCGCCTACGAAGTCACCAAAACCTACGAGCGCCTCCGCGAACTCCAGACACGCCGCGAGTCCAAAGACCCCACCGATAACCCATGAAAAATCCTTGACCCCGCACCCGCCCCCAAACTAATATCTCGAAGAATTAAATTTGGAAAGGATATAAAATGGGTGAAATTCGAATTAAAAGTGATCAATGCGGCGTTTACCATTTGATTGCGCGTGTGGTGCACCGGCGGTATTTGCTGGGGGAGGTCGAGCGGGAGGTTTGGGTGCATGCGCTGCACCGTGCGGCGTGTTTCAGCGGCGTGGAGGTGGTGACCTACAGCGTGCTGGAGAACCACGCACACATCCTTGTGCGGATCGATCCGCGGGCGCGGGAATGCGGGGATGCGGAGCTGGTGCGCCGGTTCGAGGCTCTTTACGGCACCTCGCGGGCCGGCTGGTGCAATCTGGACGCGCGTGGGCTGGAGCACGCGCTTGCGCAGGGAGAAACGGAAGAGGCGGTATGGCTGCGTGCGCGGTTGCGTGCGCGGATGGGCGATGTGTCGGAGTTCATGCGGACGCTGCGGCAGCGCTACACAAAGTGGTACAACCGCACGCACGAGACAGCGGGCACGCTGTGGGCGGAGCGCTTCCGGAGTGTACTTGTGGAGGACACACCGTGGCTTGTGGGCCTCGTGGCGGCCTACATTGATTTGAATCCAGTGCGGGCAGGGCTGGCCTCGCTGCCGGAAGACTACCGATGGAGCGGCTACGCGGAGGCGCTGGCGGGGAACGCCGGTATGCGGGAGTCGCTTGCATGGTGCTGTCCGGGCGAAGGCGGCACGAACGGTGCCCTCGCCCGCTACCGTCTGCGGATGCTGGGCAAGGGCGCGGCGGCGAAGCGGGACGGCACGGGCGGGCGGGTCGACCGGGAGGCCCTGCTGAAAGCGTACAGCGAGGGCGGAGAATTGAAGGAGCATGAACTCCTGCAGTTGAAGGCGCAGTTTCTATCGCAGGGCCTGGCTCTTGGTTCGAGCGAGTGGTTGCGCGAAGGCGGAGGCGGGCGGGCGCTGGCGCGTCTGCCGCGGGCGCCCGCCCCCGCGCCGGTAGAAGCGGTGGAAACGATCAGTCTCTGCGTGGCGCGACGGAAATACCGGCACGGCGGGCTGGAGTTACCGGGGTGACAACCGGCGAAGGTGACGGAGCGGGGGTTGGTAGTCCGGGGTCGGCACGGACGGGGACAAGAACGTCCCCTCTCCGGTTTGGCGGGAGCGCAGATAAGAACGACCGTGTCACGATGTGAACGGTATGGACGACATCGGGCGGCAGGGAGGCCTACAGGCGGCGGACGCGCACGGCGACGTCCATGGCCTGGTTCTTAGCACCTCCCTTGAAGCGTCCGCGCACCGGGGCGACATCGGCATAGTCTCTGCCGACGGCGAGGACGACATGGCGCTGCCCGGCGACCTGATTGTTGGTGGGATCGAGCCCCCACCATGTGCCGCCGGGCAGCCAGACCTCCACCCATGCATGGGTGGCGGCCGCGCCGACGAGTTGACCGGTCTCCGGATCCCCGGGTTCGATGTAACCGCTGACATAGCGGGCGGCGACCTGATTCATGCGGCAGAGGGCGAGCATGATGTGGGCGAAGTCCTGGCACACACCCGCCCGTTCGGCGTAGACCTGATCAACGGGCGTGGAGATATCCGTGGCGGCAGGATCGTAGCGGAAGTTGCGGTAGATCCATTCGTTGAGGGCGAGGGCGGCGGGACCAATCTCCTCTGACGGGCGGAAGAAACGCCGCGCGGGCTCCCACAGCGACGGCGCGAAAGCGACATGATAGGAAGGTTGCAGGAAAGGAAAGAGCGGACGCGTGCGGGAATTCGCTATCTGGCGCGTCTCCCCGACGGTGGCCTCCAGCTGGGCGCGCGAAACCTCGACCTCGCACGTGTCGACGCGCGCGACCGACTCGATGGAGAGGCGGTCATGCTTGAAATAGACAGAGAAGCCCTCCACCCGGTTGCCGAAGAAGTCGTCAAACGCGACGACCGGCACTTCCGGTTTTATCCGCAGGCTCCGTTTCTCGACGCGTTGCGACGGAAGCGAAGGCACATACAGCCGCAGCTCGCACACCGACTCCATGGCGGGATCGTCGTAGGTGTAGCGGGTGGTGTGTTTGATTTCAAAGCGCATGGCCCGCCTCGTCTTTGGATCCCCGGCCCATCGCGGGGAGCGCCTGGTGACTGAAGAAGGAGTCGCCGAGAAGGTCGTGCAATCCTTCGATACTCTCCCGGATCATGCGCGACGCGGCGGTGATACGCGCGACAGAGGCGCGGTCGACGGCGGCCAACCCTCCTGACGAACCGTCCTGCGCCGGAAAGAAGGTGTTGATCGGAAGTTTGCGCACCTCCCCGGCAAGGTGGTCGACCCGTTGCGCCGGTTCGCGCCACGGCACGTCGCCGAACCGCCCGAGGTCTCCGAGGTCGCTCCGTATAGCGAGGAGGCAATAGAGGACGGCGTTGGGGGCGACTTCGGACTGCCAGAGCAGCCGTGCGACACGGTCGACATAAGCGCGGGACCGGAAGACGCGGTGGTAGGCGTCGAGCGAACCGGTGAGGAGGAGGAGGGAAGTGAGCCCGGCGTCGCCGAACGGGTAACGCTGCTGGCGGGCAACGGCCTGCACGAGGACACGCTCGAGGATGTTCACCGTGGTGATGACGCGTTCGAGGAGAGCGCCGATACTGAAGAAGTGCCATCCGGCGTCGTGCAGGAGGGTGCGCCGCGCCGTGCCGAAAGCCCGCGCAACCCCGGCGACAAGCGCACCACACAAGTCCGCGTATTGGCCGGGGGAGAGGCGGCGCCTGCCCGCCTGGCCATCGATGACACGGCGCAGGGAGGAAAGCGCACTCCAAAACTCAGGCGTAAGGAATTCGCGGATACTGCCGGCGAGGAAAGTCGCCTGGTGGAGCGACTGCCCCACCGAGTTGGGGTCGGACCCGTCCAAAAGCAAGGCAGTGGCGAGGCGGAGGGGATCGCGCGGCACGGGATTGGTGCGGCCGGCCAGTTTGCTCCCGCCGGCCGTCGCGGCGACGGCGTGCCATAGCAGCCATGCGTCATCGCCTTCGTGCTGTTCATCGGCGGCGACCGGTATCGACTCCAGCGTGGACAGCATACGGGATGTATTCTCCGCCCGCTCGATGTAGCGACCGATCCAATACATGGAGTTGGCGACGCGGCTGCCGAGCGGAAGCTCGCGTGGGACCGGATCGGGGTCGACAAGCGCGACCACCTCGCGGGAGCTTCCGACCGGCACCCATGTGTCCTTGAGCCTTACACCGCCCGTGCGGATATCGGCCCCGGGCAGCGATTCGGTCAAACCGCCCGGCAGGACGAGCGGTTCCGGGCCGAGGAGACAAAACACACGCAGCCGCTGCGGCGCCTCAACGAACCGCCCGTTCTCCCGCCACGAAGTGGACTCGACGCTGACGCGCCGACGCGCAATGATATCGCGCGCGTTGACGCGGACGAATTCCGTAAAACCGTCGTCCGCGTCCGCGTACCCTTCGTGCAGTTTTATCGGGTCGCCGCTTGGCAAACGGGCTGCAAAGGCGTATCTCTCCCGATCGGAAAGCGCTTCCACGAGTTGATCGCGCTCGGAGAGGTCGAGCGTCTCCACCGAGGCGAGGATGGGGCGCTCACCGAGGTAAAACCCGGTCAGCCGCTCGCTGTGGCGAAGGAGAACACGGTCATCACCCAGTTCGGCGCCGAGCCCGTTGACGACGGTCACCTCACCCTGCCGGAGGCAATGGACGACACCGGGGATTCCGTTGTGGGAGGAATACGGAAACGTGACCGGGTCCATGCTGTGCGCGGGGATGCGCCGGAAGATGACGTCCACCTTGCGCTGCCCCTCGACCGTGCGTAAAAACACCGCGCCGTCCCGGATCACCAAATCCGCCGGGCGCACCATGGGGATCCCCATCTGCCGCCCGAGGAAACTCTCCTCGAAGTAGGAACGGTTTGTTTCGGTGCGCGTGAGGAGCACGATGAACGGAGATTTCCGTCCGGACACCCGTTCGCCGATTTCCCGGAGGCGTTCGGCGAATGAAAGGGGAAAGGACGAGACCGGCTCAATGGGAAAGACCTCGAAGAGCTCGGGCAGGGCGCGGGACAGCATGCGGCGGTTATGCAGCACATGTGCAAGGCCGAGAGGATTGGACACCTGCTGGTCCCAGACCAGCCATTGTCCGTCGTGCGTCCGCACCAGATCAAGCGCCGCGAGCGCGACGGCGCCCCAGCTAAACGGAAGGCCCGCCAGCTCGAAGTGAAATCCGCTGCTGCCGAGCAGCGTCTCCGGCGCGAGCACTCCGGCGCGGACAACGCCGCGTTCACCATAGGCGTCGCGCACGAAGGCATCGAGCATGCGCGCGCGCTGGGCGACACCCGCGCTGATGTGCGCCCACTCGGCGGGAGGAAGAATCCGCGGAACGGGGTCGACCCGCGCGCCGGCGTCAAACGGCCCCTGCTCTTCGAAGAGCGAGAAATGGACGCCCAGCTCCTTCATCATCCGGTCGAGCCGGTTCCGCCGCTCGTTCAGCGCGCGGTCGCTCATGCGGGCGAACACCGGCCAGACCCTGCCGTACTCGGCGGCGAGACGCCGCAGCTCACCGCTTTCCGGCAGCGGAACGTCGACGGCACGGTGCGATGACTGGCGGGAATGGACTCTGGGGGGATAACGCACGGACGATAAAAACAATGGCGAGCGTGCCGCCTCTGCCAAAGGAGGCAAGCGCTCACCGGACGCAATGAGAGGTCAATCGGCGACCGCGGTCAACGGCGATGGGGTAACCGGTCCTTTCCGCCGCACACGGACGTGAATGTCCGTGCTCCGGAATTGCTGTCGCGGGGCTCCGGATTGAACTACGCGGTCTGCGGTTCGATGATATGGGCGAGCTGGTCCTGGAGGGCGAGGAGGCGTTCGGGGACGATCTCGACGTCGGGCACGGTGAAGGCCCGTTTTTCCTTGGGATGCCAGTAACGGCCGCGCCCGGTGCGGCGGAGGATGCGCCGGCGCTCGAGCATGAGAGCGAGGAGGTGGCGCAGCAGAGCGCGCTCGTTTTCCGATTCGGCGGTCCCCTCTTCCGGCGGGCCGCCACTGGCTTCATCCGGTTCGTCGAAGAGCGCGAGAAAGACGGCCTCAGCGCTCTGCATGGCGGATTTGCGGGCGTCGGCCTCGGGGTCGGAGCGGTCCTTCACCGTCTGCCCCCACCGGCAAATCAGATTTCCCCGCACCTCGAAGTCGCCGGCTTCCTCGGCGAGGACATCGGCGCGCACCAGCTCGCCGTTTTCTCCGCGGAAGAGAAAGGACTCGATGCGCTGCCCCGGCTCGAACCGGCGGTCACTCACGTAGGACTTCCGCGCGAGCGGTTGAATCTCCAGTTCCATGGGTTTCGAGTTTACGGCGGTCGGCATGGAGGCAAGCTTTCCCTGCGTGATATTTGAATGCGCGCATCTCTCCATCAATCCGCCCCCGCCGGGGCGGGTGCTCGTGGTGGGCGACGTCCACGGCTGCCGGACCGAGCTGGAGCGTCTGCTCGCCGCCGCGAACCTGACGGCGGACGACCAGCTGATCTTCGTCGGCGATTTGGTGAACAACGGTCCGGATTCGGCGGGTGTCGTGCGCATGGCGCGTGAACGGAATGCCCTCTCGGTGGTGGGCAACCACGAACTGCGGCTCCTCACGGCGAAGAAAGAGCGGCAGACAAAGGACCTCAAGCGGACGGATTATCCGACAATCCGGAGGCTTGCGCCGGAGGACTGGGACTACCTTGCGGCGATGGCGCTGACCATTGAAGTCCCGGCGTGGGAGACGCTGATTGTCCACGGCGGCTTCCTACCGGATGTTCCTTGGAAGAATCAGCCCGCCGCGACCGTCACGGAGGTTCAGCTGCTCGACCGGCGCGGCCGCCCGGTGAAACGCACCGCCTGCCCCGAGGGCACGCCATGGGCGGACCTGTGGGAGGGTCCCCCCTTCGTCATCTACGGGCATACGCCGATGCGGGAGGTAGCGCGCTTTCCGTACGCCCTCGGGATCGACACGGGCTGCGTCTACGGCGGCCACCTCACGGGCGTGCTGCTGCCCGACCGGCGCCTTGTGCAAGTGCCCGCCGCCCGGCGCTACCGCGACTGACATCCGCCCGCCGCCGGACGCGCCTGCCAGAGCAGCGCGAGGAGGGCGACGAAGAGCGGCGGCACGCACCAGAAGGCGACGCGAAGGTTGGCGTGTTCGCCGACAAGCCCCATAATCCACGGAGAAAAGGCAAATCCGGGGATGCCGCCGCAGCTCAGGAGGATGAAGAGCGCGGTGGAGTCGACGTGCAACCGGTCGGCCGCATAGGACTGGATGCTCGGCCAGAGCGCGGCGGTGGCAAGCCCGGCAAGAAAAAGCAGCGCGGCGGCAACCGGGACACCGGGTGCGAAGGGCACGAGTATACTCACCGGGAGCCCCGCGAGGGCGGAGAAGAAAAGGAGGTGCCAGAGGTGTTCCTGCCGCACCCGCCATCCGCAAAGCAGGCGCCCCGCGATCATGCCGGTGGCGAAGAACGCGGCGGCGATCCCGGCGGCGCGCGGCCGCCCGCCGTATTCGAGCTGGATGAGGCTCGCGCTCCAGAACGTGAAGGCCCCCTCGACGGCACCGGCGACAAAAAGGGCCCAGAAGAAGAGCCAGAAACCGCGCTTCCGGAGAATGGTCGTCTTGTGCGCGAAAACCTCGCGCAGCCGCTGGTTCTTGTCGCGCGGCTTCGTGTTTTGCAGGAGGAGAAAGAGCGCGCCGGAGAAGAATGCGAGGGCGCCCACTCCGGCGGCGAGGAAGCGCCACGAAACTTCGTGCGTGAGCAGCTCGCCGCTGATGAGCATCGTGCCGAGGACGCCGATCGACCAGAAGGCGTTGACGATATTGAGGTAGCGCCCCGAATCGCCGGGGTGCAAATCCTGCACGAGCGGGTTGATGAGCGCGTCCGTCACGCCCCCGCCGACACCGAGGAGCGCAAGGGCGATGACCACGACACCGTAGGAGGGGGCCGCGCTGTAGACCATCATGCCGAAGCCAAGAAGGAGCGTCGCGGCGCCGAGCGAACGCACCTTGCCGAACCATCCGGCGAGAAACCCGCTCGCCACCATGATGCCGACGGCAAGGAGGCTGCGTACGACCTCAAGCGTGCCTGCGGCGGCGAGGGAGAAGCGAAGCTCCTTCGCGAGGATGACGAGGCAGATGGGCGTAATTGTTGCCGTCGAAGCGTAGGCGACGAACCCGACCGCCGCCGCCCAGTCGAGCGGATGCGCGCGGCCCTGCGGCGGCACGGGCGCGACGGGGGCGTGCGGCGAAGGCGGTTCCATCAGCGGACGGCTTCGGCGGAGAGAAGCCGTTCCGCGGGGCAACCGTCCCGCACCGACCACCGCAGCATCACTTTTCCGAGACCGAACCGGCCGCAGGCGTTTCCTGGTGGAACGTGAGGGCGGATTTGCCTTCGTTCATATCGACGAGGATTACCTCGCCCTCGCGGATTTCACCGCGCAGGAGGGACTCGGCGAGCGGGTCCTCAAGGTGTTGCTCAACGGCCCGGCGCAGCGGCCGCGCGCCGTACTTCTCGTCGTAGCCTTGATCGATCAGGAAATCCTTCGCTTCCGAACTGACCTCCAGCGGCAGATTTCGGTCACGCAGGCGCTTCGAGACTTCGGCGATCTCGAGGTCGACGATCTTGCGCAGGTGGGTGCGCTGAAGCTGGCGGAAGACGATGATGCTGTTGATGCGGTTGAGGAACTCCGGCTTGAAGACGCGCTTGGCCTCTTCGAGGATTTTGTCGCGTGTCTTGTCGAAGTCGCCCTCGATGTCGTCGATACCGAAACCGAGGCTCTGGCTCTTCTGCAGAATGTGCGCCCCTACGTTGGACGTCATGATGATGATCGTGTTGCGGAAGTCGACCGTGCGCCCGAGGCTGTCCGTGAGGCGGCCCTCTTCGAGCACCTGGAGAAGCAACTGCACGACATCCGGATGGGCCTTCTCGATCTCGTCGAAAAGGACCACGCAGTAGGGCTTGCGGCGCACCGTCTCGGTGAGCTGGCCGCCCTCTTCGTAACCGACATAGCCGGGAGGCGAGCCGATGAGGCGGCTGACGGAAAACTTCTCCATGTACTCCGACATGTCAATCTGCACGATGGCATCGCGCTCACCGAAGATGGACTCGGCGAGGGACTTGGCGAGGTGCGTCTTACCCACACCCGTCGGCCCCATGAAGAGGAACGAACCGATGGGCCGGCGCGGATCCTTGAGGTCGGCGCGGCTGCGGCGCAGGGCCTTGGCGATGGCGACGGTGGCCTCGTCCTGACCCACGACGGAGTTCTGCAAATCGTCTTCGACGTGGAGGAGTTTTTCGGATTCCTTGCGCTCCATGCGGTTGAGGGGGATGCCCGTCCAGTCGCTGACAATGTGGAGCATGTCGTCTTCGCCGACGACAACGCGGGTTTCCGCACGCTCTTTCTTCCAGTCTTCGATCATCTTGTCGCGCTTAACGCGAAGCTGCTTTTCGTTGTCGCGGAAGCGCGCGGCGTCCTCGAACCGCTGCTTGGAAATGGCGTCTTCCTTTTTCTTGCAGACGTCCTCGATTTCGGTGCCGATGTCCTCGATCGCGGGGGGACGGCTCATGGAATTAATGCGCGCCCGCGCACCCGATTCATCGAGCACGTCGATGGCTTTGTCGGGCAGGTAGCGCGCCGTGATGTAGCGCTCGGAGAGCTTGACGGCGGCCTCGAGGGCGGTGGGCGTGAAGGTGACCTTGTGGTGCTCCTCGTATTTCGGCGCGATGCCCTTGAGGATTTCGAGAGAGTCCTCCGGCGACGGCGCCTCCACCATGACGCTCTGGAAGCGGCGGTCGAGAGCGCTGTCCTTCTCGATGTACTTGCGGTATTCGGCGAGGGTCGTCGCGCCGATGCACTGCAACTCGCCGCGGCTGAGGGCAGGCTTGAAGATGTTCGACGCGTCCATAGCCCCCTCGGCGGCGCCCGCCCCGACAATGGTGTGCAGCTCGTCGATGAAGATGATGACATTCTTGGCGCGCCGGATTTCGTCCATGACGGCCTTGATGCGCTCCTCGAACTGGCCGCGGTACTTCGTGCCCGCGACCATGAGGGCGAGGTCGAGGGTGATGAGCTTCTTGTCGGCGAGGATTTCGGGCACGAGCCCGTTGACGATCTCGAGGGCGAGGCCTTCGACGATGGCCGTCTTGCCCACACCGGCTTCGCCGATGAGGACGGGATTGTTCTTCGTGCGGCGGCAGAGGATCTGGATGACGCGCCGGATCTCGTCCTTGCGCCCGATGACGGGGTCGAGGTCGCCGTTGCGCGCCAGCTCGGTGAGGTCGCGCCCGAACGCCTTGAGGGCAGGCGTCTTGACTTCCTTGCGCTCCTCCGCGCTACCGCCTCCGGCGCCGGCCGGCTGGGCGGTACCACCGCCCTCCCCGCCCTCGCCCGCGAAATTGGGATCAAGTTCGCTGAGGATTTCGTCGCGGCAGCGCTCGATGTCGACATCGAGGCTCTTTAGCACGCGCGCGGCCACGCCGTCACCCTCGCGCAGGAGACCGAGGAGAATGTGCTCGGTGCCGACGTAGCTGTGATTGAGGGCCTTGGCTTCCTTGCCCGCGAGGGCGAGGACCTTTTTGACACGCGGGGTGTAGGGAATGTTGCCGGTGGGCTTTGCCGCCGTGCCCTTGCCGACCTGCTTTTCCACGGCGTTGCGCACCGTTTCGAGGTCGAGCCCCATTTTCTGGAGGACGTTGACGGCGACGCCCTGACCAAGATTGATCAGGCCGAGCAGGAGGTGCTCCGTCCCCACGTAGTTGTGGTGAAAACGGTCGGCCTCTTTGCGCGCCAAAGCAAGGACCTGCTGGGCGCGGGGAGTGAAGTTGTTCATCGGTTCCATGGTTCGTCAGGACTTCTTTTTCTTTGGGGTAACATCAGGTTTTATGCCGAAACTCAAGCCCGGGAGCGAGGAGAACTCCTCACGCATGGTCTTCGCACGGCGCTGGTCGCGCTCGCCGGGGTCCACCTCACCGCGGACGGAGAGCTGGATATGGCCGGGTTGTGTCTCAATGAACAGACGGTCGACATGGGTTCTATATTCCTCCGGAAGCAGTCCGAGGTCAACCGCCAAACGCATTAGACTGAGGAGGTTCATGGTTTCCTCGGAGCTAAGCAAATGGGCGTTGCGCAGAATGCCGAAGGCGCGCCCGATCTTGTCGAGGAGCTTGAGCGCCTTTTTCTCGCGGATCACCTTGCGGGCGTTTTCCTCCTGCTCGATGATGGCGTGGAGCACGTTGATGAGGCGCTTGACGATGGAGTCCTCCGACTCACCGAGGGTCTGCTGGTTGGAGATCTGGAAGATGCTGCCGGTCGCCTCGGAGCCTTCGCCGAAGAGCCCGCGCACGGCCATGCCGAGCTGGTTGACCATACGGATGACCTTCTCCATGTGCTCCTGCATGACGAGCCCGGGCAAGTGGAGCATGGCGGAGGCGCGCATGCCAGTGCCGAGGTTGGTCGGGCAGGCGGTGAGGTAACCCAGGCCGGAGGAAAAAGCGTAGTCGACATCGCCCTCGATGGCGGTGTCGAGGGCGTCGATCTCGGCCCACGCCTTTTTGAAGTTGAATCCCGAGCGCACGGCCTGGAGGCGCAGGTGGTCCTCCTCGTTGACCATGATGGAAATGTGCTGGCTGCGGTCGATGATGACGCCCGCTCCCGTGCCCGCCTCGGAAAGTTCGCGGCTGATGAGGTGCCGCTCGACGAGCACCTGCCGCTCCAGCGGACTGAGGGCGTCGATGCGGATCTTGGCCCCGCCGGAGAGCGGCCCGTCCGCGATCTTTCCGAACGCCATGTCGAGAATCTCGACGCGCTCCGACTCGTCGGCGCGCCCGGGAAAGCGGTGCGGTGCGATGTTGCGCGCGAGGCGGATGCGCGTGCTCAGGACAATGGGCTCGGGCGGGAGGCCGCCGTCGGTCAGCTCCGCTTTGGCCTCGATGAGGGGAAGAATGTTCATTTGTCTTCGGAGTTGCCCGGGGATTCCGCGAGCGACGAGCGCAAAACCTCGATTTCGTCGCGCAATCCGGCGGCGTCCTCGTATTTTTCTTCCTCGACGGCCTCGCGCAGGCGCGATTCGAGCTCCGTGAGCTTGCGCTTGATGCCCACGCGGGCGAGCGCGCGGTCGGGCACCTTGCCGCGGTGGACGGTGTCTTTGTGCATGTTGCTGAGCATCGGCTTGAGAATGCCCTTGAAGGTCTCGTAGCAGACGGGGCAACCGAAGCGGCCGGCCTTCTTGAAGTCAGCGGGGGTAAAGCCGCAGTTCGGGCACTCCAGTTGATCGGCCTGCGCCTGCATAAGCGTTCCGGGTTTGAGGAGAAATTCAGCCAGGGAGAAGCCCTCGGGATCGGTCACCCCCTTCTTGAAGGGACAATCCTCGCAAAGGTCCACCTTCTGGATCTGATTGTTTACAATCTGCGTGAGGTGGATCGTGGCGGGCTTTGTGCAATTCGAACACTGTTCCGGCTTGGCCATACTCGTAAGCTATACCCGAAGTCCGCTTTTTCCAGCGGAATTCGAAATGTGCGGCAAAATGCCGCCATGAGAAAAAAAGGGCCCGCCCTTCCAGACGGACCCCGCGAAAAACCGGGAAGATCTCTACCACTTTCTCAGCGTGGAATCCAGGAATCAACGAGCGGTTCATTGAGGAGCGCCCAGTCGCGGGCAACGCTTTCCGTGCTCTCATCGCCGGAATCATCAATGGCGAGCATGAGTTCAAGGAGTTGATCCTCGGTCAGGCTGAAATTGGCGAGAAATTGGTTCACGCGCGGGTGATCTTCGGCAAAGCCCTTGCGAACGATTTTCTTCACGCCATCGATCGGAAATACGCCCCGTGGATCATCGAGAACCTTCAGTTCATAACGACCGAACTTCCAGTGCGGCTTCCATCCCGTCACGACGATGGGCTTTTTCTCGGAGATCGCATCAGCGAGGGCCGCCGTCATGGCTGGCCCGCTGGAGGCGACCTGCTCGAAATCGAGTCCATACTCGTCAATCGCGCGGTTGGTGTTGCGGAAGATGCCCGCGCCCGTGCCGATCCCCACGATACGTCCATCGAGTTCATCACGGATATCCGACAATTGCTCGATACTGTCGATCTCCATGTAGGCGGGAACGACAAGACCGGTGACCCCGTATCCAAAGACGGAACCGAGATCAACAAGGCGGTCACCGAACTCCTCCCAATAGGGAGCGTGCGTGTGCGGCAGCCAGCCGTCCAGGAACGCATCTTGGTTCCCGTCAGCCACGGCGGCGTAAATCGCACCGGGATCGGCCATCGTCATTTCGACGTCGTAGCCGAGTTCGTCTTCGAGAACCACCTTGGCGAGGTGGGTCACGGCAATGCCTTCAGCCCAGTTCGGGTAGGCCAGCTTGATTGTGTTGGCGCTCAATGCACCGGCGGACACGATGGCCCCCGCCGCAATGAAGCGCGTTATATTCAGGAGGCTATGTTTCATTTCACTTACTTTCTTTTTTTGGTTAACGAAAAGTAATGCATTTTACCGCTTTTTCCGGAGGGATGCAAGCGCTTGGGTTACACGGTCGAGATAGATCGCGAGGACAACCACCGCGAGACCGCTCTCAAAACCGAGGCCGATCTGCATCTGCGTGATGCCGCTGAGGACGATTTCGCCGAGACCGCCGGCACCGATCATGCCACCGATGACCACCATGGAGAGCGCGAGCATGATCGTTTGGTTCACACCCGCGAGGATCGTGGGCAGGGCGATGGGCAACTGCGCCTTAAGCAGCAACTGCCAGCGTGTCGCACCGAAAGCCCACGCCGCTTCCACGACCTCCTTGGGCACACCGCGGATACCGAGGTTGGTGAGTCGAACGGCAGGCGGCATGGCGAAAATCACCGTGGCCATTGCTCCGGGTACTTTGCCGAGCCCGAAAAACAGCACGGCGGGAATCAGGTAAACGAAAGCCGGCATGGTCTGCATGAAATCGAGGACCGGTTTCACTCCGTTTTCCACGGCATTGCTCTGCGCGGCCAAAACACCAACCGGAACGCCCACAACAAGGGCAAAGACGGTCGCCGAAAGAACGAGGGCAAGCGTTTCCATCGTTGCCACCCAAAGGCCCATCGAGAGAACAAGCGTGAGGCCAATGACGGAAAAGGCCGCCATGCGCCAACCGGCAAGCAGCCCCGCCACAGCGGAGAGAAGGAGGAGCATGGCTATCGCGGGATACATGGAAAGTCGGACCGGATTCAAGGTCAAGAACGTTTCCTCAAGAGCGTCGAGGAGCGAGGCCGTCTCGGGGTCGTCCACCACGAGAATCCTCGCCTCCTCCATCATCTCCGTGAGCCGCGAATATGTGCGCTCATTCAATGCGTTGATCCGCAAGCGCGGCTCATCGAAACGGTCAAAACGCGACGCCACTCGGCGGCTTTCATCGATAACCGCGAAAGCGCGGTAGCGGGATACCACGGTTTCCAGCGGTGCCAATTCATCATCGCTCCACCCCGCTTCGGCTCCGGCCTCGAGGATGTCTTCCACGATGGAAGCGGCTCGGTCAAACCGATTTCCGCGCAAGCGCACGAGTAATCGCTCGGCCCGTTGGATTTCGCTTTCAATCCGCTGCGTCTCTTCCTCCGGGATGGCCTCAACGACCTCGATCGCGGCGGAATAATCCTCCGGGGCACGGGTCTCAATACGGTCGGCGAACCGCTGCAAGTCCGAAATAATCTCCTGCGCTTCCGCCGGTTCAAGTTTCGCTTCAAGAGCTTGATACCGCCACACTTCGACGGTAAAGATGACGACCGCTCCCACGATGGCCGCAACGAGGACAGGGACGCGCCCCAAACGCGGTCGAAGAAGACCGAAGAGGACCACACCCGAAAGGATGGCGAAAATCACGGAGGGGTAGATAACACTGTGCTCGAGAAGAAAAACCCGTTCAAGGAACGTGATGGCGTAATTCAGGATCGCGCTGATCAGGTCGAAAAACGCACCGAGCGTTTCGCGCAGCCACTGCACCCAAGTTTCAAAAATGTCTCCAATGGGGATGCGCATTATGATGCCTCCTTTTCCTGCACCATACCAGAAAGAATGGCGGCTCTTGTAACAATTCCCTCGAAGTGCCCGTCTTCCCCCACAACGGCAATGGGGAGTGTGTTACCGGAGGCATAGGGTATGAGATCGCCAATCGCCGTATCCGGCGCAATTGTCATCATGTCGTCCCGAATAATAGAGCGGATGTTGCGATGCTCCAGATCGTCTTCCTTTTCCGGCACCTTGCGCGAGAGAGCGACGACATCATCAATACTGATGTAGCCCGCAAACTTCCGCTCACGCGTTACGATGACGAGCGCGGAATGTCCTTTCTGCCGCATCAAGCGCACACACTGGTGTGGCCCGGACTCCCGATAGGCAACCTCCGTTTTCGCGGCGACCGCGCCGGCTGTGATCACTTTCGACCGGTCCACGTTCTCCACAAACGCGCGCACGTAGTCGTCCGCAGGTTGCGTGAGAATCTCTTCGGGTGTGCCGGTTTGGACGATTTTCCCATCCTTCATGATGGCAATGCGCCCCCCGAGTTTAAGGGCTTCATCCAAATCGTGTGTGATAAACACGACCGTGCGACGGCTCTTCGCCTGTAGCTCGAGAAGCTCGTCCTGCAACTGTACGCGGATGAGCGGATCGAGCGCGGAAAACGCCTCGTCCATGAGCAGTATCTCCGGATCCCCCGCGAGCGCGCGGGCCAGCCCCACGCGCTGCTGCATACCGCCGCTCAACTCCTGCGTCATCATCCCCGCGTAACCGGCGAGACCTACCTTTTCGATGACGGCGTGCGCCTTTTCGTAACGCTCCTTCTCCGGCACGCCCTCGATCTCGAGGCCGAAGGCGACATTGTCGAGCACCGTGCGGTGCGGCAGCAAACCAAAGTTTTGAAAAACCATGCTCATCTTCCGGCGCCGCAACTCACGCAGCTCCGCCTTCGACATCTTGACAATGTCGTCTCCGTGGATCTTCACCTCGCCCGCCGTCGGCTCAATTAGGCGGTTGAGGCAGCGGATCACGGTGGACTTTCCGCTCCCGGAAAGCCCCATGATAACGAAGACCTCGCCCTCCTCGATAGAAAACGCGGTGTTGTTGATGCCCACGGTACACCCCGTCTTGGCAAGGATGTCGTCCTTCGACATTCCCTTGCGCAGGAGCGGCAGCGCCCGATCGGACGCACCGTGCCCGAAGATTTTGCAGAGTCCGGAGACTTCAATTACACACATCGCAAATACCTGTGTCCGTTACTGCGGGAAAGGCACCGTGGGCAGTTACCCCCGGCGCCGCAAGGTCAATTATCGGCAAAACTATCAAAAATAGTATCCAAAATTAATGTTTAAACGCTTGTTCCACTTGTCATTGCCATTGACGCCGAAATCGCCCACCCCGTCAACGCGCGAATAATCATCGCCGTCATCGCCGACAAAATAATTCCCGTTGGAGTATGCGAAATCGGTGTAGATGAACCAGCCGCCCCGCGCCCATGCCGCACCGAGGATCAGCAAAGCGCTGTCGTTGAACCCATCCGCGCGCTTCATGACAGTACTGTATTCAACATACGGTGTAACGGAATCGAGCCACGGAATGTTGGCCGTTTCATGAAAGTATCGCAGGGAGACGGACGGAATCCATGCCCGTGCGGCGACCGGCCACGCGAAATCGTAGGCACCCATTGGAACGAGTTCGTCGGTGCCCCATGGATTGTCCGCGCTGATGTCGTATTTGTAGTAAGTCAATTGCGTGCCCAGCGTAAACCCATTGAAGAAGTTGCGCATGTGCACCGATCCCGCAAACAGATCGCCACTGTCGGTCTCCACGCCTTTCAAGCGCCCGTATTGCAGGGACGCACCGATCTCCGAGGGAACGTGCAGCTCCTCAAGCGACATAATCGCCCGCGCGTTGAGCTGGTGGCTCTCGCGGAAACCGTTTGTCGGTGCGCCGAAATCGACCGTTCCGTCCGGATTCACCGCGATATTCCACCGGACAACGTCGTAGCTGTAGCGCGCGCTGTCTCGACTCGTCCCGCGCCAACTGCCTTCGCTAGCGATGTAATAAGCGAAGTCAAGCGTAACATTTTCAATGGTGGTCGTATATTTGATGCCTAGATCCATGTCGTCGGCGAGACCGACGTAATAGTGCTGGTCGAAAAACCAACTTGCCGAATTTCCGAATGGCCCGGGACCAAAGGGTACGCGGTTGACGCCGACCTGAACCTGGCTCCCGTCCTCAAAGTTGTATCCAATCCAGCCGGTGTGCAGGAAATTATAGCCATTGTACCAGCGGTATTCCAGCGCACCAACATACGGCCCGTCGCTGAAATTCACATTGATCCGGAAAGTATCCAGCTCGAAATTGCCGCCGTGGCCGCCGCGCGAAGGGCCGCCCCCCCGTCCCGGATAATCACCGAGGACGTAATTTGCCCGGATGGCACCGCCGATCTGGAAAGGCCCCACTTCGATCTTGCCCGGAGCCGCCGCCGGTGCCTCCGCCAGCGCGGTCTCCACCTCCATCGCGCGGACCTGCGCCTCACGCAACTCCGCGCGCGCGACCGCGAGCTGCCGCTCAAGCTCGGCGACCCGCTGCCGCATCTCCGCTTCATCGGCCCCCGCGAGGGTCCACACCGGAGCCATTAGAACCACGGCGGCGAGCAAGCAGATGCGGCGCAGGGTATTCTTGGGTTCGGTTTGGTTATGCATCATCTTTTTCATGATTGGATTTGGCTCTTTCTTGGTCGGCACTCCCGCCGCCGCCGCTGTCGCTTCAAAACAAAGCAATACAGGCCGAAACCGGCCGGTCGGTCAGCAAGAGAGGGTTTATCATTGGGACACTTCATTCACGCGCGAATACCGCCGTTCCGTCAAGACTCTTTTTATGTTCAATTTAAAAATAACGGTAAGCATAATAGTTATTTTATCTTGAGTGGCTGACCCGCGAGACTGAACAATTTCCTTTTCGCGAAGATGGAACAGCACATACGCACGTGGACTTTGAGCATGAGCCGCTTGACAACGAGCGGCTTGACACGGGCAATTGACGGATAATGAGAATTCGGGCAATGAACAACCGACCGAAGCAGGAAACCCAATTCGAGGTCATCGTGGCCGGCGCGGGCGCGGGGGGCGTGTGCGCGGCGCTGTCGGCGGCGCGCACGGGTGCCCGCACCCTTCTGCTGGAGAAGGCGCGGGAAATCGGCGGGACGGGCGTGCATTCGCCCGTGTCGCTCATCTGCAAATTTCACGGGCGCGACCACCGTCCGATCAACATCGGTATCCACCGGGAGCTGTTTCCGCATGCATACCTGCACAGCACATGGGACAAGCGCGCTACCGCCCCGCGCCTCACCTACGACGAGAAGGAACTCGCCGCCGCCTACCGGCGCCTCCTCGCAGCGGAAGCCAACCTCACCGTCCGCACCGGCTGCGGTGTCGCCGGGCTGTCACGGGACGGACGGCTCCTGTGCGGCGTACAATGTGACGATGGCTCGGCGTTTGACGCGGCTTCCTTCGTCGACGCCACGGCGGACGGCAATCTCTCCGCCCTCGCCGGATGCCGGTCCTCGATCGGGCGCAAGGGCGACGGCGCCCTCCAAAGCGCCACTCTCGTTTTCGCCATGGGCGGGATCGACAAAGCGCGGCTGCGCGTGCCGGAGTTTTCCACGCGCGGGGGGCTCCAATCCCTCTGGAACGAACTGACGGCGCTGTACAAAGAAGCGAAAGCGCGCGGGGAAACGCAAAACCCGAAGAACAGCGTCGTCTGCTTTCCCTACCCCGACGGCGAACGCCTTCTCTTCAACGCCAATGAAGTCGTCGGCGTGAACCCGGTGGAGCCGGGGGCGGAAGCGAAAGCGATGGAGACAGGGCGCGTCTTCGTCGAAGAACTCTTCGCGATCCTGCGGCGCCACCCTGCCTTCGCGGAAGCCAAATTGGAGTTTGTCGCCGCCAAAATGGGCATCCGCGAGGGGCGCCGGGTTCTCGGCGATTACACCCTCACGCAGGAGGACTGCCTCGGCGAGGCGCGTTTCGGCGACATGGTGGCCGCCTGCGCCTACGAGATCGACATCCACGACCCCGACGGCGGCCCAACGCGCATGATCGATATCCCGGGGTCCGGGTATTACCATATCCCCTACCGCTCACTGATAGCGGCCGACGCGGACAATCTACTTCTCGGCTCACGCTGCATCAGCGGCACCCACGAAGCGCACTCTTCCTACCGGGTCATCTCCGGCGTAAGCGCCATCGGGCAGGCCGCCGGCACCGCTGCCGCACTCGCCGCGTGCTACGCCGCGGGGGAGGCCCGCGCCATCAAGCCCGCGTGGATCCGCCACGTCCTCCGCGAACAGGTACAGTTCGTCGAAGGCAGCGTCGAACCGCCCCCGGACTGGAAAGGGCCGCCGCTGGCATAGGACACAGCCTGTCAACGGCAACTTCCATTGTTTGCCATCGTCATGTTCGTGTGGACATTGGACAAGTTCGTGCAGCCGGAACATGCCGCCGCCGTATTTGCCAACTTTTATATGGTAGAGGGGTTGGGGCACGGCGCTTTCTACGTGATCGGTACCGTGCAGTTGGTCATCGTTCTCGGTTTCCTCTCCGGGATCTTCCGGACATGGACCTACGGATTGGTTCTGGCGATGCATACCGTCTCCACACTTTCATCCTGGAAGCAGTATTTGGATCCCTTCGGAAATCTGCTCTTCTTCGCCGCCTGGCCTATGCTCGCGGCGTGCGTCGCTTTATTTCTGCTTAGGGAGGATGACCGGCTCATGAACATTGACGCATGGCGGGCAAAAGATTGACCACGGAAGCAGTAGCGTTCGGCAATTTCACCGAGTCCGATCACTTTCGAGGAACCCGTATGGCGCTCGAAAAGGTGCGGAAAGCTGGAGCGCGGCGCCCCGGCTTAGTGGTGTCGAAGCGGTATGATGACCAGATCGGCGGGTACATCAGTGGGGCGTTTTGGTCGGTGGTTTCGCACCTTCCAGAGAAAGATCGTATCCAGCCCTTGATGGACTGGCGGGAAACCGACCCGGAGGATTTCCTCGTGCATTTGATTCACTGGTGGGCGGAAACAAAGCCTGACTGCATCTTGACGAATCGAAAAGGATTCAGTCCGGCCAACTAGGCCGCCTTCAACCCAACCCAACACCCGGTGCCGGTCTTTCAGCTCGACGTCAACGAGGACAGTCCCGGCTGGAGCGGCGTCCACTACCCCAGCGAACTACTGGGCCACGCGGCAGTCGACATCGTTGTCGCGCAGGTCCACCGCGGCGAGCGCGGCCTCCCCAGCATCCAAAAATGCAGCCTCTGCGAAGGCCGCTGGGTGGATCGAGGGGCGGCCACCTTAGAACATCCCGGAGGGATGCCAGCCAAGGGTCCAGTGAGCCGTGGTATCACCGCCCGTCGCGCTCGAAGGGCACGGTGGAATCGGTCTCCCACATCCATGTCACAAAACGGGCGCGAAGGCGGTCGATGTGCTCGCTCATGCGTTGCCGGTGGAGCAAGGCGTATTTGCGCGGTTCCGGTAGATCCGGCCCGAGAAAGGGCCTTCCATGAAAATAGTCCGACTGCGGCATACCCACCAGGTTGAGCACGGATCAGGTTGAGCACGGTTGGCGCGAAATCGACGAAGGAGACCAGCGCCCCCACCCGACCGTCCACCGTCTCCGGCGCGAGGTGCCGGTAGTTTTTCCCGAACCATACAATGAGCGGCACGTGCACCCTGCTTTCAAAGATGAAGCGCTTGCCCCGCATCACGGCCCCGCCGTGGTCGGAAAAGAAAAAGACAAAGGTGTCATCGAGCACCCCATCCTCCTCCAGATCGGCGAAGACTGTGCCCACCTGATCGTCCAACTCTTCGATGCGATCGAGGAAGTGCGCCCAATCCTTCCGCACCGCCAGGGTGTCGGGGTGATGCGGGGGTAAGATGACCAACGCCGGATCGCGCCGGGGCGGGTCCGGCAAGCGATCCGGAAAGAGGAAGCTCGTGTGCGTGCTCACGATGTTGAACTGTTGGAAAAATGGCTGCCCGGGTCGGGCCGATGCCGCCAGTGCGGCCCGCGTTCCGGGGCGTCGTCGCCCAACGGTTCCCAAATGAAGCGGGTGCCGTCCCACGCCGCCTCCAGAGTGAGGTCGGTATCGCCGCCGAGGTAGCGCCCGGTATTGTAGTCGGTTTTTCCCCAGTTCGCCGTGTAGTAGCCGGCCTCACGGAAGAACTGCGGGAAAAAGACATACGGCTCCGGCAAATCGGACCAACCGCGCATGCCCTCGCTCCCGTAGTGCGCCGCCGCATACCGACCGGTGATGAGGGCGAAGCGTGCCGGAGCGCAGATCGGTACGGGCGCATACGCGCGGTCGTAGATAACCCCTTCCGCCGCCATCCGGTCGAGGTGCGGTGTCGCCGCCTGCGTATGGCCGTAGGCTCCAAGCAAGGCGCTGTGGTCCTCTCCGACAATCCAAACAATGTTGGGCTGACCCGAACCCCCCGAAGCCATCGGGATCAAGGCGACCAAGGCGGCCATTCCGCACAGGACGGAGGAACCGGAAAAAGGGCGAATGGGGCGTGCGCGTCTCATGGGCATAGCGGTCCTTCCCACAGGGGGAGTTGGCCAGCCTCCCCGCAATGAAATCGTTGACTCCCCCTTGAAGACCCAGCCTGCGCTGCTTGACAACGCCCATGTTATTACATTCGTTATTCCCATGGCTATTGAAACCAAAGTCCGTCGCATCGGGAACTCGCTCGGGATCGTGCTCCCCAAGGAAGCGCTGCACCAGATGAAGGTGGAGGAAGGGGCGACGCTCTACCTCACGGGCGATGCCGCGGGGGCCATGCGCCTCACGCCCGACCGACCGGGTTTTAAGGAGAAGATGGCGATCGCGGAGGAAGGCATGCGCCGCTACCGCAACGCCCTGCGCGAGTTGGCCAAATGAAGGAGCCGGTTTGGCTGGAGCGGCAGGAGATCCTCGCGATCCATGCCGAGTTGCTCGACCGCTTTGGCGGGTTGGATGGGGTGCGCGATGAGGGGATGCTCCGCTCCGCGTTGGAGCGTGCGCGGAACCGCTTCGCCTACGAAGAGCCTGCGCCCGATATCCCCGCTCTCGCCGCCGCCTACGCCGACGGTATCGTGGGGAACCATCCCTTTCTCGACGGCAACAAGCGCACCGGCTTCATGGCGGCCTACACCTTTCTCGGGACCAATGGCCTGCAACTGATCGCGCCCGAGGAAGAAGCCGTGGAGCGCACCCTTGCCCTCGCCGCCCGCGCCATCCCGGAGAGCGTTTTTGCCGATTGGCTGCGCCGCTCCTGCGAACCGCGCTGAAAAAAATGGGCGGATAAGGGTTCGCCCTATCGGGATTTTCGCAGGGTCAGGAAAACGGATTTACCCGTCCGTCCGTTGCCGTGGGTCAACGCAGGGTCGATGCCCCTTCCATGCTCTCTTCCGAGCCCCCACCCTCCTCTTCTTCCGGCCCCTCCATGGCGGGTATCGGCCTCGGCACATGGGGCTTGGGCGGCGTCTATTATGGCGAGGTCTCCAAGGCCGAGGGCGTGGCCACAGTGCGCGCTTTCCTCGACGCCGGTGGTTGTCACATCGACACGGCTTTCTCCTACCATAAAAGCGAGGAGGTCATCGGCGAGGTTACCTTGCACGCCGCCTTCGAGCCCAAACGCAATATCCGCAGCACAATCTCGCTGCCGATCCGGTGCACGCTGAAACATTAGCCGATCTGCGGGCGCGACTCGCCTCGTGGATGCAATCCACCGACGATCCCCTCCTCAATCCTGATCCAAACGCCTTGCCCCTTCCCCAGCGCACGAATCCGTGGCACCAGGAACAACCGGGCGATCCGTCTTGTGAATGGAACACAGCCCAGTGGGCCGACGTCGACCGCACCTTTGCCTGAAGATTCACCCGTGGCACGTCCCAACATCCTTCTCATCACGACCGATCAGCAGCGGTTCGACACGATTCATGCAGCTGGAAACCACCACATCTTCACGCCGCACCTGAACTGGCTCTGCGACACCGGCATCCGCTACACCCGCGCCTACTCGGACTGCCCGGTCTGCATGCCCGCCCGCGCTACCATCATGACGGGCCTGCCCGCCTACCGGCACGGAGCTGTCGGCAACACCGACGCCGAGCCCATCCGCGGCAAAGAAACCCTCCCCGGTCTCCTCACCGCCGCCGGATACGAGACCCGCGCGCAGGGCAAGATGCACTTCCACCCCATGCGCGCAAAGTTCGGCTTCGAGACGATGGAGCTGGCCTTTGACTATTACCGCCAGCGCCAGCAAACCGACCCCGAACAACTCGGCTCGCAGCACGGCATGGGGCAAAATGAAATGGAGCCCGTCCTCGGCTCCGTCGATGAAAACAAAACCCTCACCCGCTGGGTCGTTGACCGCTCTATCGATTTCCTCGAAACCCGCGACCCCGAGCGCCCCTTCTTCCTCTGGACGAGCATCAGCAAACCCCACCCGCCCTTCGATCCCTCGCCGAAATTTTGGGAGCTTTACCGCGATATGCCCATGCCGGAGGCCGTCTACGGCGACTGGTCAGCGGAACGGGAAAAAATCCCCTCCGGCTTCCTACAGCCCACCGCCCACCTTAACAATGTTCACCGTTTCGGTCCCGCGCAGCTCGC